>JBAVYX010000418.1:0-20016 GCA_049588475.1 Silvibacterium sp. | reverse complement strand
CGAGGGCGTTGTATTCGCCACAACGCTTCGAAGAAGGATTGCTGGCACACGCACCGGCGGCGCCCGGACCAATCGTACTCAGCGAGCGGCCGGAGTGGACCCTTGGCTCCATGGTCGGGCGTAGCCCGCTCATGCAGCGGCTCTCCTCGCAGATGCGATGCACGGCCCGCCATTTGCGCATCGCTACCATCGAAGGCGAAAAGCGGCACGGGCAAAATGCTCGCCGCTCAGACCCTGCATGATATCGGCCCCGCATCTGCGGGGCCCTTCATTCCCAACCCAATGGTCCAGTTCTTCCAGCATGGCCCCTCGCTGGCCTCGCTCACACCTCTCATGAGGGAGGCACGCGAATCGCCTATTGGCCGATTTCTTCGCGCAGCGCTTCTCCGCCATTCATGGCAAGCCTGTCCGCGGTCTTGCCCCACTGACGCTGCCTCGCCTCAGCTCGCATCCCTGGTCAGGAACGTCCGCAGGAGAGCGTTATCCACACTCCGCTTTCGATTGTGATGGCCAATGGATCCGTCCCATCGCTATCCCCGCCTTATGCCCCGCACCGCTCCCTCAGGCTTTACAATCCGTGCCCGCCGAAGACGACCCTAACCCTATTCGTGCCATCCTTCGCCACATTCACTTGGTGCTGGCCCGTGTGGCAGGCAACAAGCTGCGCGCGGCGAAGTTGCTCGGCATCAGCCGATCGACGCTGTATCGTCTCCTCGAGCCCAACAGGGTCGACTCCAGCAGCGCCACCAGCTAGTCTCTCAATCATCTAAACTGGATTCAGCGGTCCTCGCCGTCACACTGAATGAAAAGATTTCTCTCGCTCGGCCTTGTGGCCCTCGCAACGCTCTCTGCTCTCGCTCAAACCTTTCCGAAATCCGTCAGCAAGTCCGCTGCGACTGAAAGATTGCCTAGCGCCACCATGCCAGCTGTTCCTGTCTCGCTCGAAGACCGACGCGCTGCTCTCAACACCCTCTTCGCCGAGATGTGGGAAGACCGCCTCCGCCACACTCCCGAATTTGCCTCCGCCATCGGCGACAAGCGCTACAACGACCAGCTATCGGACAACTCCGTCGCCGCCTACAACGACCAGCTTTCTCGCGGTCGCGACTACATCCTGCGCCTCGCCGCCATCGACACTACCGGCCTGACCGATCAGGAGATCCTCAGCCACGATCTCATGGTCCGCAAGCTCGTCCAACAGCAAGAGGAGGCCGAATTCCAGCCTTGGGAGATGCCCGTCACCCAGATGTGGGGCCCGCATATCGAGCTGCCCCAGATGGTTCCTCTCCTCGCTTTCGAAACCGTCAAAGATTACGACGACTACATCGCGCGCCTCGGCAAAATTCCCGCCCTCTTCCAGCAGATCAGCGCCAACATGATGACCGGCATTGAAGATGGCCGCGTCCCGCCGAAATATATCCTCGAAAAGGTTCTCGTGCAGGTCAACGCCATCGCCCAGCAAAAGCCCGAAGACACCCCCTTTGCGAGGCCGCTGCAAAAATTTCCCGGCGGCATCTCCAGCGAAGACCAGACCCGCATCAAGGCAGCCGTTCTAGAAGCCATTCATAAGCAGGTTCTGCCCACCTACGCTCAGTTCGCGCGCTTCCTCACAGCGACCTACATCCCGGCAGGCCGCGCCGACGCAGGCATCTGGGCTACCCCCGGCGGAGACAAGTACTACAACTTCCTCGTCCGCCAGAGCACCACCACCAACCTCACGCCCGCCGCCATCCACCAGCTGGGACTCGAGGAAGTCAAACGCAACGAAGCCGAGATGCTCGTGATTGCGCAAAAGCTTGGCTTCAAGGATCTTGCTTCGCTGCGCCTCAATCGCTTCCAACCCCAAGCTGCACGCGCAATCTACCGATCAGCTCATGGGCCTCTACACCCACTACATCGACCAGATGCGGCCCAAATTGCCCGAGCTCTTCGGAACTCTGCCCAAGGCTCCGCTGGTCGTCCTGCCCGTTCCTGAATACATGCAACAGGACCAGACTCAGGCCTACTACATGCAGGGAACGCCCGACGGCAGGCGTCCCGGGACCGTCTACGTCAATTTCTACAAGTTCAATGAGCGAGCTCTAACTAACGTTGAATCGATTAGCTATCACGAAGGCATTCCCGGCCATCACCTGCAGATCTCCATCGCGCAGGAGCTCTCCGGACTTCCGAACTTCCGCAATTACATCGATTACACCGCCTACACCGAAGGCTGGGCTCTCTATTCCGAGCGCCTCGGCAAGGACGTCGGCTTTTACCAGGACCCCTGGTCCGACTACGGACGGCTCGAGGCCGATACCTGGCGCGCCATCCGTCTCGTCGTCGATACCGGCGTTCATTCCATGCACTGGACGCGCCAGCAGATGCTCGACTATTTCCGCGAGCACTCCTCGATGGACGACACCAACATTCAGGCCGAGGTAGACCGTTACGTCGCGTGGCCCGGCCAGGCAGTGGGCTACAAAATCGGACAGCTCAAAATCATCGAGCTCCGCACCCGCGCCCAGCAGGTCCTCGGTCCAAAGTTCGATATCCGGGCCTTCCACGACCGGGTCCTCGACTCTGGCGCACTGCCCCTCGACATCCTCGAACAGCGTATCGACACCTGGATCGCAAGCCAGAAATCCAAATAGGTCAAATGAGAGCCCTCCGCTTCGACGTCTCCGCTCAAAATCCGCGATTGGTCGAGGCCGGTAAGCCGCAACGTATATTCTGGTGAGCTAAAGGGACGGCAAGGTCGAGGAAAGATCATCGTCGAGTGGCCGCACCCACCCAATAGCGACGCAGCAAATTGGGCTCAAGGTTGAGTGCCAGGTGCCGCTCTTTTCGAACAGTCTTAATCCACGCGCGAAGCAAGGCAAGCTATGATTCACGGTGTAGTAAATACATAGCCTACGACGAGGCGTGCTATCAATGGCAGTGTTCGCGTAGACTGCACCGTGTTCGCCTTGCTCTCTGCGGCTATTGCGGCAGCGCTGACTTATCTTCAGGAGGTTGTTCCGCAGTGCAAGACTTCTCTTCGCGATGCACCTCCAATCCGAGTGGACCGCGGCTATGAACGAACACATGCTCATCTTTCGCGATATCGCGGAGGTTTTTGCCGGTGCTTTCATCGGCGGTCTGATATTTTGGCGGCTGCACTTGCCTCTCATTGTCGGCTATATCTTTGCCGGCTTGGTGCTCAGTCCGCTTACGCCGGGGATTCGAGTCCATGACGTTCATACATTCGAGACCATGGCCGAGGTGGGCGTCATTCTACTGATGTTCTCCATCGGCATCGAGTTTTCCATTCCCGAACTGCTCCAGGTGAAGTGGGTTGCGCTGATTGGCGCTCCCATCGGCATTCTTTTCTCCATTGGACTTGGCATGGGCACCGGCATGCTGCTTGGTTGGCCGTTTGCTCAGGGCATCGCCATCGGCTGCATAATCGCCGTGGCTAGCACCATGGTGCTCATGCGCTTTCTCATTGATCGCGGCGAACTTGGTTCCGAGCACGGCCGCGTCATGATCACCCTCACTCTGGTCGAAGATCTTGCCGTCGTCATTCTCACCGTTCTGCTCCCTAGCCTCGGTTCTCCAGGTGGCGCCCAGTACGGCCAGGTCCTCTGGAAAATCGGCAAGGCTATTCTCCTGCTGATCCCCGTTGTCGTTGTGGCATGGAAGATCGTCCCGCGGCTTCTTGACCGCTCAGAAAGAACCGGCAACGACGAAATCTCTATTCTCCTTGCTCTCACTATCTGCATGGTCACCGCCGCCGTCACCGAGGCCATCGGCCTTTCGCTCGCTGTCGGAGCCTTCATTGGAGGAATGCTCCTCGGCAGCTCCAGCTACGCCCACAAACTGGCCGAGCACACCCTGCCCATTCGAGACGCATTCGTCGCCCTCTTCTTCGTCACCATCGGCATGCTCATCGATCCGAGCACCTGGGTGGCGAACTGGCAGATGATCGTTGTCCTGGTCGCGCTAATCCTGATCGGTAAGTTCGTGGTCTGGTTCGCGATCGTTCGCCTCTTCGGATATTCCTCATCGACGGCGTTGCGCGTAGGCGTCGGCCTCACCCAAATCGGCGAATTTTCCTTCATCCTTGCCCAGGTTTCACTGCACTCGGAAATCATTACTTCCGGTGTCTACAATGCCGTTCTGGCCGCCGCGCTTGTCACCATTTTGATCAACGCAATTCTCTTCAAGCTGATAAAACCGGCAACCGCCGCTCTGGCGCAGCAACCAATTCACTCGTGACATCCGCAAGTCTTACGTCATACTTGCCTGGCTACAACGCCTCGAGCCTCTTAACCCGACTCCTGTACTCTGGAACAACCATGAACACCGCTGCGATCGATCGAGACTTATCTCAACTACGCGTCGCCGTGCTCGGAGCCGGCAAGATGGGCGGAATCCTCCTCCAGGCCTTCCTTAAGCAGCAGATTCTGCACCCCGATCAGCTTCTCGCCACGGTCGCACATGCCGACCGCGCCGCCGCTCTCTCCGCGCAGTGGGGCGTCCAGGTTACGACCGACAACCTCGCCGTCGTCGAGCTGGCCGATGTCATCCTGCTCGGAGTCAAACCCTTCCAGGTTCCTGATCTCA
The DNA here is from genome assembly GCA_049588475.1 of Silvibacterium sp. Taxonomy (GTDB): domain Bacteria; phylum Acidobacteriota; class Terriglobia; order Terriglobales; family Acidobacteriaceae; genus Silvibacterium. Next base: position 15,429 of record JBAVYX010000418.1, on the reverse strand, counting down.
TCGCACAGATCGGGCCTGCGCTCAATACCAGCAAGCTGCTCATCTCCTTCGCGGCCTCTGTCAAGACCGGCGCCATCGAGCAGGCCGCTGCCATCGAAATCCCAGTTATTCGCAGCATGCCCAACACGCCCTCTATGCTCGGCGCGGGCATCTCCGCGCTCTGCCGCGGCCGTTACGTCACCGAGCCACAGATGGCCTTCGCCACCCGCATTTTCGAGACTGTTGGACGAACTGTGATTGTCGATGAGAAACACATGGACGCCGTTACCGGCCTTTCTGCCAGCGGTCCGGCCTTCATCTACATCATTCTCGAATCACTCGCCGAAGCCGGAGTCAAAGTCGGCCTACCCCGCGATATCGCCACGCTGCTCGCCGCACAAACGACCTACGGAGCAGCTCGCATGGTGCTTGAAACCGGCTACCACCCCGCCCTGCTCAAGGACGCTGTAACAACGCCCGCCGGATGCACCATTGACGGCATCCTCGAACTCGAGGAGGGCGGCCTGCGCGTCACCCTCATCAAGGCTGTCATGCGCGCCACGCAACGCGCTAAGGAACTCGCTGCCGGCTGATGGGCTCGCATGCCGTGCAACCCCAGAAAGTGAAAGGCGCGCTGGTCATAGCGAATTCAGGGTTACGGTTATTGAGGAGTGGATGGACTCAAGTGGCTTTTTCCTAAAGAAAAAGCCACCTTGCGTGCTCTCCCACCATGGCATGAAACCTCTGAAATTGCTCTTAGCGCGCTCTTTCCCGGGGCCAGCCCAATGTTCCAGCCAGCACACAACGTCAATTCCGAAAATGTGAACATCCTGTTTCCTTGTTGCTCGGCACTCGCGAATAACCATGAGCGCGTCATCTCTTGCCTCGTATTGAGATGGTAATCGTACATCCTAACAACAGAGCATTTGCTGGCAGCCCTCAAAAACCTATTAAAATGAGCCTGTTGCAGATTCATCGTTTCGAAACAATCAGCCACAGATTTCCCCGTTAGAATCGTACGGTTACGATTCCTGAGAAAGCTTATCTTGATGCGGACCGGTCCAACCCGAACCCGCATCCATATCGCATTGCCTGAAAATTGCAAGTTTCGGGAGGAAGAATGCACAACCGATTCCGCGCTGCATGCCTGCTCACCCTCGCCGTCCTGACCCTCACCGCCTGCAAATCCTCCAGTAACGTCAAGCTCTCCGGAGCCGGCAGCACCTTCGTCTATCCGGTTATGACACTCTGGATCCAGAGCTTCTCCCAGTCCCATCCCGCGGTCCAGATCAATTACCAATCCATTGGCTCCGGCGGCGGCATCCAGCAGGTCAAGGCCGGTACGGTGGACTTCGGCGCCTCCGACGTGCCTCTCGCGGATGACCAGCTATCCAGCATGCCACCCATTATTCAGATCCCCGAGACCGCGGGTCCGGTCTGCATCACTTACAACCTGGGGGCAGTCTCGGGGCCGATCCAGCTCTCGCCTGAGTCACTCGCTGGAATCTATCTCGGAACCATCAAAAGCTGGCACGACCCGCTTGTCGCCAAGGACAATCCGGGGATGAGTCTTCCCGCGCAGCCGATCGTCGTCGTCCACCGCGCGGAGAGCAGCGGAACTACCAACGCCTTCACTACCTATCTCTCCGCCATCAGCCCCGAATGGCAGTCCAAGGTGGGCAAGGGCACCAATGTCAGCTGGCCCGTGGGACTCGGCGGCAAGGGCAGCGAGGGCGTTACCGGCCAGCTTCGCCAGTCTCCCGGCGCCATCGGTTACGTGGAGCTGACCTACGCCCAGCAGAATCACCTTCCCGTGGCGAGGATAAAGAATCTGGCCGGAAACTTCATTGAACCAACTTTGCAGAGCACGACCGCCGCCATCAATGGGTTCACCAGCCAGCTCCGCCAGGATCCTCGGCAGCCGATCGTCAACCCACCCGCTACCGCCACCGACGCTTACCCCATCGCCACCCTCAGCTTCCTCATCATCCCCAAGGACGGTCCGGATAAGGCCAAGCGTTCTGCGCTCAAAAGCTTCTTTCAGTACATCATTACCGATGGCCAGGCTATCGCGGGATCACTCAACTATGCGCCGCTGCCTGAAGACCTGAAACAGTTCAACCAGCAGCAGTTGAACCAAATGACCGCGGCTGGCCAGCCGATCCAATAATATGTAACCGTAAAGGGCACAAAAGGCGTTCCCGCAGGAGCGCCTTTCTATACTTCTATCGCTACGCCCTCCTTACATCACTTCCGGAGCACTAATTCCCAGCCAGCTCAGTGACCGGATCAGCTCCCGCTGTGCCACAGCCGCAGTCGCCAACAGAAATTTCTTCCGCTCCGGATCGGCTTCGGTCAGAATGTGATGCTTGCGATAGAAATTGCTGAAGTCCTGCGCGAGTTGAAACGCATGCTTCGCCAGGTAAGCAGGCTCAGCTGTGGCAATGCACTGATCAAGCAGCAGAGATGTTTTCGCCGCACGCAGCCACACTCGCCAGATGCTTTCGGCGTCCTCGCCGCTTAGGAAGGGCGCTGCGTCGACCTCGCCTACATCCGCGAGCACCTGCTCGGGAGTCGTCTCTCCCTTACGGAAGATGCTGCGTGTCCGCACCACCGCATACTGGATATATGGTCCGGTTTCGCCTTCAAAACTGAGCGCGTCCTTGAAGTCGAAGGCAATCACCGAATTTCGAGTGTACTTCAGCATGAAGTAACGCAGGGCGCCGACGGCGATCTCCTTCGCAATCTGCCCGCGCTCCCCGGCGTCCAGTTCCAGATGCCGCTCATCCACTTCCTTGCCTGTGGCGGCGATCAGCTTATCGATCAGGTCATCCGCCTTCACGCCGAAGCCCTTGCGCCCCGAGACCTCGATATAAGGCCGTCCCTGGTCTTCTTGGGAAACCTCATACCCCAGCTCCAGCGCGCAGCGCGGAGTCAACGCCACCATCGCATAGGAGAAGTGCGTGTAGTGCGCCGCCTGCTCGGCGTATCCCAGCCCGCGCAGCGCCTCGATCACATTCGCCTGTGGATCGGCCTGCCGTGAATCGATCACGTTGTAAATCGCCTGAGCGCCGCCGAAGTGCGGATGGTCGGCCTCGCCGCTTTCCGCAGAAATCCAGCACTCGCGGTCGGAATACTCGAAGAAGGGCCGATACCCGAAATCGCGCCCCAGCAACCCAAACTTCCACAGGTGATAAGCGATGTCCTTGCCGACATACGTTACTGTGCCGTTCGAGCGGACGATCACTTTAGCATCTTCGTCAGGACCATTGGCCCACCCGGACTCGTCCAGCTCGTCGCTGTCCTCGCGAGAAAGACCGCCCATACGGCCAGTACCTCTCTTCATCACCCAGCAGTCCTTGTTTTTGCCATCGGTCTCGAAGTAGAGCACGCCTTTAGCCTTCAACTGCTCAAAGGCGCTTTCCCAGAAATGGAGACGCAGAATCTCGCTCTCGCGCGGCAGAAAGTCGTACTCGATATCCAACCGCAACATCGTTTCCAGATGCCGCCGGAGTACCGCCGTCGAAATCAACTCACCGATCTGCGCGGCATCGTTTCCTCCGTGCTCGATCGCATGCAGCGTGTCCAGCCGAACCTTTTTGCGTGCCTCTTTTTGCGAGGGATCCCCTTCGTACCACTGCGAAGCGCGCGCATACAGATCCCAGCAGTAGAAATCGATTCGTTCGCCGGCCTCGGACAGCCGCGTCATCAGGGCCTGCACGTCACTCAGCGATAAGCTCTCGAGATGCATCAATCCCACGACGATATCTGCCACCTGCACGCCGGTATTGTCGATGTAATTCTGGATATCGACCTTCTGCCCCGCCGCGCGTAGAAGCCGCACAAAGGTATCACCCAGAATCGCGTTGCGCAGATGCCCCACATGCGCGGCTTTGTTGGGGTTGATGCTGGTGTGCTCGACCAGCGAATGCAGATGCTCGCTCGACGTCTCAAGCTCGCCGCTAGCGGCAACCGCCTGCACCGCAGCGCCGCGATTCAGCCGCGCGTTGATGTACCCGGCACCCGCGACCTCGAAGCCCGCAAAACCCTCGACCGAGCCCAGTGCGCCGACGAGTTCCTCGGCTATCTTTCGCGGAGCTTTGCGCAGCTTGCGAGCGAGCTCAAATGCTACCGGCAGAGCATACTCGCCGAATTTGATCTCCGGCGGCTGCTCAATGACGAAGTTCTCGGTTTCGATTTGATATAGCTCGCGTAAAACTGCGCGGAGCCGCTCTTCGAGCCTTTTCTGCTGTCTCAAGTACACGTTCGCAACACCTGCAGGCTTCTCAAAATTCCTTGATTTTCTTGGCTGATTCTACACACTCTTCCCCTCATCTGTTGGCCCGCCGCCGCTCCGGGGAACGCACGCATCCTGTTAAGATTGTGAAAGAAGAATCCAATCGCAAGATCGCGCATCTACTGCCCCGCATGTCAAATAAGTTCTATCTCACTACGCCGATCTACTACGTCAACGCCCGCCCGCACATCGGAACAACCTACACCACGGTGGTTGCGGATGTGATCGCGCGGCGCAAACGCGCCCTAGGCGTGGATACTTTTTTCCTCACCGGAACCGACGAGCACGGGCAGAAGATTCAGCGCTCGGCCGAGAAGGCGAATTCGAGCCCACAGGAGTTTACCGATCAGTTTTCGGCGCAGTTCCGCGCTCTGTGGGACCGCATGGGCCTCACCTACGACGACTTCATCCGCACCACCGAGCCGCGCCACAAGCGCGGAGTCGCGAAGCTCTTCACGCTGCTCAAGGACCGCGGATATATCTACAAGGGCTCCTACACCGGCCAGTACTGTGTCTCCGACGAAGCGTTCGTCGATGTTCCGCCGGGCGCGCCCTGCCCTGATTGCGGGCGCATCACGGAGACAGTCAACGAGGAAAACTATTTCTTCAAACTCTCGGCCTTCGAGCGCACGCTGCTCGAATACTACGAGGCCCATCCAGAATTCATACGGCCGTGGACGCGGCGCAACGAAGTCATCTCCTTCGTCAAAGCCGGCCTCAAGGATCTGTCTGTCAGCCGTACCAGCGTCAAGTGGGGCATCCCCGTTCCAGGAGACGAGAAACACGTCATCTATGTGTGGATGGAGGCGCTGGCGAACTACATCACTGCCATCGGCTACGGCAGCGACGACCCGGCAGATAAGGCTAAGTTTGAGAAGTACTGGCCCGCTGATCTGCACATTGTCGGCAAGGAGATCACCCGCTTCCACTGCGTCTACTGGCCTGCAATTCTCATGGCCGCCGGACTACCACTGCCTAAGAGCGTCGTTGCTCATGGATGGTTGCTCTTCGAAGAGAGCAAAATGTCGAAGTCGCGCGGCAATATCGTTCGCGCAGAGACCATCCTTGACGTGCTTGGAGCCGACGCGCTGCGTTATTTCCTGCTGCGCGAGATCGTCTTCGGTCAGGACGGCAGCTTCTCCTTCGACGCACTGGTACAGCGTTATAACTCCGACCTCGCCAACGGCTACGGCAACCTCGTCAGCCGGACGCTAACCATGATCGGGAAGTATTTTGACGGAGTTGTGCCGGAAGCAGTCGGCATTCAAGCAGACTCAATTGCGACGGAAGCCCCGAACGCAATTGCAGCGTGCACTCGCTCATTCGATAGCCTCGATTTCTCGCGCGCAATCGAAGGTGCGTGGGCGATGGTTGCCGCTGTTGATGGCTATCTCACGGCTAGCGCCCCGTGGAAACAGCCTGAGAACATATCCGAGGAACAGCAGCGTGCGTTCCGGGCTACTGTCCTTTACACCGCCGCCGAATCCATCCGCATCATTACCACGCTCGTGTATCCGGTTATCCCCGACGCAGCCGCAAAAGTCTGGACACAGCTCGGCCTCGGCGACATCCACACAGCAGACTTGAAGAATCTAACCTGGGGCGGCCTAAAACCCGGAACAAAGCTGAGCGAAATCGGCCCCGTCTTCCCACGCGCAGAAAAGGACGCAATCACCCGTATGCAGGAAATCGAACAGAGCAACGCCCCCTCCGAACTTAAGGTTCCAGTCGTTGAACCAACACCCGTTGAAGGCACAAACACGGTAGCCCTACCAGCACCTGCTGAAATGGCCGGCCTCGCGGTCGCAGCCGGAGATGAATCCGCACCGCCGTCGATCGCTGCTGCTTCTCCCGCTGCCTCGCCTGCTCCAGTAACCGCACCCGTATCCGACAAGATCACCATCGACGACTTCCTCAAAGTCGAGCTCCGCGTTGCGCAGATCAAGGTCGCCGAGCGCGTGCCCAAGGCCGACAAGCTGCTGCGTCTCGAAGTCGATCTCGGCTATGAGCAGCGTCAGATCGTCGCCGGCATCGCCGAGGCCTATACGCCCGAGTCGCTCGTAGGACGCAAGGTGGTGATTGTCGCCAACCTGGCTCCGCGCAAGCTGCGCGGACTCGAATCGAACGGCATGATCGTCGCCGCCTCGCTGGGCGAAGCCGGCAAACCCGTCCTCGCCGGTTTTCTTGAAGACGTCGAGATCGGCGCACGGCTGAAGTAAGGTGAGCGTTTTCAAATAATGATCGACTCCCACGCCCATCTCGACAGCCCGCGCTACGGCGATGACCGCGACGTGCTGCTCGCCCGCGCGTGGGATGCAGGCGTGCAAACCATACTCTCGATCGGCATCGGCGAAGGGCCGGACACCATGCACCAGGCGCTCGACCTCGCCCGCGAGTACGCGAAGCGGCCGGGCGTGCCCAAAATCTATGCCAGTGCTGGAGTCCATCCTCACGAAGCCCGGCTTGCTCATGATGCTGCCTACACCAAACTCAACCAGCTTTTGGAGCAGCCGGAAGTCCTGGCCTGCGGCGAAATCGGCCTCGATTACTACTACGACCATTCACCGCGCGACGTGCAGAAGGCTGTCTTCACGTGCCAGATGGAAATCGCCGCGGCTCACAAGAAGCCGATCATCATTCATTGCCGGCCTTCGGACGATTCCACGAACGCCTGGGACGACATCCTGGACACGCTAGAATCCGAATGGTCACCAACCGCGCTCGGCGGTATCCTGCATTGCTTTACCGGCGAATGGGCGCACGCCCGCCGCGCCATGGACCTCGGCTTCCTTATCTCCTTCGCCGGCAATATTACATTTCCAAAAGCACAACCCATCCGCGACGTGCTCGCGCAGGTTCCCCTCGATCGCATGCTCATCGAAACCGACGCACCCTTCCTCGCACCGGTACCCAACCGCGGCAAGCGCAACGAGCCGGCCTGGGTCGCCGAAGTCGCCGCGAAGGTCGCTGCGGTGAAGTCCATCGCGCCAGAAGAAGCCGCTTTGCGTACAACTGAAAACTTTCACCGCTTTTTCGGTACAACAGTGGTAACGGATAATGCTCATTGATCCCGAGATAAATGCGGGAAGCGGATAATCTAAGCAGGAGGAACAACCCATGGCATCCGACAATTCCTTCGATATCGTCTCCAAGGTCGACATTCAGGAAGTCCGCAACGCCATCGATCAGGCCTCGAAAGAGGTCCACAATCGCTTCGACCTGAAGAATACGCACTCCGAAATCCGCCTCGAAGGCGACGAAGCCATCCAGCTTGCCTCGGCCGATGAATACAAGCTCAAGGCTGTTACGGAAATCCTCCAGCAGAAGCTGGTCAAGCGCGGCATTTCGCTCAAGAACCTCACTTATGGCAAAGTTGAACCGGCTTCCGGCTCCAGCGTACGGCAGAAAATCACACTCCAGCAGGGCATCGCTTCGGAGAAGGCCAAGGAGATCGTGCGGCTCGTCAAGGACTCGAAGAAAAAGGCCCAGGCGTCGATTCAGGGTGATACTGTGCGCATCAGCGGCAAAGATCGCGATACTCTACAAGAAGTCATTGCTCTTTTGCGGGGTCACGACTTCGGCATCGACATGCAGTTTACGAATTACCGTACAAACTAAGAAAGGCACCGAACCTAACCAGCCCTAGTGAGCACACTGGCCATAGCGACCGCGAAAGAAGTCTTCGATCTACTCAGCGATGACTTGCGCGCTATCGAGCGTGAATTCGGCGCCGACGCCGTTTCCTCTGTCGCCGCGATTACGGAAATCTCGGATTACCTGCGCGAAGGGGGCGGCAAGCGCATCCGTCCATCGCTGCTGCTACTTTCCGCCAAGTCGCAGGGCTATTCCGGCGACGGTATGATCCGCCTCGGCGCTGTCGTGGAGATGGTGCATAGCGCCACTCTCGTCCACGACGACATCATCGACGCCGCCGACACACGCCGCGGCCGCCCCTCGGCCAACACCACCTGGGGCAATGCCAAGTGCGTGCTTGCCGGCGACTGGCTTTACATGCAGGCCTTCCGGGTCGCGCTCGACGAACGTAATTTTCGAGTGCTCGACCTGCTCATCGGCCTCACTCAGCAAATGGTTGAGGGTGAACTGCTGCAGATGGAAAGGCTCGGTCAGTCGATTACTGAAGACGAATACAACATCCTCATTTATCGGAAGACCGCCTGCCTTTTTGAAGTCTCCATGCGCCTCGGTGCTGTCCTGGCCCTGGCCAATGAAGGCACTGAGCAACAGATGGGCGACTACGGACGCTCCCTGGGAATGGCCTTTCAGATCGTCGACGATGTGCTCGATCTCACCGCCACGGAAGAAGTGCTCGGCAAGCCCGTCGCCAGCGACTTGCGCGAAGGCAAAGCCACACTCGCCGTCATCCATGCCCTGGAAAACGGCACCGAAACCGAACGCGCCGCCATTCAAACCGTCCTTACCGACCAGAACTTCGACGCCGTCACCCACGCTGAGATTCTTGCCGTCCTCACCCGTCACGGGTCAGTCGATTACGCGATGAACACGGCCTTCCAATATGCAGAAGCGGCCCGTACGGCACTCAGCGATCTGCCGGACTCCGACTTCAAGCGCGCCCTGCTCTGGGTTCCTGACTTTGTTGTCGCACGCGACAAGTAGCGAACAACCAGATGCCCTGCATCAGGGATTTCGGACGTAGGTTCCGCTCTAAACCTTGCGCGCCTCAACACTCTCGAACGACACATCCCCGACGGAGCGACTGCCGAAGCTGCGGAAGTTCTTCACGCGTCGCAAATCGAATGACGGCGCTCCATTCGGCACGCGTACCCGGAAGAAGTCCGCTCCATCCACATCGGCCAGCCAGAACGCGGGTCGTGCGTCCGCCTGTGCCGTCGCAATCTCAACGTTGCTCATCTCCAGATTCTTCACATGGCGGATAAAGAGTCCCGTCGCCGGCAAGTCGCCGAACATCGTGGGCTCGGGATACGCATTCTCCTTGAGCGGCGGCTCAATCGCCGCCAGCGCAGCCGAGCCGCTGCCTTGCTGCTCGAAATAAACATCGCTGATCTTGATGTCTTCGATATTGTGCCCGGGAACGCCGCTCAAAATCGACGGCAGCATGCCCGCGCCTGAGCTCATAATGTTACTCAGCATTACCCGCTTCAAAGTGCCCACCGCCGAGCCCTGCGGTCCGCGCATGCGCATCCCGAGCCTCAGGAAGAGCGGCGCATAGACCACCCCGCGCATGGCGATACCCGTGAAGGTGATGTCTTCGCATAATGCGCCGTCTACCGACTCGAGCGCGAAGCCGCGGCAGTTTTCAAAGACGCAATTCGAAATCGTGATGTTTCGGAAGCCGCCATTCGACTCCGTCCCCAGCTTAATGCGCCCGGTTGAATATTTGATGGCGCCTGCAGGAATGCGCTTCCAACTGCCGTCCAGCAGGGAGCCCAACTCGTAATCGCCGGTCACATAGCAATTGGTGATCGTTACATTCTCAGTCGCCCGCGCATAGCCCAGCGCATACGAACTCTTCGGGCAGATTGCATCATCCCACGGAGAATTCACGGTGCAGTTCGACACGCGGACATTTCGGCAGCAGTCGATGTCCATGCCATCGCGATTCGTATCGATCTTCAGGTTGTCGATGGTCAGGTTATCGACCCCGGTGGCCAGAATGCCGAACCATCCGCCTTGGAGAATCGAAAAGTCGCGCAGGATCACGTTGTGGCAGTTTTTGAGGGCAATGGCCTTGTTGCCTACTCCTGGCTTTGTGGTGTCGGGCAAGGTTTTCTCGTGGTCGTGACCCCTGCTCAAACCTTTGCCCCAGATCAATCCTGGCCCGAGGATCGAGACATCATGGATCGACTCACCCCAAATCAGGCTATTGTGCCAGTGATTATGCCCGTAGTCCTGATACGGCTCCCACGCCCCCTGCGGTTCGGCTGCATCGTAGCCGCCCGAAGCAGTGCCATCGAGGGGCGTCGAGGCTGCCAGAATCGTCGCACCCTGGTCTAGGTAGAGACAAACATTGCTCTTTAGGTGGATCGAGTAGCTCGCATAAACGCCCGCCGGGAAGAAGACCGTCCCGCCATTAGCCAATGCCGCAGACTCGATCGCCTTGTTGATGGCCGGCGTATCCAGTGTCTTGCCATCGCCGACTGCTCCAAAACTACGAACGTTTAGCCAGCCTACAAGGCTCTGACCATCCGGCGCAGACGTTGCATGGCTCGCCGCTGCTGCCGCCAAGGGCACGGCGGCCAAACCCAACCCGCTCCCCGCAAACTTCAATAAGTCTCTGCGATGAACCGTCATCGTGTCTCCAATCGATCTACCCGACCGATTGAAAATCATTTCTCGCCGAACGCCAAGCTTTTGCAGCATGCAGTCCTAGCTGAACGCCCGGGCCCTCGACGTGATATGCTCACCAGTCGCCTATGACTAAGCGCACTACACCAATCCGCGTCCTCGTCGCCAAGCCTGGGCTCGACGGCCATGATCGCGGTGCCAAGGTGATCGCCCGCGCGCTGCGCGATGCGGGAATGGAGGTCATCTACACGGGTCTGCGCCAGACGCCGGAGATGATCGTCAACGCCGCCTTGCAGGAAGATGTGGACTGCGTAGGCCTGAGCATTCTCTCCGGAGCGCACAACGCCATCGTGCCGCGTGTGACAGCGATGCTGAAAGAGCGCGGAGCCGCAGACATTTTGGTCGTTCTGGGCGGGACGATACCGCAGCAGGACATCGAATTCCTGAAGGCTCAGGGCGTTGCCGCAATTTTTGGGCCGGGAACTTCGCTCGACGCGACAGTGAAGTTCATTCGCGAGAACGTCAAGCCTCGCGGCCTAGTCGCATGAGACGGCTTACTGCCGCACAAACCTGTCTTTTTCCTGCTCAGCTGGAGGAGTTGCCGTTCCGTGTTCGGCTCCAGGACCCGAACGTGCATAGGCGGAGTCATAGGGCTGCTTGCCATCTGGGCCGGCTGCGGTGGGAGAGCCCGGAACCGGCGGCTGGCCTTGCGGGTTGCCGGCGAGATCTGGGTCTTGTTTGCCGGTCGTGGTCTCATCGGAGACGCTTAACAACGGGGAATGCAGTTTGTTGGTCCGGCCAGTCTCGCATCCGGTCACAAATGCCCCTAAGAGCGTCGCAGCCAGAACCAACACGGAAACTCTCACTTGAACCCCCTCAGACACTCGCACTCAATCCTCCAGACAACCGCACAAATGAATAAATCCAGAATGCCAATGTACCATTTCTGCGCGGCCCCTTTCCTGTTCTTTGACGGGACTCGACGCCGTCGATACCTTTCAAATCCAGCCTCTCGGCGATAGTGTAGATATTACGAAATGCCATCGACTACTGCCCCACGCCGCGTTTCTATCCTCGACTCTCACACCGCCGGAGAGCCTACGCGGCTCGTCATCGACGGAGGACCCGACCTCGGCACTGGCCCACTGGCCGATCGCAAGGACCGCTTTCTGTGCCTGCATGATGACTTCCGGACCGCCATCGTCAATGAGCCACGAGGCTCCGATGTCATCGTCGGTGCGCTTCTCTGTGAGCCGGTCGACAAATCCTGCACCGCTGGCGTGATCTTCTTCAATAATGTCGGATACATTGGAATGTGCGGCCACGGCACTATCGGGCTCATCGCCTCGCTCGCACGCCTGGGCAGAATCGCCCCTGGAGTCCATCGCATTGAAACAACGGTCGGAGTCGTCACCGCAACCCTCCATCCATCAGGCAAAATCACCGTCGAAAACGTCCCCAGTTTTCGAACTGGTGTTTCGGTTCCGGTCGACGTGCCCGGGCATGGCCAGATATATGGAGACATCGCGTGGGGCGGCAATTGGTTCTACCTCGTAGAAAAGCACGGAAAAGTACTGTCCATCGAAAATGTCGATGAGTTGACCGAGTACACCTGGGCCATCCGCCAAGCGCTCGCAGAGCAGGACATCACTGGAGCAAACGGCCTGGAAATCGATCATATTGAGCTTTTTAGCGCTCCTCAGATTTCTGACGACCGCAGCCCCAATGATGCCCACAGCGTTAATTTCGTCCTGTGCCCCGGAAAGGCGTACGACCGCTCCCCCTGCGGCACCGGAACCAGTGCCAAGATGGCGTGTCTATATGCGGACGGGAAGCTCGCGCCCGGCGAGGTCTGGAGACAGGCCGGCATCCTCGGCACGGTCTTCGAGGGAAGTATCCGCGTGGAAAACGGCAGAGTAATCCCCAGCATCACCGGCACCGCATACGTGACCGCCGAATCTACTTTTCTGCTCGACCCGAACGACCCCTTCTGCATGGGGATACAAAAATGAGTACAAGCTACGACGTCGCAGTTCTCGGCGCAGGCATCGTCGGCGCTGCATGTGCCCTCGAATGCGTACGCGCCGGAATGAGTGTCGTCGTGATCGAGCGGGATACGGTTGCCAGTGGAGCGACCGGCGCAGCCATGGGTCATGTCGTCGTCATGGATGACTCTCCGACGCAATTCGCCCTGACCACCTATTCCCAATCCCTCTGGAGCGCCCTGGCGTCCGAACTGCCTGCCTCTGTTGAATACTATCGCCCAGGCACTATCTGGATCGCAGCCGATGAAGACGAAATGGCCGAAGTCCGGCGGAAACTCGTCTATTACACCGGGCACGGAATCTCCTGCGAGACGCTCGACAGCAACGCCTTAGCAGATGCCGAACCGAATCTGCGCCGGCCGGTCAATGGCGGCCTTCTTGTGGCAAATGACGCCGTCCTCAACCCCCTGAATGCGACTCATCACCTGATCGACCAGGCGCAGAAGCTCGGAGCCAGACTGATGATCGGTCACGCCGTCACCAGCGCATCTCACGGTCGCGTGCAACTCGACAACGGAGATGGGCTGCGCGCAGCCTACATCATCAATGCAGCAGGCGCTCTGGCATCCGCGCTGACTCCGGGAATCCCGATCAAAAAGCGCAAGGGCCACCTCATCCTCACGGATCGATATCCGGGATATGTGAACCATCAACTCGTCGAGCTGGGCTACCTCAAGAGCGCGCACTCATCTACTGCCGATTCTGTAGCCTTCAACATGCAGCCACGCATAAACGGGCAATTGCTCATCGGCTCTTCCCGGCAGTACGGAGCAGAAGAGTCTGGCGTCGACGCGCATATCATCCAATCCATGATGGAACGAGCGGCGCTCTACATGCCGGGCCTGCCGTCTTTGACCGCTCTTCGCTCATGGGCTGGCTTTCGCGCCGCAACGCCGGACAAGCTGCCGCTCATCGGACCCACTGAAGATCCCACACTCTTCCTGGCGACTGGTCACGAAGGATTGGGCATCACCACTTCGCTGGGCACGGCTCGGCTCCTCGTCGATCATCTGCTCGCGCGACCGTCAGCGATCCCGATCGACCCATATCTGCCCTCCCGGATCACATCCATGCAAGCTCCAACCCTGCAGGAGGCACGATGAACTGGTATGGAGTAATGCCCGCAATGACTACCTGCTTCGATGCTGCTCTACAGGTCGATCACGAATTCATGATCCGCCACGCGCAGTGGCTGCTGGAGAAAGGCTGCTCCGGCATCATCTCGCTCGGCTCGCTCGGCGAAGCCTCGACCCTCACCTTCGAGGAGAAGACGGCGATTCTAAAGAGCATGGTCATAGCTGCCAATGGCCGCGCACCAGTCGTAGCTGCAATCTCGGCAATATCCACTTCAGAAGCGGTGACGCTCGCCAAGACAGCCGCCGATGCTGGCTGCTCGGGCCTCATGGTGCTCCCGCCATATGTGTATCGCGGCGACTGGCGCGAGACAAAGACGCACATGGCGGCGATTTTCAGTGCGACTGCTCTCACCTGCATGCTCTACAACAATCCCGTCGCCTATGGGACAGACTTTCTTCCCGAGCAGATCCGCGAGCTGGCGGCGGAGCACGCAAATCTGCATGCTGTCAAAGAATCGAGTACAGACGTGCGCCGGATCACAGCGATCCGCGCGATCGCCGATGGCCGCCTGCGTATCTTCGTCGGCGTCGACGATGCGATTGTCGAAGGTATAGCCGCGGGCGCGACAGGATGGATTGCAGGATTGGTGAATGCGCTGCCTGCCGAATCCGTAGCCCTCTTCGACTACGCGATTCAGGGACATTCACGGGATGCGTTTGAGTTGTACCGCTGGTTCTTGCCTCTGCTCCGTATGGATACTGTGCCCAAGTTCATTCAGCTCATCAAGCTCGTTCAGGAAGAGCTGGGTGAGGGCAATGCGCGTGTGCGTCCGCCGCGCCTCCAGCTTGTCGGGGAGGAGCTGAAAGCAACACGGAAGATTGTCCACGACGCTCTCGAGAACCGGCCAGCCGTTCGAGTGCCAATCATCAGCTAACCCCGCACCCACTCTCCATCGATCGAGCGCCATGTGGACGGGTTGGTAATCTTGTCCTTCAGAATATTCGGCAGCCGCTCCTGTCGGACCCCGTCGTAGCAGCGCAGGGCAGCGAAGCGGACCATGGCTGTCGGTATCCCGACGGCGGTGAAGCCCGGATGGCCTGTCGCCGGATAGGGTCCCCCATGGTTCATTGCCGGGCTCACGGCAACTCCGGTGGGCATCTTGTCATTGAGCATTCGTCCCACCTTCTCGCGCAAAGCGGACGCAATCGTGTCGTACATCGGATCGTCAGCGCCCGACTTCGCCGAGTAAATGCTCCCGGTAAGACTCCCTTCGAGCCTCTCCACGGTCTGCTGCAGCTCTTCCGGCGTATCAGCTGTCACGACTGTTGTGACATTGCCGAAGACCTCTCGCTCGAGCGCGCCATCCGCTGCGAGTACCTGACTTGCCGTTGCCTTCAACATCGTGTTTTCGTGGCGATAGCCGTCGCCGGGCACGGCCTCTCCGCCGGTGAGGAGTGACGCTCCCGCCTCGACCAAAGACTTCACCCCAGCATGAAGCTGGGTGAGGCCGGAAGAAGACAGCAGCGGTTGCGGCGCGCGATTCTGAAACGCTTGCGCAACTTGGTCGACCAGGGCGTCCGCCGGCGCGCCTCGCAGCAGAAGGATTAGGTTGGGACAGGTACAGACCTGTCCGGCGACTGTAAGGCAGCTATCCGCCAGTTCCTGCGCGATCTCCGCTGGACGCTCCGCCAGTGCACCCGGCAGCAGAATGACCGGATTGATGCTCGACATCTCCAGGTAGATGGG
>JBAVYX010000417.1:0-37126 GCA_049588475.1 Silvibacterium sp. | reverse complement strand
TAATTCTAATTGTCTTCTTCGTAACTCATCCATTCAAAGCCAGTTAGCTGTTGTTCATAGATTCATGAATGCAAAGCTCATCCGAGCGCATGCTGCGCTTCCGCGATTCGCACCTTCCTTGCGGATTCACAATGAGCGCAGGGTGATATGCTCTGTAACCTGGAATTGGGTGGATGCTGTGGTCAGAGGCTCACTTTACCAGAAAACAATCGAGATCATTTGCGAATGTGATTGGCCCTGAATATCGACGCTTTATTGCGGCCTGGGTCTCGTTCTCTTTTCCCAGTGTCCGAAGCATTCGATGAGACAGTACCAACTGCTTGACATGGGCATTCGCCGCCGTCGTTCCTATAACGGAAGGCGGCATGTGAAGCCGCCTTTCCACCCCGGTGGCGCCCTCCGGCACAGCGTTATGAGCGACGAATAGGTCTGCGTTCGATGCGAGTTGTGTCAGGCCATCCCCTTCTCCGTTCGTATCTCCACTGAAGACGATCCGCTTGCCATTGATCTCCACTCGCCACGCCATCGCGGGAAATGCACCATGAACGACACTCACCGCGTACAGGGCCATGTCAGCGTTGCGAAACACGAGAACCGGCGTTGAGCTGTCCGCAACATTATGCGGTTGTAGTGTGTAGCTTCCTTCCGCGCCCGGCTCTACCAGATCGCTCAGATAGCGCCAGGCCCCATGCGGCTCACTGAAGAGGGCACTCACAAACTCGGTGGTGGAAGGCATGTACTTGTTTCCTGAGGGGCCGTATATCGGCAGAGGGCGCTTGCGGTCTTCAAACCAGGAAGAAAAGATCAATGCCGGGAAATCACTGCTGTGATCCACATGAAAATGGCTGAACAGAAAAACGTCCACCGTGGACATCTGTGCTCCACTCTCCCCAAAGCGGAGAGCGCTGCCTCCTCCCGCGTCAAGGATCACACGCGCGCTGCCGTTCTCCCATATGAGATAGCTAGTCGACGCGCGCTTATCCTGCGACTCGGGACCGCCGGAGCCGAGTACCTGCACCGCCAAACCCGTAGTCCCGCAGGACTGCGCCGTTACGGGTGAGCCTTCGCATACCGATAAAAGGGACGCGAGAATAAGCAGAGTTTTCAGCGAAACTCTTAGCGAGGACATATCAGAACCTAGGTACGCTCTTCCTCTGGCTGAACTCTCTGGATCATAGACCCATCCGCTCCTGAGCGGTCCGATTCCAATATTCTGGATCGTTTTGCCAGTTCCCTCAGCGTCTCTTTGCTGAGCGGCCTCTCGTGCAGAAGGAGTTCGGCGGCGCGAACGCGAGGAGCGGCGTGGAACCAGCGCTGAATGATGTTGTCCCTGAGCAGATTAGTTACGGCGAGCAGGCACATGCCCTGGTGGTGCGCCATCCATGAACGGACCAGCTGCGGCTCCTTGCCCTGGGTGTAGTCGGCTGCCTCGTAAAAGCCATAAGCGCCTCTCCAGCCCATCGCCGCCATGCGACGAAGATTGGCGATTGCATCCTTACGCAGAAATGGCAGCGCGAGGAAGCTGGAGTAGGGAGAGATCACAGGGCCGTCTTCAGCCCCGTATTTCAAAGCCAGTGCCGGAATGCCCCAGGCTTGATAGCTGTATCGACCGAGGGGATCCATCTTTGCGAAGCCCGATTCAGAGATGCCCCAGGGAATGCCGCGGAGATATTCGCGCTGGATCCGGACGGCAGAATCGAGGGAACGGGCGATCAGTGTGTCGGGAAAATTACGCATCCAGAGTGCGGGCATCAGATATTCGAACATGGTCCCAGTCCATGAGAGGAGAACGGGACGACCATCTACCAGAACGTGGGAGCGATCGAGACGGAACCATGAGCGCTGGGGGATGTCTCCCTTGGCAACGGCGAGGAAGGAAGCGATGCGGGCCTCGGAGGCAAGCAGGTCGTAGCATGCCGAGTGCAGCTCGCCAGTACCCCCGTCGTAGCCGATAGAGAGGAGCTGGCGGGACTCCACGAACAGAAAACCGTACTCCATCGTATCCGCGTGGCTCTCGGCCTGGGAGGCGATGGTGGCAATGTCCGCTTTCAATTGCTCGAGCCGCGGCCTAGCGGCAGAGAGCAGCGCCAGCAATTCGGCGAGAAGCAGCGATTTCTCGGGTGCTGTGCTCTGGGCTTCGGCAAGCCGCCTTTCCAGTGCGGCGGCGTATTCGGGTGCTGCATGCAGTTGAGGGATCTTCCGGTCATCGTCACCGCTTAGCTGTGGCAACTCCAAGAGCGGCGCGAACTGGGGCAGCAGCCACGGGACATAGTTCTCTACGAAATGAGACAGAGCCGAGCGGCGATGCGTAGCCTCGCTCGCGATCCAGTCTGGAGGGTTACCAAGACCAGGTTGGTGGTTCGACTTCGGGATAACTGATGCAAGGGTCGATCGAATGAGAGCGCGCACGGATGTGGCCTCGTTCTCGGCGGCAGGCGATTTACTTGTTCTACCCTGCATCAGCTGCAAGCCTGCGAATGTATCAGTGCTTAGCAATGGACGCTTGAGGAGATCAAGTGCGCCCGCGTGTAGGGTATAAAGCGAAGCCGCGAGGTTTCCGCTGTCGACGGCGGAAATCGTGAGTGGAGCAATTGGCTGCAGGGTTTCTATGTCGTACCAGTTGAAGATGTGCCCGCGCTGCTTCTCCAGGCGATCGTAGGTGGCAAGAGTTCCGCGCATGGCGTGGGCAAATTCGGGAAGTGTGAGAAAGCCGAGCTCGTGCGCGGCCTGCCTGGCGTTGAAGAGCATTCCGAGATTCGTGGGCGACAGCTTGCGCACCTGGTGCGTGTTCTTCTCTTCGACATTGTCGGGAATTAGCCAGTGGTTCTGCTCGCCGCCGAACTCCAAAAAATATCGCGAGGTGTGCAGGGCCTGCTGTTGCAGAAAGATTCTGTCTGCGGCGGAGAGCGGGCCCTCGTCCTGGTTAGGCGGCGAATTCAGCCACATCACTATGAGCGGTGCCATGCTCCAAAGGACAAGGACAGGAGCAGCCGCAAGCAGCGACCGAATGTTGTCGAGGGCGAGTGACACACCAATGAAAAAGGCGATGAGGGGAGAGATCTGGAGATAGAGGTCCAGAGTCGTGTTGGAACCGCCGGACTCAGCCTGCGCGGCGGTTTCCCACTCCAACAGGCGTTTTCCCGATACGAAAGCTCGAGTGAGCGATCGCGTAATCGCATCCAGCGACAACAGCATGTGGTGCGGAAGGAAGGTCAGATTCAGAAGAGTAAAGCCGAACGAGGAGGTGAAGGTGGAAAGGCTCTCGCGGGCGCCGACAATACTCAGGTTGAGCAAGGCGCGTCCAAGATTGAAGCCAAACTGCACTAGCACGGGCAGGAGCAGAAGCACCAAGGTTGCAACCGTCCAGTAGCGTGCTCCGCCGGGAAGAACGAACCAGCCGAGGACAAGCATGATGAACGTGACGGGCTCGACCAGGCTGCGACGTAGGTTGTCAAAGATTTTCCAGCGCGAGATGGTACTGATGGGGTTCGCAACAAGTCGGCCCGATTCATCGGGCACACGGCTGAAGAGCCACTGCGCAACCTGCCAGTCTCCGCGCACCCAGCGATGTTTGCGGCGGGTGTGAGCGGAGTAGTGAGAGGGGTAGTCGTCGATGATCTCGATATCGGACACGAGTCCGGCGCGGGCGTATGAGCCCTCGATGAGATCGTGGGACAGGAGAGCGTCCCGCGGGAAGCGACGATCGAGCACCTGATGAAGAACGCTTACCTCGTAAATACCCTTCCCGGCGAAGATGCCTTCGCCGAAGAGGTCCTGATAAACGTCGGAGACGGCGCGTGTGTAAATATCGAAGCCGGTCTCGCCTGAGTAAAGGGATGCAAAACGGGAACGCGATGCAGAAGCGACGCTGACGCCCACTCGCGGTTGAAGGATGCCATACCCTGCTGTTACTACGCGGAGTCTCGGATTGATGATGGCATGGTTCAGTGGATGCGCGATGGTGCCGATCATCCGCGCAGCGGTGCCGCGCGGAAGCTGCGTATCCGAATCCAGAGTGATGACGTATTGGACGGGTTCCAGAATGTCGATGGGGCCGGCCTTGATCGGAAAGCTGTCGCCGTTATGCAGCAGGAATTGGTTCAGGTCGAGCAGTTTTCCGCGCTTCCGCTCCCAGCCCATCCAGACACCCTGACGCGCATTGAAGACGCGATGACGATGCAGAAGGAGAAAAGAGCCTCCCTTTGCGCGGGAGTATTTTGCGTTCAAATCATCGATGCTTTGCACAGCCATCGCCACCAGAGGATTGCGATCCTCGTCAAAGGGCTGCTCGGCGGTGTCGGGCAGGTCGGTCAACAAAGCAAAGTGGAGGTTCGGGTCCTGGTTGGAGAGATATCGAGCTTCCAGTTCGTCCAGCAACTCGCGAACCTGCTTCTCATGTAACAGCAATGTGGGCACAACGACGAGGGTGGTTGCATCCGCGGGAACGCCCTTTGAGAAATCGACCTTGGGCAGCGCCTCGGTCTTCAGAAGCGCTGTAACAACGTTGTTCACCAGATCGACTCCGCCTTGCGTTGCGGGAAGAAGCGCAAGCATCAGCGTCACCATCACCGGCCAAAAGGCGTGATGCGGGACCAGCGGCGCAATAATGGCGACGATGAGCGCGAGTGAAAGGATTAAGATGCCGAGAATGTAAAAATCCTCGTTCCAGCGACGGAGAAAACCTCGCACGTTTTCGATCAGTGGCGGGCGATAGCGGATGCGCTGGGAGAGTAAGGGCAATCCTTCGGCAAAAAGGTAGTAGCCGATGTGCGTGATCCGACGGACGCGGCGTGGATCGTGGTTAGGATCGATTCCGGGATCCGAATCTGCTCCCTGGCGGGCCTCGCGTGCAAGATTGAGCGCAATCCGGGTAGTCTCTACTTCACTGCAATCGCTGTGCCGGGCCAGTTCGGCAACGCGCAGATGATAGGCGTTACGCGACTCATCATCCATGTGCGCGAAGACGTTCGATGGATCCTGCCGGAGTATGGCATCATACGCAACCAGCGGCTCAAGCACATTGCGCCACTCAACCTGGTTCAGGCGTCGCAGACTGTGGAGTATCGCGGAAAAAGGCGACTGCTCAATGGGTGGAAGGTCGCCGGCAGCAAAGGCCTCGTCCGCACGATCGAGGATGAACTCCAGCTGAGCCAGCTTAAGCGTCTGCGGTAGAGCCATGACCTCCTGTAGCTGAAGAGCTTTGTGTTGCTGAACCTGCTGCACATACGTTGTGAGAGATTCGGGCGACCAGATGCCACGGGCTGCGGAGAGATATCCCTCGGCGAGGTTCATCGCACGAGGTAACTCGCGAACGTGCTCGACGCGGACGTGCGGGAGCGAAGCAAGAGCCATGCTCGCGTTTTCTCCAGCGATCAGCGCCGACTGGAGCATGCGCGTGCTTTCCAGCAGTTCGAGCTGTGGCGTCAGTTCCTCAGTCGAGGCGCTTGCACTGCACATTCGCAGCAGGCCCGCCAATCTTGCTTGTAACCTCTTCAGACGGTCGGGAAATCCAGCTCGCCTTATGCCGTCCGGCACCATCTCCCACTGCCGGGCCAGGGCATCAGCGTGATCTCGCAGCTCCGTCTCCGTCGTGGCGGGCTGTTCAGGCAGGCCACTGGTCGGCATATCCAAAACTGGAGCCGTAGACGGCAGTGCGTGTTCGAATATGTTTGGACCTGTTGAAGACGGCACGATGATGCCTTTCTTATCCCTTCGATCGCCGCGATTATCTGTAGCTCGCGGCCTGCATCTCAAACATGCCGGCGTAGACTCCGCCGCTGGCCATTAATTGCTGATGATTGCCTTCCTCGATGAGACGGCCTCCGGAGAGGACCACGATACGATCTGCCATGCGCACGGTGGAAAAGCGGTGCGAAATGAGCAGCGCCATTTTGCCATGGGTCAGTTCAGCGAAACGCTCGAAGACTTCAAACTCGCTGCGCGCGTCGAGAGCCGCGGTCGGTTCGTCGAGGATGAGCATTTGTGCATCGCGAAGGTAGGCGCGGGCGAGCGCCATCTTCTGCCACTCGCCGCCGGAGAGTTCAACCCCACCCTCAAAACGGCGTCCAAGCATCTGATCGTAGCCGTAAATAAACTTGCTCACTACGGTATCGGCCAGGCTCTTGTGAGCGGCGGCATCTATGTCGGTCTGTCGATTTGGATGGTCAATACGGCCGACCGCAATGTTTTCACGCGCTGTCATTTCAAAGCGCATGAAGTCCTGGAAGATGACGCCGATGTGATGGTGAAGGTCCTCGAGGGAATATTCGCGGAGATCGACACCGTCGAGCAGGATCTGCCCTTCTGTGGGGTCGTAGAGGCGCGTTATCAGCTTGACTACCGTGGTCTTGCCCTGGCCGTTTTCGCCGATCAGGGCGATGCGCTCTCCGGGCGCGAGAGTGAAATTGAAGTTGTGTAACACGGTCCTGTCCGTTCCCGGATAGGTAAACGAGACATTGCGAAATTCGAAGCCAAGGCGGACGGGCTCCGGCATCAACAGACCGTCGGGCTTGGAGTGCACGGTTGGCTCCATGTCGAAGAATGCGATCAGGTCGGTAAGGAACAGTGCCTGATCCGCAATGCCCGATGCGGTTGAAAAGACCTGCTGCAGATTGGAACTGGCCTGCTGGATCGCCGCCGAAAGAAACGTGAACTGGCCGATGTTGTATGCACCGTGGAGCGTGCGCCAGATCACATAGACGTAAGCCCCGTAATAGCCCAGCGTTCCGATGACGCCCAGCAGTCCACCTACCAGTAGCTTGGATCTGGAAAGAGCGACGTCTTCGCGATATATCTGATTGGCCAGCGCCTGAAATCTTTCAGTGAAGAAGCTGTTCAGGCCGAAGAGCTTCACTTCTTTTGCGCCTTCACGGCTTCCGGCGACTTGGCGTAGATAGTCCATCTGGCGTTTCGCAGGCGTCTGGCGGAAGTTTTTGGCGTAGCCCAAAAAGGCGTAGTGTGTCTCGCCAACAAACGATGGCAGTACGCCCAGTGCCAACAAGAGCACTAGCCATGGCGACGCCCATGCGAGCGCAATCGAGAAGGTGAGCGTAGTGATCACCTGCTGCACTAACCGGCCCATCTGCTGGATCATTGCCAGTCGATCAGTGGCCTGCACCCGTGCCCGCTCCAGGCGGTCGTAGAAGAGAGGATTCTCATACGTGGTCAGGTCAAGCCTGGCGGCCTGCTCCATTACGCGAACGCTCGCGTGCTGGGTATAGCGATTGGAGAGGAGCGAATCCGAGTAGTCGATGGCGCGAGTCAGCAAGCCCGCAAACACGTTCAGGACTACCTCGGTGGCCACCAGCATCCAGAACGTGGATGGCAGAGGCTGGCCGTGCAGCACGCCCGCGATGCCATTGATGATGTATTGCGCTACCTTGGCTATTCCGAAGGGCAGAACAGCGACAAAGACACGCAGCCCGATGCCCCATGAGACCACGGAAGGCCCGGACTCCCAGAGCATGCGGAGAACAGGGGGCATATTGCGAAGGGCGCGCAGGCGATCGAGCCATGGGCTCTCTGTCTTCGCGTGGTCTTTGGAATCAGTCATAAGTTGGATTAGCTATAAGGCAACATAAAGGCCATGTTGGCAGTGTTGCATCTATGGATGCCTGATGGCGATCAGGCGTTGGATTACCGCTTGAGCGTTGCGTAGACCAAATCTATACCGAAACACGACTGAGCCACTGTTCAAGAAAGCCGATCAGCTCATGCGGTGGACAGAGCCAGACCCTCGCCAGAGTATCCCGATACTCAGGCCGGACAAGGACGGTCAGCCCGCGGCCATTCAGTACGCGAAAGGAATCTTCATCGGTGAGGTCGTCGCCAAGATAGGCGATCTGCGAATGTGCGTTTGATTCCTTGATGATCGTGGAGACGGCATCGCCCTTGTCCGGATGGGTAACACGCAGCTCCAGCCCGCCGTCGAATTGAAGCAGCTTGAGTTCGGGATTTTCACCGAGAGCGGCCCAGCCCTCACGGGTGCGGGCTTCTACTCTTTCCAGTTCGGCGGCTGTCATCCCGCGCCAATGGATCGCGATGCCCCCGGGCTTAATCTCTGCTTGGGAGGTCAGTCCCGCCTCGTTCACCCACCCCCTTGCCTTGGACAGCAAGTCGGCTGTTTCCGGGTCGATGCTGATTTGCCGGTAACTTCCATCGGGCAGCATACGCTCCAGGCCGTGTGCTCCCCATACTTCAAGGCTGTCTAACGGACTGAGCAGGGCTTTCACTTCAGCGGCGGGGCGCCCCGATATGATGACGACTCGCGTCTTGCCACCTCGGAGGATGCTTCCGAGGAGGGGGATGATCTTGGGATATGGATAGGCACGGTCGCGATCCGTTTGAAACGGGGCGAGCGTGCCGTCGTAGTCCAGGAGTAGCGCGGACGCCGGAGCCTCGCTCAGCCGGTCAAAAAAATTTAAAAGCAGGGCAGAGTCTGAGGGCACGGCTTTTTCATCGATACCCGACAAACTATATCTCCACCGTAAGCTTGTCGGGGATAGGGGCAACGACGCTTTCCTTTTGATCAGGGGGTTGGTCGAGGCGAAGCTCGCAGAGCGCCCCGATGAGGCTGCTAGCCCACCAGTAGATGTTATGCTCCTTAACCGACGTGCGCATCCGCCGCATGCGTTCGACCCGTTCGTTGATGTCCATCCTAAGTGCCTGAGCAATGGCCTCGCCGGTCGCTTCGATATCGTAGGGATTCACGATGATCGCGTCGCGCAACTCCCTTGCGGCTCCTGTGAACCGGCTCAGGATCAATACGCCTCGCTCCTCCTGCTGCGCAGCAATATATTCCTTGGCTACCAGATTCATTCCGTCATGCAGTGAGGTGACCATGCACAGGTGGGCAATCCGGTAATATCGCTGCACCTCATGCCGGTTGTGCTGGCGGAATTGAAAGACGATGGGTCTCCACTTACCGCGTTTGAAGCGTGCATTGATCCGGTTGGCCTCGGATTCCACTTCAGCCTGGAAGTCGGCATACCGCTTGATTCGGCTGCGCGTGGGTGCCCCTAGTTGGATAAAGGTGAACTTTCCCTGATAGCTGGGATATCTTTCCAGGAATGACTCGACCGCCTGGAAGCGTTCGACGATGCCTTTGGTGTAATCCACGCGATCGACGCCAACACCGATGAATGTGGCCTCGATCCCGAGCTCCTGAAGCAGAGCGCGGCGTTCTTCATCTGCACTGATCCCGCCCGGAGCATCGTGAGTCTCGCCGGAAAATTCTACACTGATCGGGAACGGGAGCACCAAAGACTGGTGATCGTTGCGCTTGACGGAGAAGTGTTCCCAATCAACCCGAGCCTCGAGGACGTGGTCCACGGTATTCAGAAAGTTGTTGCAGTGCCCGCGAACATGGAAGCCGATCAGATCCGCTCCCAGCAGACCATCCAAAAGTTCTCGCTGCCATGGGCAGATATCAAAGGACTCGGGAGTGGGCCAGGGGATATGCCAGAAAATCGCGATCCTTGCGTGGGGCAAGCGGTCTTTCACCATGCGCGGCAGCAAGGCGAAATGATAGTCCTGGATGAGGACCACGGGATGCTCCTCGCCGGCCATCTCCTCCACCAGAGCATCGGCAAACTTTTGATTGACGTTGTAATAGTGCTCCCAATCCCCGGCGCGAAAAATGGGACGGGTATGAGCATTGTGGCAAAGTGGCCACAGGCCTTCATTGGCGAAGCCGTAGTAGTAGCCGGCTTCCTCCTCGGCGCTCAGCCAGACGCGACGGAGTGCATAGCGCGGTTCCTCCGGCGGAACTTGCAATCTGTCATGAGCATCCACCGTTTCCGTGTCCGCGTCGCCGCTGCCATGAGCCACCCAGGTTCCATTGCAGGCGCAAAGAATTGGCTCGATGGCGGCGACCAGACCGCTGGCCGGAACAGAGACGACAATGGCATTGTCGCGCCAGTTGTGGATATAGGGTTCGCGGTTTGAAACCACAAAGAGGCTGCTTCCACTCAGCCTGGTGCGGACGTGATCGGCTAACCGCTGGGCAGTCCATTCAGATTCGGCGGCGTTACGCAACCTGGCTTCGGTCTCGGCCGCTCCCCGGGCTCGCTGGATGCTTTTTGCCAAGGGCGCGACTTCACGAGCGAGGGGAGCGAGGAAATCGATATCGTTTACGGAAGGCGGGACGGCGTGCTGTCCGGTACGCAGCGCTTTCATCCACTCTGCCACTCGCGCGATCGGCCCGGTAAGGCTCCAGCGCACGATGAGAATCGTGATGGCGACAATGACCAGAACCTGGACCGCTATACGAACGAAAACTCTGCTCCACAGGCGGAAAATCTCGGTGCGTATATAGGCGGTATCGTGCGCCATGACGATTCCACCCTCGACGCTTTTGTCAGCGGCATGCAGTGGGACGGCCAATATGTATACGCGCTTGAAATGCAGCCGCATATATCGGCTTTCATTACGATCGTCAAGAAGCGCATCCGTCAGCGGCTGGGGCGAGCCAGGCAGAACGGAATTCAGAGCAGGAGTCACGACCAGCGCGGAGCCGTCCCGGTCGTACACTCCAATTCCCACCAGATGTTCACGGTTGCTGAAGCGCAGCACCCACTGCTCGAGCCCGATCCGGTCGCCAGCCTGCAAATACAACTCGGCTCTGCCTGCTAGACTCTCACCCAATGTCCCAGCTTTGCTTTCAAGATCACTGCGTAATGCGCCCTTCTGTTCCCGAACCTCGTACCAAGACGACGCGAGAGACACCAGTGTGACGCCGAGAACCAACGCGACAATCAATCGCCAGCTCAGAATCCGCATGGTGTCTATACCCGATCTATTGAGGATAAAAGAAAGATGGACTGAAATTCGCTAAATCTTAGATGCCGGCAGAGATAAAGAAGTAGCCCGGTCTTCGAGGCAAACTCCCACCGGCACAATTTCCGACTTGCATGCCGTGTTGTTTCTTTGTATGAAGATACTGGATTTAAAATGGTTGCTTTAGGACCTTTTACCGGCAATTGGGACGCCATCTCGATCCTTTCCAGATACTTAGGCCCTTACGGCAACCGATATTCGCGTAGACCCATCTGAACCTGGACACCCAGGAGCGAGGCTCGAAGGTGAAGAAAGCAGGAAGCGCGTCCGATCCGCTCTGGTACAAGGATGCGGTTATCTACGAGCTTCATGTGCGCGCGTTTGCCGACAGCAACAATGACGGCATCGGCGATTTTACTGGCCTGATGGGCAAGCTCGATTATCTTCAAGATCTTGGCGTCACCTGTTTGTGGCTGCTGCCTTTTTACCCTTCGCCATTGCGCGACGACGGCTATGACATATCCGATTACAGGAATGTCCATCCCAACTACGGGACCCTCGACGACTTCAAGCAATTCCTGGAAGCCGCCCACAAACGAGGCATGCAGGTTCTGATTGAACTGGTGCTCAATCACACCTCCGATCAACATCAGTGGTTTCAACGGGCACGTCTTGCGCCGCCGGGATCAGAGGAACGCGATTTCTACGTTTGGAGCGATACGGATGCCCTTTTCCCCGGCGTGCGCATTATTTTCTCGGATACAGAAACCTCGAACTGGACATGGGATCCGGTCGCGAAAGCTTACTATTGGCATCGTTTTTTCTCGCACCAGCCGGACCTGAATTTCGACAATCCGCTGGTGCTGGAAGAGATGCTTTCCGCCATGCGATTCTGGCTGGACATGGGCGTGGACGGGTTACGCATGGACGCGATTCCTTATCTGGTAGAGCGCGATGGCACCAACTGCGAGAACCTGCCTGAAACGCATGCCATCATCAAAAAATTCCGAGCGGCGATGGATGCCGAATATTCGAACCGCTTTGTGCTGGCGGAGGCGAATCAGTGGCCGAGTGACGTGCGTCCCTATTTCGGTGACGGCGACGAGTGTCAGATGGCATTTCACTTTCCCCTGATGCCGCGCATTTACGTTGCCATCCGTCAGGAAGACTGCCTGCCGATCACGGAGATCATGGCTCAGACCCCGGAGATCCCCGCCAACTGCCAATGGGGGTTGTTCCTGCGTAACCATGACGAACTGACTCTGGAGATGGTGACCGAGGATGAACGCGACTATATGTACGTTGCGTACAGCGCCAATCCACGCATGCGGATCAACCTTGGCATACGACGCCGGCTGGCGCCGCTGTTGGATAACAACCGACAGCGCATCGAACTGCTAAATAGCCTGCTCTTCTCTTTTCCGGGCACGCCGATTCTCTATTACGGCGACGAGATCGGGATGGGAGACAACATCGAACTCGGCGACCGCAATGGCGTACGCACGCCCATGCAATGGAATGGCGAGCACAATGGTGGATTCTCGCCGGTCAGCCCCGAACTGCTCTACAGCCCCGTGATCGCGGACCCTGTATTCGGCTACCAGGCGGTGAACGTTGAGGAGCAGAAGGAGAACCCTTCTTCTCTGCTGCAATGGACGCGCAACATGGTTGGGCTGCGCAAGCTCTTCCCGGTATTCGGCCGCGGCACGCTCCGTATTTTGTCGACGGAGAATCGCAAGGTGCTCGCATATCTGCGCCAGTATGGAAGTCAGACGGTTCTTTGCGTTGCAAACATTTCCAAGTCTGCGCAGCCCGTACTGCTCGATCTGAACGAATACGAAGGCCGTGTTCCGATAGAGATGCTGGGCTATGTTTCTTTCCCGAAGATTACCCAGAACCCCTACGTTCTGACTCTCTCCCCCTATGCGTTTCTTTGGTTTGAGCTGCAAGTCGGCTCCGCTATCGGGGAGTTACCTTCTATGCCTTACCATCCTGAGCTCACCGACGAGATGGTGAATGTCGAGGCCTGGGATGCGCCGTCCACGTTGCCGCAAATAGTACAGCAGACATCGCTGGAAGTTCCGCGCGATACCTCCATCCGGGACACAAACACACTGAAAATAAGCATCGGGGAATCAAAACGGGACTCAAAAACGGACTTGCTGATCCTGGTCGAGCCGGCGAGCCGTGAAGAAATCGACAAGACCACGGCTGCGATTGTGGCACGTTTCTCCGAGGATCGACCAGTACGGACTGTGCTGGCCTATCCCACACAAGATTTAGACGGTGATGGCCAGGCAAGCTCCGCTCCACGGATGCAATCCCTGGGCGGAGCACCCTGGCTCCAGTTACTGCCCTTTAATCCCACCGGCGGCTGGCGGCCATCCGCTTGGCCGCATACGGCACAACTGTACTTCGATGCCCGACGGCTTACGTCTGAACACGGGGCACGCGCCACGATGCTGCTGGGCCACGACTCCGGTTCTCTGGACCGGCAAGCGTTGCCCTTGCTGTCACAATGCGTTCTCAGCGAATCTGTCGATCTTGCGATGCCCTACTACACGCTCAGCCCGTATGAAGGACTGCTAAACGCCGCTGTCATATATCCGCTCACCCGGGCGTTGTATGGCTGCGCACTTCGCTATCCGTTGAGCGCCGATCTCGCCTTCTCTGCAGACTTCGGTCAAGCTCTGGCGGCAATGACCGGATATACTCCAGGGGCATTGGAAGACACGATCGTCTGGCCGGCGACGGAGGCGCTCCTCAAGAATTTCCAGGTGGCACAAATACAGGTTGGACGACGGCATTTTACCCAGCCCGAAGATGTCGATGTTACGGCTCTGCTAACGCGTATCGTAGGAGCGCTCTTTTCCGATATAGAAGCGCGCGCTTCAGAGTGGCAGATGCCTCGGCCACTGGCGCCCATAAAGGAGATAGGAAGGCAGGCTTCTTCCGCGTCGAATCCGGCCAATACCAGTCCGCCTGCCGATGCTACGCCGATGATTGAGTCCTTCCGGTTTGCGGGAAACAATCTGCAGGAGATATGGGCACAAGTGATGACACCGCGGACTCTGTTATCGGTGAAACGGCTGGTCGAGTTACGGGAGAGCAAACATGCGTTCCCGGATCTGCTCTGGGTGCGGATTGTGTATGACTTTCTGGTTGCGTACCGCGTGCGGTCAGTGAATCGGAACCATCTGCTCGGTGCATTGATGCCACTATATCTTGGATGGGCGGCCGCTCATGTGTTGGCCGTGGGCAGCCAAGGAGAAGCAACGGCGGAACAGCGAGTC
Source organism: Silvibacterium sp. (assembly GCA_049588475.1). GTDB lineage: Bacteria > Acidobacteriota > Terriglobia > Terriglobales > Acidobacteriaceae > Silvibacterium. The sequence goes on along the minus strand of JBAVYX010000417.1, from coordinate 23,057 downwards.
ACCGCCCTGGCCAGCGCCTTCGAGGAGGACAAACCCTATCTCGTGGCCCGGTGGCGCTGGCCGGACCGTTTTAGTCCGTAACCAACCGCATCACGATTGAAGGAGAAAGCCATGTGGGAACAAATCGAGTTTGCGCTCCGCGCCTCTCTCGCCCGGGTCCTCACCAAGGTGGCCACCCTGCTGCCGGCGGTGCTGTCGCTGGTATTGACGGTGGTGGTCTGCGGCCTGATCGGCCTTTTTCTGGCCTATATCCTGCGCAGAATACTGATTGCTGCTCGCTTTGACGAACGCGTAAAAGCGAATTCTTCTGCAGGGATACTACATTGGTCGCCGGTGCAAGGTCCTACGATCTTCCTATCGCGGCTGGTCTTCTGGAGCGGCATCTTTCTGGGTTTGGTGCTGGGAATCGCCGCTTTTGGCGCAGCCTATAGCGCTTCTGATCAGACTGCGGACCAGCTTTATCCCTATCTGACGCGCATTGTAGTCGGCGTACTGCTCCTGCTGGCCGGTACGGTGGTTGCGCGCTTCCTGGCGCGCAGCGTTTTGATCGGCGCAGTGAATATGAACCTTCAGTATGCGCGATTGCTCAGCCAGGGCGTTAAATGGCTTGTGCTGGTGCTGACCGTAGCAATGGTGCTGGACCATGTTGGAATCGGCGGCTCGATTGTTGAACTGGCCTTTGGGATTCTCTTCGGCGGAATCGTTTTGGCATTGTCCCTTGCCATCGGCCTCGGTTCGAAGGATATTGTCAGCCGCTCCCTGGAGCAGGATGGCAGTAAACACGCAGATGACCACGCAAGCCGGCCCATTAGCCATTTTTAGGGCCTAAATCATCGACGACGATATCGCACTCCATGTAGCATTCGGAACGATCGAGGCTGCGGTCGAATAGCTCATGGGAGTAACCCTACTGTGACAAAGTACAAAACTGTCCAGATCAACACTGTGCTCGGCATCTCTTTGCTCGGTATTGGCTCGCTTTTTATCTGCCTACTCGAAATATCAGGGTCATTCGGCACGGTATTTGCGCAAACAGCTTTGCAGCCGCTGCCCACTGTGCCGGTGTTTCCGCTCCCCCCGGGACAGCTCTCCATCTCCGGCGAAGCTGTTCCTTCGCAGCCATTCTCGGTCATCGGTCCTCGGGGAGCGGTTCTCGGGCAGCAGGACGGCTCCTTCGAAGCATGGCTATTTCCGTGGAAAATTCTCAGCGACATGCGTATTTCCGCCGAGGTCAAGGACTATCCCGTGCCCATCGACGTGAATGAGCACGCGTCGTCGATTGATGTCCGGCCTGACTCGACGACCATCACTTTTTCGCACGCGAATTTCACCGTGCGCGAAATTATCCTCGCTCCCAGACCTGCTCCCGAAGGCGCCGGGGCCCTCGTTCTCTATCAGATCGAGGCCGTGCGGCCCATGACTCTCACTTTCAGCTTCACTCCTGTCATGAAGCGCATGTGGCCTGCGCCCTCGGATGACCCGCCCTCCCCAGAGTGGGTCAAGACAAGTAATGCCAGCGGCTTCTACATTCTTCATCTCAACCTCCCCGATCATGCGGCGGCAATCGCGATTCCTACCGCGGAGCCCGGCATCCTTCAGCCATACCAGGAGCGCGCCCGCGTCTACCCGCTGCAGTTCGTTGTGCACTTCGACCCAGTGCGCGACGTGCATACGCTTTTTCCGCTATTGATTACTCTCGGGGATAGACCGGCGACGTCAACCAAGGAAGCCCTGGGGCAGCAACTCTTCGAGCTAGGTAGCTCCTTTCGCTCGATCTATGAGGAAAACCAGAGATATTATCGCGACTTTCTGGAGTCGCACACCAGCATTGACACGCCTGATCAAAAGCTGAACGAGGCGTTCTCCTGGTCGGTCGTTTCGATCGGCCAGCTTCGCGTACAAACCACTCCGAGCCACGACGAAGAAGCGCTCACCGCGGGATTCGTCGGTTCCGGCGATTCAGCGCGCCCTGGCTTCGGCTGGTTCTTTGGCCGCGATGCCCTTTGGTCACTATATGCAGTGAACAGCTACGGGGATTTTGAAACTACGCGCAAGGAGATTGAGTTCCTTCTTCATCGCCAGAGCCCGGAAGGCAAGATGATGCACGAGTGGTCGCAGACAGCGAACCTGGTCGATTGGAAGAGCCTGCCGTACGAGTACGCGTCTGCCGATGCCACACTTCTGCTGCCGATGGTGATGAACGACTACCTGCGCATCAGCGGAGACCAGGCATTTGTGACCGCGAACTGGGATGGCCTGGCTCGCGCCTGGAAGTTTCAAAGCTCTCACGACACGGACGGAGACGGTATCTACGATAACTCTCAGGGTACGGGCTGGGTTGAATCCTGGGTGCCGAGCATGCCGCATCAGGAAATCTATCTGGCTGCATTGGATGAGCAGGCCAGCCTGGCTTTCGCGAATATCGCTAGGGCTGCTGGCCACGGAGAACTTGCTCACGCCGCCGATGCTCGCGCGGCGCATATCCGCGAGCAGATCGAAAAAGAATACTTCCGACCACAGACCGGCTTCTATGCCTTCAGCTGGAACGGTAATGGCTCGATCGGCACCAGCGGCCGAACTGACGACACGGCCACCATCTTTCCTTCCGTTGCCTGGTGGGACTGGTCCTACGCGCTCGATCACAGTCAATCGATGATGAGTCGTTGGGCTTCGGATGAGTTTTCGACCGACTGGGGAACTCGCATCCTGAGCGATCACGTCAGTTTTTACGACCCTATCAGTTATCACCAGGGTACGGTGTGGCCGCTCTTTACCGGCTGGGTTTCGGTGGCGGAGTATCGCGCCGGGCATACCCTCTCAGGCTACGCTCACCTCAAGCAGAATGCAGGTCTGATTTGGTCGCAGGATCTCGGCAATGCGACGGAATTGCTTTCCGGTAAGTTTTTCCAGCCCCTTGGACGCAGCACGGCCCACCAGCTGTGGTCCTCGGCCATGGTTATCTCACCCATCATGCGCGGTTTGTTTGGGATTGAATGGAATGCCGAAGCGAATGAACTCAGTGTTACTCCAAGCCTGCCGGCTCAATGGGACAAGGCAAAACTCTCAACGGTCCCCCTCGGTAAGGAACGAATGGACCTTGAGATAACACGCGAGAATGAAATGCTACTGATTCGGTCTACGGGACCCGCAGCTTCGGGCGTGCGTCTTAAGTCGCGCACGCCTGGAGCGCAGTTCTCAAATGGCGTACTGCATATTCCGCTGCCCGCGATCGAGGTGGGGATGATCCAGGAGCTCCCGTCACCAGGCTCCGTTACACAACAGATGAAAGTGCTCGACCAGCAAGCAACTTCGCACTCGCTGACTCTGCGGTTGGCGGCGCCTGCGAAGAGCACGCAGACTTTATTCCTGCGAATCAATCGCAAGCAGCCGACCCTGCGCGCGACAGGTGCAGAGATTCCGGATGCAAACGCGCCATTGCAAAAGCTACCGATCGAATTTGGGCCAGGCGCGGGCTATGTCGAAAAAGAAATAACCTTCAGCTGGTAATCTCTTCAACCAGGCGAAAAGACAACAGCCATCAGATCACCGAGGTAATCTGATGGCTGCATGTTGAATACCGATATATTCTTTGTATCTCAGGCAGTTAACCTACCAAATGCACACTCCATCCAGGTAATCCGGTTCGATGGATTGATCTTGCGCTTCTGTTATAGAGGACGGCTTACACGAACAATTGACATATCAACGATAAATTTGCACTAATACTTGACATATCAGTGATGATACAAACACATATCTACCAAGTAGCGCGAGATTTACTTTTTGGAGAATCCGCTATGTCTATATTCAAAAACTTGCTTTTACTGCGAATTGGCGTTGCACTTGCCTGCTCAACCGCTTGTGTACACGGGCAAACGAACGACTCTTCCAATGAGCTGGGCTCTATCGATGAGGTGTCCAGCGCGGCTAAGTCTTCCCGCGCAAATGTGGACTTAAGCTCTTCGAATGTGACAGATAGTGCGATTCATTATTCAGGGGCGGACGCAAGTAAAAAAATCAACGCTTGTATCACGGCTGTCATCGCCCGTGGGGGAGGCATCTGCGATGCCAGCGGCCTGGGCGGCACGCAACATATGTCACAGGAGATACGGCTCGGCAGTTCCGCAAGCGTGGCTCGTCGCACTGGCATCACGCTGCTCTTACCTGATACGGCTGACTGGGTGTGGCATCTTACCGACGGTTCCAGCTGTGGAATCTATCAGTACAGCAGCACCTCCCTCCTTGGCCATCAGCCGGGTGGCGGCGGCAATCGCATGGTCCTTGAGGCGAGCTCGGGGTCGCAGATGGATTCTATCTACTGCACAGATTCGAACGAAGCCGACTATATTCGGGCCGAAGGATTTTCGGTCCGGAACAACCAGGCCGGCAGCACCTTCACAAATGGAGTGATACATATTCGCGATGTAGTGGATCAAAGTCGATTTACAGGTATTTTTGCGGAGAATTATTATGGGGATGTCTGGCACATAGAAAGCGCCTGTTGCGGAGTGACGTTCGACGGAATTCAAGGCACGAGCAACGGCACCACTGGCCTTTCAAACGGCGCTGCGGGGGGCGTTCCGCTTACCATTGGACCAGGTAAAGTACGCTCTGTATCTTTCCGCGACTCTGGGTTTAACGCGCCAGGATCCGGTTATCCAGACATCATGATTACCGGCGAGTCTGCGGTGATGGGCGTGAATTTCTATAACACTTATATGGAAGGCAATGGCGCGGTTGATGGCACGACATCCATGGTCTACATCGGGCCGTACGTGGGGCCGGTTCACTTTTTCGGGGGCATCGCCAACACCGAACAGGGTACGCTTTCGACTACAAAGACCGTCTTTGAGAACCACGGCTTCGATCTCGACGTCCCTGGATTCGAGATCATCAATACCACACTCGGCATCAATGATGTGACAGCCCACACCAAGGTTCCAGTTTGGGAGTTTTCCGGCAATCTCGGCGGCATTTCTTCGTATACCACCAAACATTAAGACCGACGTCCGAAGCCCCGCGCTTGTGCCTCTGATTATGACTGGGCGTAACCGCCGGCTAGCACAGATTGCGCAGTATTTTCATGCTCCGCGGAGATAAGGAGATCTATATCCTTTGCACTATAGGTGCTTTTGATTTGCGCGTCGTTTCCCGCGAGTCGCGCATTCGTGAGAAAGAGCCCGTTGTCCTGGGTCCCTGGCACAAAAGGAAAGTTGAGCTGCCGGTGCAGGATTTGCCTGATTTTGAAGCCGGATCGCAGGGCGTTTACGTGGAGCCAGATGTCATCGGCCTTGGGACTGACATGCTGAAACTCTGTACCAGCCCGTTTCAGTATCCCCAAGAAGCGGGGTGGGTAGATACAGCCGGATACACCGGTCGCAAAGTTACGATAACTTGGGGTGATTGACTTACAGTGGGTCCAATCAAGATATGGCCTTATGGTTCCACCGGCAAGTTCTACAAAGTGGGCTCGGAAGCAGTTCACCACGCTGGAATTTTGATTGTGAGCGCTTGCAAGGCCAGCTAGCCACCACCGGTTATATATAACATCGTCGTCAGCTATGACCAGTGGCGACTCAAAACAATTCTCTGTCAATAAATATGGATAATACTTGGTGTGTGGCCCGTAGTTTTCTGTCAAGCGTACCTCCAGGCCACGCTCCTCCAGGCGCAGGAGGGATTCCGGCCTAGTGCCAAAGGCTTTGGCGTCGTCGAGCCATAAGATGAGCCTCGATGGCAATAGAGTTCCAGCGGCAATCGATTCCAGCGCAAGATAAACAGTGTGTATTCGTTTGCCATGCGTGGTCATCGAGACAACTGGGCCACCGGCCGCCAATACCGGTGTTTTTGAGTTGGAGTTTCTGCGGTGCAAGGCTTTGAGGCCGAGCTTAGCAAGCTTCATGTCTTGTCTTGATATGAAGACCTGCAACCGCAGCGCGCTGGTTGGTGCACCACGCCAAGGAATTTGCATACTCTAGGCTCCGCGTGAGTTGAATCTTATGTGGTCATGTGGACAGGATTGCTTATCCTAAAACCATCTCAGGGTGCGGAAGCCCAAAGATCACGGTTCTGGCATTCAGCTCATCCTGGCTGACAACGTTAGCGAAATCGATGCACGTCTTATCGGGTCCGAGAGCTTGCAAGGCTTTTCTTTCGGAGTCACTGACCTTCTTAAGCAGGACGACGACTTCGCTCCTTAACAGGTCTGACAAATCGGGAGTCAGCAGTTTCCAGATGTGAGGAATAGTTTTCTCAATGAAAGTGAGATTCGCGCCGTGGATTGTGTCGACCGAGATAGCGGGCTCATAGATCATTACACGGATGCCCTTTCCAAGAAGCCTCTCAGCGAGCTCAACAGCAGGGCTCTCCCGAAGATCATCCGTGCCTTCCTTGAACGTGAGCCCAAACAGCCCGATGGACTTTGCGCCGGTGTTTAATACGAGATCGATGCAGCTCTCCAAGTGTGCCTTGTTGCTGGGGAGAATGCCCTGGATCACTGGCGACTGCAGGCCCCGATGACGCGACTCCGCAACTACTGCTCTAAGGTCTTTCGGTAGACACGATCCGCCGAAAGCAAACCCCGGCTTCAAATACATCGGAGAGATATTCAGTTTCGTATCCATGCACACGATCTCCATAACGCGTCGCCCATCGACATTGAGAGATTCGCTTAGTTGGCCGATCTCGTTCGCAAACGAAACCTTCAACGCATGAAAGACATTGCAGACGTATTTGACCATGCACGCTGTTGGAACGTCGGTGTAAACAATCGGCGCTTCTACTTTGGCATAAAGCTCCGCGACTGCATTGGCCGCCCAGCTATCATTGTGGCCAATAACCACCATTGGCGCTTCGTAAAAGTCACGGATGGCCGTACCTTCACGCAGGAACTCGGGGTTATAGCAAAACTGTAGAGTTTTGCCCAAGCGTTTGCCCGACGCCCGCTCAAGAAGTGGAATCAATTCGTCTTCGACAACATGCGGCAATACGGTGCTGCGCAGGATGACAATGAAGGGCGCGGTCCTATCCCTAAGGGCCTCTCCGATGGACATTAAGACCCCGCGCAAGGCGTCCAGCTTAATCTCGCCCGTTCGCTCCGAAGGCGTACCAACACAGATCAGGGCTACGTCGGTTGCGCTGATCGCTTCGACTTCGCTGGTGGTCGCAGTCAGACTACCGTTGTCACTCGCCTGGCCCAGCAGATCTTCGAGCCCTGGTTCAAAGAAGGGAGCCCGTCCCCTCGCAATAGCGGAAACCTTCCGCGCATCAATATCGACGCCCACTACCTTATGACCATCTTGCGCCAGGCAAGCTGCCGATACGCAACCAACGTACCCTAATCCAAAAACACTTATCCTCATCCCGTCTCCTTATGACTCTTTGTGATGCCTGGTTTTCCGATTAGCGACTGACTTCGACTGACAGTGCTGGCTAGCGGCTCTCCGTCCCCGGCGCGGCGAGCTTAGCCGTATCCATTACCGGCGAGCGCTTATAAAAGGCCAGGCATCTCTTGATTCCGGTGCTGTAATTCTCGATCATCGTCTCGATTGTGTATTGCTTGCTCGATTCTTTGGCTCCCCTGCGCAGCCGCTCCATCATGGCCGGATCGAACATAGTCTCCACGATGGCGGTGGCGAAAGCCTCCCGCTCATGCGGCGCGATATGGCCATTCTCGCCGTCGACCACGTAATCGATCTCCGGAGGATGGGTCGGCAGATCGGTGACGAGCAAAGGCAGCCCAGCAGCGAAGCTGTCCACCACAGCCAAGCCCACTGTGCCGGCCAGCATGAAAACGTCGGCCATCTTGTAGTACAGTGCGCTCTCGCGTCCGAATTTCCCGCCCAGATAATGAATCCAAGGCTCGTCGGCAATCGCATTTTCCAGCCATGGACGGTCGGGTCCATTGCCGATTATGACCAGATGAAATTCCGGGCACTTCTGTTTCACCAGACGCGCCGTTTCAATCAGCATGGGTATCGACTTGATCTCTGCAAGCATTCCGCAATAGAAGCCGATCTTGTTCTCGAGAGATCCGGTAAGTGCCACTTTCGCATGGCGCACCTCATCCTCTGAGATGTCGTCAATGAGCCTTCTCAACTCCCCGCTGTCAGTGGCATTCTGAACAACTGTAATGTGTTGTGCCGGCATGCCCTCATCGCGTAAGTATTCCGCGATCGATTCGGTGTAGGCAAACCACCAGTCCACGCAGGTGAAGAAAGGCTTCTTAACCCGCTCGGCAAACTCAGAACGAGTGGGATGTTTGTTGGGGCCGAGACCCCAGAACGCAACCCGCTTCAACTTAAGAGCCGACATGAGCAAGAGCAGCGGATTGACCAGGAACTTGACCTCCGACCCGGTAATGACCAGGTCGGCGCTGAATATTTCCTTCCATAAGTGCTGATAGAGAAACCGGCCAAAAAACCAGTGCCCCTTTACGTTAAGGCCAACAGAAGAGGGAAGGTTCACGAGGCCCTTGCGAGTGGGTTGCTGAGGATTCGCGTTGCTGTAAGCCACTTTCAGTTCAATGCCATTCTGCCGCAGCGCCGCATGGAGACCGGTAAAGAACGGGATGCGGTAGTGTTTCACCTCTGCTTGTATAATAAGGACTCTTGGCATACCCATATCCTATCGTTAGTATTTATCTATTTTACGATGACGGCCAACGCATCAAGGCTGCTTTTGTTAGAAACTAATCTCCCGCGAGCAGAACAGGCTCATGTGTCACTAAGTCTTCCTCTTGTGGTGGTAAGGCCGTTTTATAACTCCTTTCTATCGTTACGAGTGAAAATAGCACAGCTGAATATAGTATCCAGATAAGCTGATTAGGGGTGACGATCGTACCTTCGTCCAACTGATACAGAAAAATCACGCAGAGAAATGCCAATGGCCACATCGACTCTCGCCCGGGATCTCTTCGTATATAGCGAACCGCGCGTCTCATCCCAATAAAGAAGGCCGCGAAATAGAGAAAGAGACCCACTCCACCAATTTGCAATGCGAGATCGATGTATCCGTTGTGAGAATGGGGGAGGTTATCCCAGTTGATAGCTTCGCGCACCAGTCTGCCCGGCCGAGACAGCTGGCTCCAAAAGGCGGCAAAGCCGTACCCCCACACCGGACTCTTTTGGACGAAGCGGAGCGTCTCCCTCCAGATCGGCGTACGTCCAGTCAACGTGGCGTCCTTGCCTAGCAAGGCCGTCGCCTGGTCCAGGTTTTGCAAGACATAGGAAAAGGCCAGAGCGAACAGCGCAGCCAGCGATGAACCCAGAACGATTAGCGTTGTCCGTCGCCAGTGCAGCACTTTTGAAAGTCCGAAAACGAACAGCATTACCGTCATGATGAGCAAGCCCCCTGCCGAGCGGGACGCCACCAACAAAGCCATGACCATCACCATCAGAATTGCAAAGACCACGGAACTTCGTCGCGTGGGACGAGGACGACTCAGAAGCACGATTCCCGTCAGGACGATAAGCCGGGCCCAGGTATTCTTGTTGACGACGATCCCATTCCACGCGCCGCCAGGCTCAAAGTCTAAATCAGGGACAACGCCGGGGAAGAAAACCTGCGCTATCACTCCGAGTACCATCACAGTGGCCAGGACCATCCAGATGAGGCGCAACTGTTCGCCGATTGAGTAGCGCCGAGCGAAATCAAGACCAATCAGGGCCGACAAAAAGAGAGGGAGGCTCTTGGAAAGAGTCAACCGCGGATCCACTGACCAGCGAGTGGAATAGATAGCTAAGAGAAGGAGCAGGACAAAGCACTTGTTGTATCGAAACAGTCCCAGAACCTCGCGGTAACGAGGAAGGAGACGAAGTATGACAACCAGGTAGATACAAGCCCAGAATGCCTTCATCACCGGCGATCCCTGAGGATCGGCGCCGGCGTTGCTCATAGTAAGGGCCTCCGTCGCTCCGCTGGCCACGAACAAGACGACCAGGAAAAAGAGATCCGTCAGGAGCTTAAGGGAAATTCTCATGAGCAATGCCTCACAGGAAGAGACAAGCCGTGCCGAGGATATCTCGCGACCTTGTAATTAGCTGAGATGATCTGGCTCTCCTTCTGTTTTTGCTTTCCACCGTCGAGTGGAGTGTTTCTGTTTCGATGCGTTAATGTCCAAAGCGCCGAACAGTGCTCCAGATCGTTGCTCGAATGAGCACTTCCGATCTTTGCGGCAGAGCGAGATTTCGTACAAACAGTCGAACGCGCTGTTTGTAGCCGGGCTCCAAGCCCCCACTTGCCCAATGCACCCCCAGTCCTCGCGAAAAAACCTTCAGGGCCAGCCGTTGCAGAATAGGCCACTGCTCGTAGAGGCAGATGCCGGTAAACAACTCAATCTGTCCTCCCAAACGCTTCTTGCCTGTCGGTCGATTGGTATAAGCGTTGCTGCTATGGACTCGCATCAGCGTGAGCTCCGCTGCAGACATCCAGCCTTCATCCAGCGCCAGCGCAATCCATTTGATGTACGCATCACTCGAGCTTCCTGTCGTGATTCGCATCAGTTCCGGCATGGGGAAAATCTGTTCTGCGGTCTTCCTGCGAAAAGACAGCCCTGAGGACGCGGTTGGAACAAGGGGAGGTTTGCCCGCCGCGGTGGCCGCACGGACGTCCCACTTTCCGCTTTCGTGTGTCGTCGACCACGGGTAACGCTCTCCCGTTCTGTCATCAAACTGACGCACAACGTCAAAGCACCAGCCAAAACTTGGATTGTCTTCGAGAATCCTGACGACATGCTCGACTTTGTCGGGCTTGTAGATATCGTCAGCATCGAGAAGGCAGATAATATCTCCCTTGCTTGCGGCGAAGCCAACGTTATAGGCAGTCGCTTGTCCGCCATTCTCTTTGAGCACTGCGCGGATCCGATCTCCATAAGCGGCAAGCACTTCACGAGAATTATCCGTTGAGCCGTCGTCGACAACGATGACCTCGATATTGGGATATGTCTGGGTCAGTGCGCTGTCGACGGCTTCTGCAAGGAAACGGCCATAGTTGTAATTGTTGATCAGAATGCTCACCATAGGTCCGCTGTTCATAAAATTACTTCCTCCATGATTGCTTGCACGGGCTGCCGCTTTCGCGCCAGAATCGCAATCGCGATGGCGAGCAGACAAACCAGCGCAGCATCGCTCGCGATGCTGGACCATGCGGCGCCGAGCCATGAATAAGCCGGGATGAGCCAAAGGTTGATGAGGATATTGAAGACGGCGACCGCGATCTGAATGGAGGTTCGCAAACGCTGATGTCCAGCGCCTGTAAGAGCGTCCGCACAAAAGGAGTGGATAGTCTTAAGCAATGGCAGAACAGCGAGCCAGCGCAAAGCGCCTACAGCGCGCGCGTATTCCGCACCCAATACATGAGGCACAACCGGCGCAAAGATCAGCAGGCCGATCATCACAAGGACCGCAAAGCCGATTGCCTTTGGCAGCAGACGCCGCATATAGACGCACGTTTCTCTTATTCCCCCCTGATGCCCGGCACGAAAGAAACCGGGGTTGGCCGCGGAGAGTATGGACCGCAGAGGCACAAGGCTCACGTCGATGATTCGGTATGCAGCGCCGTAGATGCCGGTAGCCGCGAGATCTCCAAGTTTTGCAAGCATCGTTTTGTCGATGTCGTTGTAGATACTCTGCGCGGACTGGCCAACTGAGAAGAAGAAGCCCTCCTGAACCTCGGGCCAGATTGCGCTAAGCTTGAGCGAAGGCCGATCGAGTACCTTCAATCCCCACACCAGAGCCACAGCCGAGGTTGCAAATGTTGCGACCAGGTAGGTTGCGGCCCAGTATTCAATCGTTGGACGGCGTACCAAGAAGATCAAAACTCCTAAGCCGATAAGCCGGGTCAGGCTCGACCATACATTGAGCTGGGCAGTAGCGCCGAAACGATCGACGGCTGAAAATGCGAAACCGCAATAGTCCGTAATCCTTCCAAAGATCAGATCAGCGGCGGCAACCAAGAGAAGGACGATCCAATGAACATGAGCGGGCAGAAGAAACGTGCCTGAAACAACCAGGGCCAATGCGATTGCCCCGCTCGTCAGCGTGACAAGAAGGCCGTTACCCCACGATCTGGAGAACGAGTCCCTGTCCCTGGCGACATTGCGGACAATAAGATTGCTCGTCCCCATCCCCACAAAAGGAGAAACGATCGACGCGATAGCAACCACTGCGACGAAAGCGCCATAATCCGTCGGCCGAAGACCGCGCGCAATCAGAACGAAGTAGGCGGCCTGAATAACGAGCTTGAGACCATTCCCGCTGAGCATCCAGAGGGTATTCTTCGCAATTGCGCTTCCTCGAAATTTCTGCAAAGACTGTTTCATGAGCGCACGCCCGGGATTTGAGCTTTTGTACAAAGGTGAATATTCCTCGCCACGCTACCTTCCACCGTCAATTTGACTCTCCCTACCCGTTGTTGAGGCCAGCCTACCTGGGGTTGGCTGTCGAGTTGGTTCTATACGACGAGATCGTGCCAAGATTGCCTTTAAAGGCCTGGGTCGGCACCTTGGCGCCTGCGGTAGCGTCGTTAATACCAAGCGTGGTGTTGACGGTCTCGAAGGCGGAGACGTCCAGCACCGCTCCGTGATTCTCAAAAACGGTTTTCGTGCTCGTTAAGTGTCCCTGCTCCGTGTTGCCCATGCCACCAAAGAAGTGCACGGGACCAACATCCTTGCCGATATAAACCATTGGAGTGTCAGCATCGATGCCGCCATTTCCTTCCATATATAAATTGAAGAAGCTGACGGCCATTACCCCACCGCCGCGAATCATGATGTCCGGAGAACCGGTGCCAGGCTGGTTCACACTGGCGTCATAAAAAGATACTGAGCGCACATGACCGGGACCTATTGTCAGAGGAACGCCGCCCTTGCTCCCGTTTTTGACAATCGAGCCATTACTTGTGGCATGGATGCTTTCAAAACTCACTCCGCAACATGCGCTGTCTATATGCCAGACATCTCCGTAATAGTTCTCAGCAAAAATGCGCTTGAAAGTGCACTGGTCCACTGCGCTGCGGATGTGCACTACCCCATTTGCGAAGGTGCTCCCAGCCTGGTTGTTCCAAACTGCAAACCCCTCGGCGCGGATATAGTTGGCGCCATTGGATGGGGCATCCGTGCAGTAGATGGAATCCATCTTTGAGCCGGAGCTGGCCGCGAGCACCATGCGATTTCCGCCGCCGCCTGGCTGCTGACCGAGAATGGATGTGCTGCTGAACTGGTAAATCCCGCAGCTCGAACCATCGGTAAGATGCCATGTCCATATAGCCGTATCAGGCAAGAGTAGGGTGATGCCAATGCGCCCGTCCACGCTCGCGGTGCTGCCGAGCCTGATCTCCTGTGACATTTTTTGCGGACCCCCGAGCCCGCTGGCATCGCAGACTCCACCGCCCGCGGCGATGACGGCGGCGATGCATGCATTGATCTTCACACTGGCGTCTCCTCCAGGATAGCCGGCGGCCTTATACATGCTTTGCGCATTCGCGGGAACGAGACCATGTACCGCACAAAGCAACAATCCGACGGCCAGACACACAAGTTGTCTCATTTAATCCTCACCTTCCGGATTGTGGGCTGGGCGGAATTCCCGGATTCTTGCTGTCATCCTTCGCTTAGTCTTCATGCTGGGCGGTTCTCCGGGTGCGCACATCCCATATCTGTTGCAGAAAGATAGCGCTGATGGTCACGACAAGCGCGTGGATCTCGAAGCGGAAGCGCATGTTTTCGCCCACCTCAACGAGATTCCCGACAAGAAATGCGTAGATAACTGTCACCATCATCGCAGAGATGACGAGCCGTCGATCCAAATTCCCGCTCCACAGCGAGCGCGAGCCCAGCGAAACCAGCGATGCCAGCAGGACGCCGTACAACCCCACCGCGCCCATGCAGAGATTTCTGATGCGGAACTTCTGCGGAGGCAGTAGCTCGTAGGCCTCCGGGGGCAGGCCAAAAACATTACAGCAAACGCGGCTCACCGCCCGGTCGAGGGGCGCCAGGCGCTCGTACTGGATCAGGGTATCGCCGCCCTCTCCCATGTAGTAGTAGGTAGAAGGCTCGAAGTAGATGATCATTGCGCGCGCAACATTCAGGACGTAAGACCTTGGATCATGGCGCAGCAGAAAGGAGACATCTTTCGCCTCGGCATCATGCATTCTTAGCATGGCAAGCGAGTTCCAGTTGGTCCAGCCCGTATCACCCTTGGTGACGCTATCCAGTTCGGGAACACCTCTGGGAAGCGCTGGCCATTGTTGTTGCAGCCAGGCTGGGAACTCCCTTTCGGTTTTACCTGACTCCTTAGGTCTCGGCGCAAAAGTAGGCAGCAGGCCCTGCTGAACCCACGGTTCAATTCGCTGCTGATCGGCAGGATATTTCCAATGTTTCGACATACTGAAGGGCGCCCAGGTGGAAGAGACAAAATGATGAAAGAGTACGTAGTTTTTTGCGGGCCAGACCAGAGTCAATAGCACTCCCGCTATTCCCAACGTGGCAATCTGTCGCCTGTTTGCGGGCAGAGTCCAAAACAGCGTGGCAAGTATCGCCACCAGCCACACCGGCTGGTATGAAGAACGAATTAACGTAAGCGCCACTGCGCAGCCAATCAACGCGAGCAACGCAGTCGTAGAGCGGCTCTTTACATAGAAGACCAAGATCAGTGCGAACAGGCAGTTCAGCGCGTAGACTGGCACGGTGTAAGACGGATCGAATTCGAAGAGAATCGCCGCCGGGTTCAACAGCAGGATGAGGCTAACCACGAGGCTGAACAGCGGTGCCACGCTGAGCTTCGTGAGCGCCAGATAGATAGCAATCGGCGCGCTAAGTCCCAGAAGCAATTGCAGCGCCAGAATAATTCCGCCGTAATGCGTGGCGCTGATTTTCTCTGCGACTCCAACGATTGCGTTGTATAGAGGTGGCTGTGCATGGAGATAAAGGAGCCCGCGCAACAAATGGTGGTGCAGAATATCGAGGTCCAGCAGCTGCCAATACCAGGGCAGGTCCCGGCTTAATATCCGCAGGCCGGCTATGTATGCCAGCCCGCGCGTGGCAACAAAAACAAGTATGAGAATAACCAGGTGCAGCCAGCGTTGCCTTGACAGCGAGGGTCGCTGCATCAGCAAACTTGAAACTGCCTGTTTATTTTCGACAGTGATTACGCTCATACTTTTACCAGATGACGCCGGAGTCTTATTCCACGCGATTCGATTTGAAGCTTAGCCTTGACCCAGTCCATTCAAAGGCTCGAGCCCTTCCTTCCGGGCTACTGGCTGCATCATTGGCTCCCCACTCGCGTACCCGTAGATCTGCAGCAGCCGCTCATAGTTCACCTCAGGCGTATGCGTTGCTAAATAGTAGTCCCGAGCATTCTGGCGCATCTGCTCAACTGCTTCCGGGTGAGCTGCATACCATTCAAGAGCGCTCGACAGTCCTGCGTGGTCACCAGGGGGATAGAGCAGACCTGTTTCCTTCGCTCGAATAGTGACGGCAGTATTACCGATTGCGGCGGCGATGACAGGTAGACCCATGGAAAACGCTTCAATCACGACCATCGGATCGCCCTCATACCAGAGAGAAGTCAAAAAGAGCACGCTCGCACCTTTCATGTAAGTCACGATCTCTTCATGCCCGACGAATCCTTTCAGCCGCAATCTGCTACCTGGGCGGGAGGCTGCCTGCTCGATAGCGGGGCGCATCGGACCTTCCCCCAGCAGCACAACATCCATGCAGAGTGAGCCCGCTTGATCGGCATCGATAAGCGTCTGCAAGCCCTTCTCCGGGCTCAGACGCCCTACAAAGAGCGCGTAATTGCCATCGCCTTTACCTATGCCGCGATCAACGACGAAATTTGGTTTGACGAAAATCTTCCCCGGCGGAATGCGAAAACTGCCGAGTTTATCCGCAGCGAACTGCGTCAGCGCGATATATGCAGAGATGCTCGAGGTCCACGTGCCGATCTCCGCGTGAAGGGCCATACCGAGACCGGAAATTGCGCTACCGAGCCGACTGGAACGATAACAGCCGTGCTTGACTCCGGGCAGAAACGAACGGGCTGAGAGACACTCCTCGCACACATGGCCATCGCGGAAGAGCGTGGATGCCGCGCACACGATCCGATAATTGTGCAGCGTGTGCACCACGGGAACTTGCGCTTCCGCACAAGCGATGAATACGGAGGGAGAGAGAGAAGGAAAGAAATTGTGTATGTGCACCAGGTCCGGACGATAGCTTCCCAGCACCTTCCGCATCTTCTTCTTGCCATCCAGTGAGTAGATCGACTGCACTGCGGCCGCGACCCTGCTGAAGGCATCCTGAATGTGGTCATTGTCCACTTGGAGCAGGTCAACCTGGTGACCGTGCGAGCGAAGCAGCCACTCTTCAGCAGCAACGACGATATCCTCGCCGCCTTTCTGCTGATATCTGTTATGGACAATCAATATCCGCATGGATGCCGGTGTACCACGGGTGAACAATTGAAGTCGTTAAGCTGAATGTCGCTTTCGCCCATCAGATCGATAACTCTTCGCTTATGACCCAAGCTGGGATGTACCCTCAATCTCCACGTGTGCAGGTGAATAACTTCCGCCTGTAGTGGAATCATGGATCGGCTGTAGGTTATCAGGGATGACGACCCGCATGACCGAGGGCAGGCCGCTCACGATTAGTTGGATGGTGCCAGCGCCCAGCACTAACAAGAGCCAATCCAAGGGAAGACGAAAACGAATTCTGGAAAAAAAGACCGCGGAGAATAGGGCGTTCACGAAATAGAGACCCGTGAGGCATATCTCCTCTTCGGACATGGGAAACTTAGGGGATAACATGATCCTGCCAAACAGGAAAAACAACAACGGCCCATAAGTAGCTATCATGATGACTTGACGCCAGGAATTATTTTCATCCGACAATGGAGTGCTACGATCGTTAGCCGTAGTCTTGTCAGTGAAGGCGAAATAATGAATAAGTTTCGCCTCGTAAAGGCGCAATGCCTCTCGGGGATGCTCCTTCATCCATTTCTTTGCGGAATCCGTATAGTACTTGTTTCGTTGCGGCTCGGACATCTGATGACCGAGAACTGTGTATCTGAAGATATCAACCGACGAAGTGGAATCTCCGGTCGCATTTTCAGAATTCCCAATCAACAGATTCACGCCGCCGTTGGTCGCGATGAACACAGGAGTATGAAACGCAATGTAATTTCGAAGCGACCATCCCCCGAGAAGAATAACGAGAGGAGCTACGAACGGAATAAGCACCCGTCGAAAGTCGCGACGTCGCCAGAATAGCCATAGGCAAAGCACGCCAGCTAGGACGAGAAACGTCGGAATAGTCAAAATCAAGAGCGCCCACACCGTTCCGGCGCAGAGAACCTTTGGCGCCGTGAGCTGCCGTTTGTCGAGCAAGATCCACACCCCGCAGAGCAAGAGTGCGGCACCCAGCGTCTGCGGAAACAAAACAGTAGAGGTATAAAGGAAGACGGGATAAACGAAACTCAACATGACAGCGATGGCCGCCGTTGCATCGGAGCCCACCCTGCGCGCGAGCAGAAACACTAACAGCTGGCAAATGACTAACAGACTTGCGTTAAACAACCTTAATGCCGTGTTGGAACCCCGGAACAATTCTGGTATGGCAAGAAACCAGACATACCCCGGCGGCCGTGAGGCCGTGGGTTCAAACCCATTCATGGTGAAGGCATGCCGCTGGACGAGATTTGTTGCAAGCTGAGCGTAGTCCTTTTCATCCTGATAACGAAATTGCGAGCCTGCATGGATGGCGATCACAATGCTCACTAACATGGATACGGCCATCACCGCGACTGCAATTTTCCAGCTGCGCTTTGCCAACCATTGCATGGCTAAGTTCCTATACATCAGAGATTCGTGGGTCGAAGCCGCCACCCTGTGGCTTCTGCATGTTGACATCATTCAGCTTCTCATGCAGGGAGCACAAGGGATCAGCCAAAAAGAGACTCGCTCACGGGAAGTTTCCCTTCCGGCCGAAAGCGAGAAATCCTTAATGCTTGAAGCGCTACCAGGAATAGGTATGTAGGATTGAGATAAAGATAACGGCGCCAGAGTCGTTGGGGCTCTGAGATCAATCGAAACAGCCATTCCAGGCCCACCTGTCCCATCCACTCCGGAGCTTCCTCGGTCAAGCCGGCCAGGAAAGGGAAAGCAGCTCCCACTGCGAGGATTGGCATGCAAAGAGCGTCCCGAAACTCGTAAGCGAAGGTCTCCTGACGCGGGCAGCCAAGGCCAACCAAAGTGATCGCGGCGCCGGACGAACGTATCCTCTCGGCCAACTCAGTCTTTTCTGAAGGCGTGAGCCGACGAAATTTAGATGGTTCGGCGCCGGCTATTATGATTCCAGGAAACTCATGGCGAAGCCTAAGCGTCAGTCCGTCAAGGATTTCTGGAGTACTCCCATACAGGTAGATAGGTAGCTTTTCAGACGCAGCCCTAGCACATACCTTCCGCGTGAGACTTGGACCACGCACTCGGTCCGAAAGACGCGTAGCGTGAAGCCAGTTTAAGACCCAACGCACGGGCTGACCGTCGGGTACCAAGACATCAAAATGATTAAGCCGAAACTTGTGCTCGCTATCGAGCACTCCTGTCATGACGCCATGAACTGCGAGGGCCGAGATGATCGAGGCTCGCCGTTCTTTTGCTGCTTGGACTATAAGTTCAATTGCGGCCTCATAATCGATAGCGTTGATCATAACGCCGACGACGTTTTTCTTGCCTAGATTGACCATGCTGCTTTCCACCTTTCGGCGCTGAGCGCAAAGATCTCTTGCAGGATTTGCGGCACATCGTATTGCTGCTTCCAATTGGGATAGTGTTCCTGGAAACGAGAACGATCGCTGATCCACCATATGTGGTCGCCGCGACGGTTATCATCTACGTATTTCCAGTTAACTACATTGCTGGTTATTTCCTGGCACAACTCAATTGCCTCCAACATCGAGCAGTTACTATCTCGGCCTCCGCCCATGTTGTAGACTTCGCCGGAACGAGGGTTCTTGAAGAACTCATGAAAGGCTCGCACCAGGTCAGCGCTATGAATGTTGTCGCGGACCTGCTTTCCCTTATAGCCAAACACCGAGTAAGGGGTTTCGGTAGCAGCGCATTTCATTAGATAGGCAAGAAAGCCGTGAAGCTGAGTACCAGAATGGTTAGGCCCCGTAAGGCAACCACCTCTAAAACAGGCTGTCTTCATCCCAAAATATCGTCCATACTCCTGAACTAAGACGTCCGCCGCGACTTTCGATGCTCCGAATAAACTATGTGTCGTATGATCGATCGGCATCGTTTCCGGGATGCCTTTGGCGTGATACGGATGATCTGCTTCAATTTCCCAGCGCATCTCCCTCTCCACAAGAGGGAGGTGGTTTGGCGTATCTCCGTACACCTTATTCGTAGAAGTAAAGATAAATGCCGCGTCTGGAGCGTAGCGCCGTGTTGACTCGAGGATGACTGATGTCCCGTTTGCATTCACGGTGAAGTCCGTAAATGGCTCTTTGGCTGCCCAATCATGAGACGGTTGCGCAGCGGTATGGATTACAAGGTCAATTGAACCCTCGTATATCTGGAAAATGGACGATATCTCCGCATAATCTCGAATATCTGCTTCGTAATGCCGATAGTCGTCGATCTCTTCGATCAGTTTTTCTTTTACCCAATGTGTGGAGGCTTCCTGCCCAAAAAACCGCGCGCGCATTCCATTGTCAATGCCAACAACAGTCATGCCCAGCGCGGCAAAATAGGACGCCGCCTCCGAACCAATCAATCCTGCAGATCCAGTTATGATCGCAACGCTCACGATGATTGCCTCCGCGTTATTAGTCGGTGTGATATAACGATTAGCTTCAACACTAAAGGTAAATGTAAGGTGGAGTTGTTGATGTCGGGTAGTTCCATACAAGTGTTCAAACTGGCTAAATACAACCACTCTTGCAACCCAACTCTGGGACGAGAGTCATGGTTGATTAGATGCATATTTAGATATCAGCGTTTCCAGCAATGTGAAGGGTTTCGCATGGGCCCACATCGTGGCTTGTCAGATCACGTTAGGTTCCGAAATCAGTGTGTGGTCTTGCTCAAATGCGATGGAGTGATAGGCAGTGGGTGTTTACGCTTATGCAAACTTGTGCTTTAACTGCGGCTGCAGCAACTCTATGGCATCAGCTATTTGCAATGTGCCACGGAGCAGCTAGACGAGCGGAATCCTCCAAGGAGAATCCCGAGCGCCATCCTACCGACCTACAGCTCAAGAACCTAAGGTACCTATGCGGATCGCCTGTTGATCGCGACTACAACCGGTATACCGAGGGTATCGACCACCTGGTGAGTGTAATGGAATGATGGATCCAGGTAATCCGCAGCGTATGTTATGCATAGGCTGAGTATCAGCGCTATGCCGAACGCCAGAGCAACAGCGTATAGTGGTCCGTGGACCGGCAGCACAGCCATTGCCGGTGGCACGGCTATAGCTACATTTTCGATCCGGGTTCTATCGAGTGCGTCGGAAGTACGCTCCTGTTCCCTCTTAGAGAGGTATAGTAAGTAGTTTTGTTCATTCGCCTTGGCCTCGCGCTGTAAATCAGCGAGCTGCAGGGACTGATTACCCAGCTTGACCATTTCAGCTTGCATGTCATTTATGCTGAGTTTATTGGCTAAGAGGCTGGCTCGGTGAGCCGCCAGATCACCTCTAGTTTTTGACAGATCCTCCCGCAGCAGTTCGAAGGTTGGATCTCTATCCGTCTCCTGGTTGACATAGTGAGCCTTCTGGGCATCCGCGATAGCTGCCTGTATCTGGGCAACCTCCTGATTTGCTTCCTTCACAAGGGGATAGTTTGGATCGTATTTTAGGAGCAACTGAGTTCGCTTCGTCTGAGCAGCCAGCAGAGAACTTCCCAACTCCTGCAATAGAATATTGGAAGCGTTGGTTTCTTCTTTTGTTGCCGACCTTTGCGGCGTGACCGCCATTTGCGCCAGATCGCTACTGATACGCTTTTCATCGCCAGCAATCGCCTGCTCTGTGGTGTGCAACTGACCGATATCGTTGGCCAGTTGTAGCGCAAGGTCGGTGCGCTGTTCATCAGGGTCAGCTGCGTTCTCCTTTTCACCAAAGTCGCGCAGGCGGGCCTCTGAACGATCGAGCGCGTCCTTATAGCTCTGAGCCTGTTGGGCGAAAAAGTCAGACGAGCCCGCGGGGCGGTGAACTATGGCGTGCTTCTCCAGGTAGAGATCGCTGAGGCTTTTGAGCACACCGTAGGATATGGCTGGATTCGAGGAGCTATAGGTAACCTCGATAAGATTCGTTTTGGTTGGGGTCTCAACCTTTAACTTACGAGCAAGACCTCGCACCGCTCGCGCGATGCGATCTTCTTCGGTCTGCCTGGGGCGAAGTACGTCAAAAATGGAAAACCCCTTCTGATTCTGTAATCCGTTAGCCAGAACAACCTTCCGCAATAAATCACTGCTCTGTAGCAGTTCTGCTTCGGAGTTAACTTCTTCATCAGTCAAGGGAGGAGTGGCACCCTGCATCTGATTCGTGGACTGGGTGGTCACCAGTGGGTCCATACGCTCGCGGCTAACCAGGATAGAAATGTGAGATTCGTACGAACCGCCGGCCAAAAGGCTCAGCCCCGCCAGGATCGCGAAGATTGACAGGAAACTAATTATCAGCAGACGCTTGCGGCGAAAGAGGGGAGTGACAATAGCCCGCAGGGAAATGGAATCGTCTTTGTCCTTGACTGTGGGTGTCGGTTTTATATCACGCATTTTGTTCCGTCCTTCCATACCAAACGGCCGGGTTATGTAAATGAGCTTTGCTTAGAAAGTAGGAAAGTAGGCGCCCATGTTAAAGGCGTAGGGCACATACTTACGGAAATGTGTAATAGCCTTTTCAGGCACAAAGACCATATCGCCGGGCTTGAGCGTTGCATCCTCATCAAGATGCCTGCCGTTCAGAATGTCCTTCAGGTTAAACTTTTTGACTTCGAACATATCCTGGGACGTTCGATGAAAGAGAAGGACTTGCGTTTTGGCTGTTGCCGCTAGTCCTCCCGCGACGGCTATGCCTTCCGCCAAAGAGATATTCTCCCTGAGTTCATACTGACCGGGCTTACCCACCTGACCGGAGACAGTAAAGAAGGGCTTTTGATAATCCTCAAGATCCACATTGATGATCGGATCGTGCAGTATTCCCGAATATGCCTTCTGCAGAGCGTCGACAACTTCCGGAACCGTCATACCCTGAATGTGCAGGCTTCCCGCCGTCTGTAAATTGATGTAGCCGTCAGGTTGAACAGTAACTGTCTGGTTGAGCTCCGGAGAAAGCGGAAAAGATAACAGCAGCGCGTCCTGATTTTGAATCTTATACCTTGGATAGCGTTGCTGTAGCTGCGGTTGAGACGAACCTGTTGAGACTGTCAGAGATGCCTGCGTAGTGCCTCCAGGCGAGGAGGTCGAGTCCTGAGCATCCAGTGTTGGCACAGCCAGGCAGAAGGTGACCGCCAGGCATACCACCAATACAGAATATAGATTTGAGCGAAGCATATTACCTCGAATCCGATCGATGAAGCGTGTCATTTGGAGTAGTCGTTACGCGAAATGATGGATAGTACAGCGGCGGATAGCCGGTACTGATTTTTAGCTGCCTCGCACAAGGGTCTTAGCAGCACGCCTTCCAAAGTAAGAAATTTTGCTCCAGCTGTTTAAGTCGCCGCGACGCAGTCTTCTCCAGGCAGTAATGAACACACCCCCCCGAAGCAGCATCCATTTGCGTCTCCGTAGTGCCATTTCCGTGGTGGTGTCGTCCCGCCACGAGAACGTCGCAGGCTCACCCGCACGAACCGGCGGCAACCCGAATGACATGATGTAAACGATGCGAGCGCCTCCAGAGATATTGGGCGTAGACGCGTGCAGTGTTCTGGGAAGATGAATGGTGCATCCACCGAGGGGAAGCGACGCCTTAACTGCAATAGATGGATCAAAACCCGCGATGCATTCCAATGATATTGAGCCGCCGTCCCGTCTTGTTTGCCGATGCTCGAGGACCT
>JBAVYX010000416.1:0-3486 GCA_049588475.1 Silvibacterium sp. | reverse complement strand
AAATGGGAATGGCGTGTTGGCCTGCGCGAATGTATACGGCCTTTGTTGGAGTATCTGTCTCCTGGCCTGAATGGAATGCGCTGCGCCCTCGTCCTATTTAGTTTCGCGGCCTTGGTAGGCTTTTCCGTAATACAGGTTTCGGGAGCGCCGGGATCGACCGTTGTGCCATCTCATGGTTCGCCAGCAAACCTGGCAGGGTTTGAAAAAGTCAAATCAGTAGCCGTCGCCGTTGGACTGCAAATGTGGGAATCGCTTCAGCGATTTCCAAGCCTGGCGTTTTTGCCAGGCGTCAATTGCAGGCCATCAAGCTACGACAGGTTGCGGTAACAGCGGCGGGCGATATGCTTCTCCCTTGTACAAAACCGCCCAGACCATGCGCGCCAGCTTATTCGCTAAAGCTACTGCCGCGACTTGAATGCGCTTACGGGTTGTGACCGGCAAACCGGAACCTTCGGGAGCCGGGTCGAAATGTCCGTATTGCCGACCACCCATCCAAAAGTAATCGCTATGATCGCGAGGGAATGCTCGGCGCGGTCACGACGTGGCGGAGAGCTGGTAAGAACTCCGCTGGCCCTTCGCGCAGCGAAAGTGAAGTATGTGTCTATTTGCTTGTAGGTGTTTTGCGTCCAGCTTTTACAAGTCCAGGCCGATTTACCAGTTGACAGTCCGGTCTCGAATCGCCAAACTTCCACCATGCGAAAAGCATTACTTTCTCTCGTAGCTGCTGTCCTGCTCACGCCGTTAGGTTGGGGCCAAGTTCCTATCTTTGAAGTTACTCCGGTTTCAAGCTCGGTCACGTTCGACGTGAAGTCTTCCGTTTCCATCGTCGGCAAGTTTGATCAGTGGAAAGCCACTCTTACGATGAAAAGCCCGGACGTCACCACGGCCATGCTGGACATCGAAGTCCAGGCCGCCAGCGTAAACACCGGCAGCGGGATGAAGAACGACAAGCTAAAGAGCAAAGACTTCTTCGACGTCGATCAGGATCCGGTGATCAGCTTTAAGTCCGATCACTGCGTGCAGACGGGTCCCAATACCTTCGATGTGCCCGGCATCTTCACGATCCGCGGAGTCTCGAAGCCGCAGACTTTGCAGCTGACGCTAACCGGCAAGGGGACAGGCTCGGGCGAGATCAAAGGAAGCATGTACTTTGATCGCAAGGACTATGGGATCAATGGCAGGATTCCCTTTGTGACGATCGCCGACCGCGTCCAGGTGGATGTCGACCTGAAGGCGAAGAGGGTCAGCGGACCTCCGGTGGTCTTTAAGCAGTAGCAGGTTGAGGGCTGGGCCCGTTGAGTTCGAAGAGGAAACTTCGGGTCGTGCTGCCTCTTTTTTCGGCTCAATCCTCCTCCTCGTATCGCGGTCGGCTTCTCGTATTGCCGACAATTCGGTACGGTATCTCCAAGGAGTCCGCGACAGCATGAAGTAAAGTCCTCTCATGAATGTTCGTCTACGTCCCTATCAGGCGAAAGATTTTGATTTCGCGCGTCAACTGTACTTTCAAACCATGCGCTGGGCGATTGAGCGCCTCTTTGGCTGGGACCAGGATCAACAGGAGACGAACTTCGAGGCGTGGTTTAACCCCGATGAGGTCTCCATCATCGTGGCCGATGAGGTGGACGTCGGTTGGATTCAACAACGCTTAGATCACGGCGCGATTTTCTTAGGATCCATCTACATTACGCCTCGCATGCAGAGGAAAGGCATCGGAACGCGTGTTATCCAAACAATTCTCGACTTGGCCAGGCAGCAATCCCGGCCAGTCACTTTGGCGGTGATGAAGATCAATCCAGTATTGGCGCTCTACGAAAGTCTCGGATTCCGGATCACTCACGAAGATGAGCACAAGTTCTACATGAGGTCAGACCCGGCAAAGGACTAACCTCCAGTGTCGTATCACCGGCAACACAGAAGTTTCGAGGAGCCGGATCGAAATGTCTGTAATGCCGACTAACCACCAGCATCAACTATGCTTGAATAGCCACGTGAAGCTCCGAGTCCCAGTTGCGCTCGGTTTCATCGTCATGACAGGCTGTTCAGCTTGGTCTCAGCCGGTTAGTCTATCGCTTTGTATTGTTCATACGAAGTTGCACAGCTCGGATCAATACGAACCCTCTGCCGGACCCGACGCGATTGCGATGTACCAAGAACTTGCTGGGCGAAGACTGCAAAACGGTGCCACACTCCAGCTCACTGTTCTACCCGCCTCCATGCAACAGGAGATCGAGCCGGAGGTCCACAGCCTCAATTGCTCTTGGGTGCTCCAGTTGTGGTACCGGCGAAATGCCGACGAAGATGTATTCGGGCAAGTCCGACCTAGGAGTGCTCATTTCGACAGTCTGCTCTTCACACTGTGGAGCAGCACAACACGGGAAGTCATCGAGAACGGTGCAGGACTCGTGTCACTGGCCACCAAACCGCCGCTGACGCCATTTGCACTGTTCCGCAAACAGATTCTCAAGAAGCTCAATCGGCTGCCCTAATGGATCGGGCGCGAAATGCGTTTCTTACGAGTCTGACCGGCAATACTGAAGTTTGCTCAATGTCCGTATGGCCGACAATACGGTAACAATCACAGAGTATTGGTGCGATCAGATCGTATTATCGTCGGTGTGGGTTTCATTCTTGGGTAGATCAATGCATAGGCGTGTGTTTTCCTTTCTCATTGCTGTAGCTATCGTGGTAGCGCCGCTGAGTGTCGCATTCTCGGCAGAAGATGACCTTTCCGGATTTACTTTGCAGCAGTTGGACTCGGCAGTCACGAAGACTGGATTAGCGTCGCAGAAAATCTACTCGATTCTGACCTTCGATAGCGAGGATCGTCGTGGAGCAAATATGGCGATCCTCAGTGGTTCCCGTTCGGGTTGGCGCGTAACTGTTCTTCATCGAATCAAGGACGGCCTAGAAGTGGAGTGGCAATCCGGCAAGCTCCCTTACGACATAGCCGTGAGTTCATCTAATAACTTTGAAATCGAGCACCTGAATGACGGCGAACAGGTTCTGGTATTTTCCGGTTGTGCAGCGCATCTCTGTGGGGGCTTGGATGGGGTATTCGGAGTGCTTCTCTACTCTCCACGTTCCAAGCAGGTGTTCTTTGCACATTATGATGAAGGCAAGCCCATGGGCACCTTCGGTTCTCTAGGCTTCTCCGGGAACGCTAGTGCGCCCGGTAACGAAAGGTACAAAACGGCGCTTCAAAAGGCAATGAATAAGGCACTCGGTCAGTCACCAGAGTGACACGAGTTTCCGTGTTACCGCTAGCCGAGATCGGAAGCGCCTCGCGCGCGATGCCTAAGGAGGCGACGGTGCTTCTGCGAGGCGCTTTCGATTCGGGGGTGAGAAGGAAGCCGCAGGCGTTTGCCGCGGACGCGGTGATCCCGGGAGGGATTATGGATTTTGAATATGGTCCGGGGATAGAGTGAATCATTTTCCGAGCGGTCATCGGGAGCGATGGTGTTGATAAGCAGTGATGATGCGGATGAG
>JBAVYX010000415.1:0-13507 GCA_049588475.1 Silvibacterium sp. | reverse complement strand
AGATGAACGTCCTCCGGACGCCCTTGACAGCGCTCGCCGCCACTCCCGACGCTGTGCAGTTCAATCTAGAAAGGCCGCCACGTCGGCCTTGACTTTTATGACCTTCTCATAGAAGTCGGTAATACGGAACTTTCGACCCGGCTCCCCGAAACTTCCGCATTGCCGGTGACTCGGCCATTTGAGAGTTGCTAGGCTGGCCTGACTACGGGCAATGAATCGTCTGGTCACATTTATGTGGTGATATTGCAACCAGCTGTGAGATGTTTATGTGGTATCACCACAGGAGAAAAAAATGGACGATCAGGTCAAAATGTCTTCGCGGCATCCAATCGCCAGACATAGGATGTCTTCTCATTTCGAGTGGACGGAGGCGTTGCGCATAGTGATCGCTCTTCCATTGCTTTTCGTTGCCTTTTTCGCTGCATTCGGTCAATCTCTACAACCGGGACACCTCCCCACCAGGAAACAAGTCGCGCCCATGACTCCCGCAGAAGAGAAGAACCTCGCCTTCGTTCTTGACTGGTGGAGAGAAGTCGTCGAAGCTCGCCACACCGAACTTGCAGCCAACTACGCGGCCGAGGATTTCATCCAGCACAATCCCAATGTTCCTACGGGTCGAGCTGCTTTGGTGACGTTCTTCAAAAGCCTCGGGCCTGAGATCGAGCCGATTCCCGATCGACCTGCAAATCCTCCGGTGGTCGAGGGCGCGAAGGAAAATTTCGTGTGGCTGGTCTTCGAGCACAAATTCAAGAATCCCAAAGACACTTCACAGTCAGTCTATGAATACAGCTTCGATCTGTTTCGCATTCAAAACGGAAAGATACAGGAGCACTGGGATGCTGCCCGGAAGAACCCTGGTTCCCCTGCGTTCATTCCGTCCATGGCTCCGCCGCCCTCCACCTGGAACACAGCGAAACCTTCAACGGCAGAACAACAGAACCTGGCGATCGCAACGCGCTTCGAAAAGAATGTCGTCGAATATGGACACATCGAGGACATCGAAGAGCTTCTTTCGTCATCCTTCATCGAGCACAATCCCGTCGAGCCCGTTGACCGTGAAGGTTTGAAACAGTTCATTCACAGCCTCCCCGACCATCAGCCTCAGGACATCAAACCAGAGTGGAAGCATGCGCCGGTGCTGGAATTCACCAACGGTCCTTTTGTCGTAATGATGTGGGAGAAGCGCGACAAAGATCCTTCTGATCCGACGCGAGAATATACGCGGAACTATTTCGCGATTCTTAGGATCGAAGATGGGCGGATTCAGGAAATGTGGAATTAGTTCCGTAACAACACCCGAGACGAGGAACTTTACAATTGTTTGCCTTGTCCGCGAATTACTTCCCAATAGCCGGTTACTCACTCGCGGTGTGAGTAACCGGCTATGTGGGCTTTCCGGCGACGATAGACGTAAAATGATTGTGTAAAGAGCGGCACACGCTAATATCACAATGCCAACAACCGCTCCGTTGACCAGCCCAACGAACGTCCTCAACCCGCACTGGCCATCGTCTGATTAGGACTGGAATCACCGGCCTTACCAATTTGATGACCGATCACCAAAGAGAGAGGATAAGACTCCTATTTCCTTGAGCTATCGACTTCGCACTTTTCGATCCCCTTGTTCTTCTGGGCGACAGCGCTATGCTGGCGTGATTCTTCTAACTGCTCACGAGCTTCCTTCACAAATCCAGAGAATCGGTGCGCCAATTCACGGATGCGCGCCGATTGCCGCCGATGAATCGCCTCCGTCGGAATTAATTCCGTACCGATACCTATTGCAATGGCTCCGGACAAAATGAATTGGGTGGCTGTTTGCTGATTCACTCCTCCGGCTGCAATCAACGGAATCTGCGGCAACGAGACATTGAGTGCCTTGATGTACTTGTCGCCTCCGATCTGTGCACAAGGGAAAACTTTGACGAAGTCAGATCCGGCCTTCCACGCCGCGATCACCTCGGTGGGTGTTAATGCACCGGGCAGAACCGAGATATTGTTCTTGACTGCGAATTCCACGACTGTGGGAACGAATCCGGGAGAGGTCAGGAAGCTTGCACCCGCATCCACGCAGGCGCGCGCTGTGTCAGTATCCAGGACCGTGCCAGCGCCAACCAGTAGCTTGGGGTGAAAGTGAACAAGGTGGGCAATCAAGTCGACGGCTCCAGGCACTGCCATCGTAATCTCCACGATCGGTATTCCGCCGTGCGTAACTGCTTCTGCGGCAAAATGGGCGTCATCGCTGGAAGACACTTTAATGGCCGGGATGATGCCTATTTCCCTGATCCGAGTACAGACCTCACTTTTTGTCATCTGATAGGTCCTTCCCTTTCGGTCGTCAATAAGAGCCTTGTACCAGGCGCTCTTCGGAACTGCGGCCGGTGCTTCATACCGCCTCTTCGCCCTCAGCCACGGGTAGTCGATCCTCTTCACGAGCCAACCAAGAGTAGAGCGTCGGCAAAAGAAAGACGCTGATAGCCAGAGAAGCAATGAGTCCCCCGACAATGACAATGGCGAAGGGCCGCTGGGAATCCGAGCCGATACCGTGCGAAATCGCCGCGGGCATCAGACCCAGAGTTGCAACCAGCATTGTCATTATGATTGGGCGAAGTCTCAGCACGGCACCTTCGACCGCAGCTTCTTCGGGCGTGTATCCTCTGGCTCGAAGCTGATTGATGTATTCCACCATAATCACGCCGATTTGTACGGACACTCCGAAGAGCGCAAGGAAGCCGACACCCGACGAAACGCTGAAATTTGTATGCGTCATCAGAAGCGCGAGCAGTCCGCCGATGGGAGCCATAGCTATATTTGTAAGGATCAAGAGCGCCCATTTTGCTGATTTGAACATTGTGTAGAGGATGACGTAAATGAGGAGAATCGTCAGCGGCAATACAATCAATAAACGTCGCTGTGAACGCTTCTGGCTCTCATATTCGCCTGCCCAGTCGATCGTGTATCCGGGAGGCAATTTGACCGCCGCATTGACCTTCCTTATCGCTTCAGCAACGGTGCTGCCTAGATCCCTGCCACGGACGCTGAACTTGACAGCTACGTATCGAGAATTTGCTTCGCGATAGATCTCTGAGCCACCATCCTCTACAGTCGCGTTCGTTAGTTGTGCCAGTGAAACACGTTCGCCCGACGACGCCAACAATCGAATCTTATCGATAGCCTCCTTCGTATCTCGATATTCGGGCAAATAACGCAATACAAGATCGTAGCGCTGTTCTCCAATCAACACTTGACTGAGGGCGTTGCCGCCAACGGCTGTCTGAATAGCATCCTGCACATCAGAGACATTGATCCCGTAGCGCGCCGCCTGGTCGCGGTTGACTGTCAAGTTGAGGTTAGGCTGGCCCATGACTCGAAACACGCCGAGGTCCTCTATACCTCGAATAGGACGCATAACGGCTGTGATCTCATCTGCCTTTGCTTCAAGGGTCTTCAGATCGTCACCATAGATCTTTACTGCGAGCGCGCCTTTGACCCCGCTTACGGCCTCTTCGAGATTGTCGGAGATCGGTTGTGAGAACCCCCAAAACACACCGGGAATTTTTTCCAGCTCGCGGTTCATGGCTTCGATCAGCCGCTCTTTATCCTGGTGGAACACGGGCCGCCATTTTTCCTTTGGCAACAGATCAACGAAGAACTCTGCATTGAAATAGCCTGTTGTGTCGGTGCCATCGTCCGGACGCCCAATTTGATCGACCACTTGCGGCACCTCAGGAAACGAAGCAAGGACCTGGCGCGCCCTATCGGCAATGCGTCTACTCTCCGTCGGCCCGGTACTAGAAGCCATGGTTCCCCGAACCCAAATTGCGCCTTCATCCAAATGCGGCAGGAATTCTGATCCAATCACTCCGCTGAACATTAGGAACGCTGAGACCAGGAGGGCAACGACGGCTCCTCCAATGGTCACAAAACGATGGCGCACTGCCCAGTGAACGCTGCGTCTATAGTGGTGAATCAGAAATGTCATCAGGGGGTTCTGCCATTGCTTCGCGTCTTTGCGGAACATGAGGCTTGCCAATGCTGGTGCAATCAGCATCGAGAAGATCAACGCGCCAAGCAATGCGAAGGCTACTGTCCACGCCATCGGCTTGAACAATTTCCCTTCGACCCGTTGCAACGTAAAAATGGGCAGGTAGGCAGTGATGATGATGGCGATCGCGTAAAAGACCGGTCGCTGAACCTCATGTGCGGCAGCTCGAATCCTTTCAAACACCGTGCGTTGGGCTTCATCCTGACGGTTCAGATGTCGCACAATGTTTTCGACCATCACGACCGCACCATCCACAACCATGCCGAAATCCAGTGCGCCTAAAGAGAGGAGGTTCGCTGAAATGTGCCGCAGATCCAGGCAGATGGAGGCGAAGAGCAGGGCAAAGGGGATGGTCAGCGAAACAATAATTGCCCCGCGGATATTGCCCAGGAAGAGGAAGAGGATGATGACGACCAGAATCATGCCCTCTGCTAGATTGTGCAGGACGGTATGTGTGGTGTAGTGCACCAGATCGTCCCGGTCCAGATAAGGAACAATCTTCACGCCCGGAGGCAAAATGTGATCGTTGAGGCGTTGGACCATGGCATGAAGGGACTTGAGCATGGTTTCGGTATCGGCCCCTTTGCGGAGAAACACGATACCCTCCACAACATCGTTATCGTCGAGGACCACACCGTCCGATCGGTGGAGAGCCCTTCCGATTTGTCCCAGCCGAATCTTCGGACCCTGTGTAACAACGGCTATATCTTTCACGCGAATGGCGGTACCATTCTGGGTCTTGAGCACCGTCTTTTCGATGTCGCTTACGTCCTTGACCAAACCTACGGCGCGCACGTTGATCTGCTGCGAGCCCTGCTCGATAAAACTGCCGCCAGCGTTCGCGTTCGCATTGGTGAGTTGCTGCTCAAGCTGCGCGAGGCTCAAACCGTATGAGATCAGCTTGTCAGGGTCGATACGGACCTGGTATTCACGCGTAATACCGCCAAAGGATGAATCGTCCACGACATCCGGGACGGATTTTAAGTACTTGCTGACAACCCAATCCTGAATGGATTTGAGCTCCATGACGTCATATGCCGGGTTGGTGCTCTGCAGGGTATACCAATAGACCGACCCAATTGGACTGAAATCTGGGCCAATCTGCGCGGAAACAGTGGGTGGAAGTGTGACCATCGAAAGTCGCTCCAACACCTTCTGACGGTCCAAGTCGTTATCGGAATCATCGTCAAAGATCAGGTTGACGACCGACAGCCCGGCCAGCGAAGCCGACCGCACATGCTCAAGATGGGGGATGCCGTTCATCTGGATTTCGATGGGGATGGTGACCTGTTGCTCGACCTCCTCAGCAGCTCGGCCGGGCCATTGCGTGATCACCTGGACCCAGGTATTGGCAACGTCGGGATAAGCTTCTACAGGCAGCTTGTGAAAAGAGATCATGCCCCAGATGAAAAGAAGCGCGGCAATACTCAGAACAACAAAGCGATTGTTTAAAGCGAAGTCGACGAGCCAGCGGATCATTTCTGCTCCGCCGTGTTCTGGAATTCAAGCGCATTTGCTATGACCTGCTGACCGGGCGAAATTCCTGAAACGACTTCCTGCATATCGCCAGGCAACATGTCGCCCCCAATCACCGCGATTCGTCGAAATCCTTTGCCGCTCTCCGGTACATAAACCCAATCACGGTCATGCAAATGCAGGATTGCCGTAGCTGGAACGGCTGCGCGCGTCTCTTTTTGTTCGCCGCGGAAAGTAGCGGTCACGAACATCCCAGGACGCATCAGGCCGGGGTTGCGTACTTCGATGCGCACCTTTGCCGTCCGAATATTTGGATCCAGAACGGGGCCAATATTACTGATCGTTCCGGTGAATACCTGGTCGGGATAGGCATTCAAGCGGATCTCGGCCTTTTCCCCAAGGTGGACATTTGCAAGATCGTTCTCGTACACATCACAGAGAATCCAGACGTAAGTCAGGTCCGAGATAGTGAAGGGGTTTGCTGAAGCCAGGCCTTGCACGCCCGCCGCATTCGTAACTTGCTGGTCGGTGATCACGCCTGATATCGGAGCACGGATATCGACAACTCCAGATGGGTGATCCACGTTGGTATTGCCGAGCACGTGAAGTTTCTCCGCGGTCGTCTCCACATCAACCTTGGCCTTGTCCTCTGTATCCTGCGCGATCTGTAGATCGTTGAGCGCGATTGCCCCCTTGTCATAAAGCAACTTCGATCGCTCCAACTGGACGCCGGCCAGCTTTTCATCGGCCACAGCTTTCCGGTAGTCGGAAAAGGCTCCTGAAATATCCGCACTTTGCACGCGTAGCAACAGTTGGCCCTTCTCAACGGTGTCTCCCAGACGCGCCTTGATTTCCACAACGCGACCGGTAGCCAAAGAGATCACTGGAACGGTTCTGGAAATGTCAGGATTGACTGTGCCGGTGACCTTCAATTGTGAAGTAGCCACATGAGCTACAGCCTGGGTCAACTGGAAACGTTCGGGATGGTCCACTTGAAACACATTTCGGTCCTGCACACTTTGAACTTTCAGTGCAGGAGGCGCTTCCGCCAGTGGATCACTCGTGCCTCCGTTACAACCCACGTCGAAGAAGCCCAGCGCCAAAGATAGAGCCAAAGTTACAAAGCCCTTGCGGTTCATGGGATGACCTCGCGTCCTACGGCAAGATTCAATTGGCTTGCCGCGTTCAGGTAGGAAGCAACCAGGTTCAGGTAGTTGACCTGTACGCTTCGGTAATCAGCTTGCGCGTTCAGAAAATCCAGAAGCGAGGCCGCCCCGTGTTGGTAAGAGAACGCAATCGTGTCGCGGACACTGGAGGCCTGCTGCAAGTAGTTATCTTTATACGGTTGAAGAAGAATCGCGGTGCTCCTGAGGGAGGCGTAAGCGGAGTCCACATCGCTGAAGACTTGGGTCCGTGTGGCCGTCATCAGTCTCTCGTTGCGATCGATGTCCAATTGTGTTCGCTGTTTCTCACCCTGGTTCCGATCGAAGACGCGTAACGGAATACTTACGTTGAACCCGATGTACTGATCGATTGGAGGATTGCGCCCGACATCGAAACCAAATGTAGGATCGGTCGATCCGTTGGAGACGGCGAGCTGATGATCGGTCTTGGCTTTGTCGACGGATTGCAGCGCAGCCTTCAAGTCAGGCCGTGTGTCCAGAGCTATCTGGCGAATATCGTTGAGAGGAGCAAGTTGCGCCGAAAAGCCAAACGGCCCCGTGACATCGAATTGCTCGACCGGTGTCTGATCATTCAGAAGAGCTAGAAGTTGGATTTTCGCAATACGCAGATTCACTTCCGCAGTTTGTAAATCTGACTCGTACTGAACCCGTTGCAGTTCCAGACGGTCCAAATCCACCTTAGCAATCGCGCCCGTTTTGTAGCGATCACGATTGACGTCCAGCACATGGTCGTAATACGCAAGATTTTCCTTCGCGAGGTCGAGAATTGCTTTTTCTTGAAGCGTCTGCACGAAAGCCGACCGCAAGTTGAAAAGAAGAGCCCTATCCAGGTCCGACTGACTGGACACAGCGATCTTGGTTGCCTCCTGCGCACTCTCCAAACGCAATTCTCGTTTGTGTTGACGTTCATGCAGGTAGCTGACGCTGGCTACGGCCAACAAATAGGCGAAGCTTCCATGGGGCGGGCCACCGTTGAACGGATCGATTTGATCAGCGATCAACGATAGATTCGGATTGGGGCGCAAATAGGCTGTGATCTCCTGGGCGCGAGACTCATCGATGCCTATTTGACCCGCTTGAAGCGTGGGATTCGCCGCCTCGAATTTGTCGCGGACCTCCTGCCAGGTCATCGCTCTTTGAGCGAAGCCACTCTTCGCCAACGCCGTGGCCATAAATAACCCGAAGCATATATTTCTAACGACCCCACTCATGAAGCCTCCCCGCTCATCATTGCTATAGCGTTTATCCGCATGACTTTTACAACCCCTCTAGGCGAAGACGGTATGTGCATTCCAGCTTTGGCCACAGAGCCATCACGTCGGTGAAGACCATCGACAGCCTCCTTGATCAGGCAGCAATTCATCGTCACTGGTAAGAACACAAGGACTACACAGATCGGTTTACAGGACTGTTACAATTCGCTGCATCTGCCAGTACGCATGTCTAGGAGGGGAACCTTTGCTACTTCAGCCAGCAATTCACAGCCGCGATCCCAAGCCCCTGAATTGCGTATGATCCATACAGTTGCGGAGTGATGCTTTTGTCACTGAGAGCGCTTGTACCCAATTGGATAGATTAGTGATGCGGTGTTAGAGCCTTTGCGAGGCACCAGTCCAACCACCCGATTTATAATATACCCCTATAGGATATAAAGCAGAATGTCTCACATCGGCAAGGAAAAACAAAAACTGGTTGCTCGTATAAAACGCATTCGCGGCCAAGTCGACGCGATCGAGCGTTCTCTCACGAGCGCCGACGACTGCGCGGACGTGCTCATGTTGCTGGCGAATGTGCGCGGTGGCATCAATAGTCTGATGGGAGAAGTTCTCGAAGATCATATCCGCTTGCACATGATGGCCCCGGAACAGGGATCAGCGCCGTCCCAGGAGTTGGCGGAAGATCTCATCGACCTGGTGCGTGCCTATCTGAAGTGAGGAGTGACGGCGGCGGGAGCCATTGGGAGGGAGATTGCCTCTGCGCCCCTAGATGGAAGCAGTCGCGTCGAATTCAGAATAAACGTCAAGGCACCACGCCGCCGAAGCTGGTAGCTCCGATGATGAGGAACTCGAGAAATGTCTGGCCGATCGATACTTGAGCTGTGACCGGAGCAACTGGGAGGGCTTCGACGGGGGGTGTGAGGGCCGCGTCACTCATGGCTTTGAGGCTCGTTCCCCCTGAGGCGGTAAACCAAGCCCGTCTTGGTTACGCCGAGCGCGAGCCAATCCTGTACGTCCTGTTGCAGCGTTATATAGAACTGAGCGGTTTTCGAGAAGCTGCGCGGGTCGCCAAGATAGCATTTTGAAATTCATCGCAATACGCTCGGTACGGAGTGAACTATGGGCTTCGACCCTGAAGAAGCAGACCAAAGAAACACCGTGACCAGGCTTCGTAGACCCGAGAACGTTGCAACGGGCCAGGATTCATTAAGGGGCTTGAGGCTGAACGCGGGCTGCGTCGGGTCTCAAAGTCGGTCGGAATGCTCACATCCGTTTTCCGCCGGCGGCTACGATAACCTGCCCGGTAATCCAGCGGGCATCGTCGCCGGCGAGGAACTTGGCTGCCAGAGCAATATCTTCCGGCTGGGCGATCCGGCCAAGAGGCGTCTCCCTGTCCTGCTGCTCTCGAAATTCACCCTCGTGGAGCCCGGAGGCACGCAAGCCCTCGGTTTCGACCATGCCGGGGTTAAGCGAGTTCACCCGGATCTTACGCGGGCCAAGCTCCATAGAGAGGGAAACCGTAATTGCATCTACCGCAGCTTTGCTTGCGCTGTAGGCGGAGGCTTGCGGAGCCGGCATGGGGCCAACGATGGAACCGATATTAATGATGGAACCGCCCTCCGGCCCAATCAGCTTGACCGCTTCCTGTGTGGTGAGCAATAAACCAGCGACGTTGAGATTGAACTGCTTCTGGATGTGCTCGAGCGTGATCGCTTCCAGCGGGGCAAATTCATAGACTCCGGCGTTGTTCACGAGCACATCAAGTTTGCCGTATGCCTTCTTCGTCTCTGAAAAGAGCCGTTGGATATCTTCCGGCCTGGAGACGTCCCCCTGAACGGCAATCGCCTTTCCGTTCTTCTTGGTGATTCGAGCTACGACGCCGTCTGCGCCCGCTCTGCTGCTGGCATAGTTCACTACGACCGAAGCGCCCTCTGCTGCCAGATGCTCTGCGATGGAAGCTCCAATACCCTTCGAAGCTCCTGTGACCACTGCGACTTTTCCCTTTAATGTATTCATGGCGATTCTCCTTTGCGGTGATTCCTGGGTTGTAAAACAGCCTAGTCTACGTGGAAAGCCCATCAGCCGTGTGTTTTTTGAGAGCCTTGCCGATCATCGTGAAAGTTCCGGGCAGCGAGCTTGCCCTGGCGAAGCGCGGCGGCGCGGAGCACACACGCCGCGCGCCAGAAACTTGATCATGTATTTGCCCGGCATCAACGTAAATCCGTATCGTACTCCACTGGCTGTTTTGCCAAATCAGCGGCAGTCGCATCTGAAAGCTTAATCGCAAACATTTCATGGGAGCCCTGCTTTGCTGATCCGGATTTGAGAATCGGGAAGAAACTTCCACAATCAGAGAACCAGATCACTTGGGCTCGATGAGATAACTCGCGCCGGGTTCTGTTTCGAAACGAAATTCTTCGCCGTCGCCCCAGACGGCCACTGCCCCCCGATCGCGTATACGCGTCACACGAATCCTCTTCTCTTTCCAGGGCGCCGACATTCGGACAGTCTTACCCTTCTCGCTAAATAAGGAGAGGTGTGTCACTGTGCGACCATCGTAGGCCGCGCTTACCAGGAAAGCTCCCGCAGCTCGAAGGCTTTCGAATCGTGCGGGGCCCATGTTCGTCGCATTGGGAAAGAGCCGAATCGTCCCCGTATAGCTCTGCATCATGCATTCATTCAATATCGCCGGGAGAGCGAAGTTTTCGCACCAAACGCCCATGCGCATCATGAAGTCGAAGTCCACCGACTGCGAGTATCGTCCTCCTGATTGCCTGACGCGATCATTCGCGATACCGTTCGGCAAGGTGCAATAGAGCACTTCACGCTTGAACCACTCCAGGTCCAACATGCCGAGCCGCGCGCGGATCAGCGGTTGGTACACGAGGTCGTTGCCGCCCTCGAGCCTTAGTGTGTGTGCTGTGCGGTTCGCGATTTCCCATTCCTGAGGTTCCTGTCCGATTCCGACCTGTTCCCCAGGAAAGACAGGAGCCAGCGTGATCGGCACGTTAAAGATGTGCTCGATAGGCCCATTCATGATATCGAGCCATACTTCGCCATAGGGACCGTTGGCCTTGGGATAGGAGGCGAGATTCCGGTAAATATTGCGCCACTGGGCTCTCTCTTCTTCATCGATATCCATCACAGTTGAACCTTCGATCACCGCACTGAGTAGAAAGCGAGTCAGGGCGATGTCAAGAATGCAGTCTTTGTTGAGCCGGTAGTCTACAGTGAAGCCCCAGTTCTCTGATGAGACAGTGGGGATGAAATGGTAGAGCTGATCGTCGCCTTTCTTGACAAAAGCTGCGACGAAACGCGCCGCGCCGCGTAGGATCGGATAGACATGCCGGAGATATTCGTCGTCCTGCGTGTAGAGGTATTGCCACCACAGGCTCTGCACGATCCATGGAGTCATACTGATCTGATAGGCCCACGGCGGCACCGGATAAGGAACGATCTGGCTGGGCACCGGATAGGCGGATACAGGAAAGAACGCACCCGGCAGGTTGAAGCTCTCTTTCGCGAACTTCTCCGCGATGGGAGTCAGGTTCTCGCACATCTCGACATAGGGGAGGTGTTGGTCAACATGATTGCTTGAGAAGACACCCCAATAGACTTGCTGGCAGTTGTAGTCCAGATGGTAGTCACCGTGCCACGCAGTACCGATGTCGCCGGCTGACCAATTTGCGAAGAGGCCCGGAGCTACCTTATGCTTCCGTAGACAACAAGCCAAGAAATACTGGTTGTGATACCAGATGCGTTCCAGATCTTTGTCTTTGAGCTCGACCGCGGAGCGGGACCAGTGTTCGCGCCAGTGCTTTTCGGAATCTTGCTGACGATCTGTGAATTCTGTGCCTGACAAACGGGCCACCTGCGTCTGCGCTTGGGCCGCTGTGTCCAAGTCCTCCGCGCTGTAAGCGTGATTTTGCGGAACCGAAACCCAGCGTTTGCCAGCAGACGCCTGTTCCTCCAGCCGCTTGAGATAGAGGTCACGCGGCGTCACCAGCAGAACATCGAGATGAATCGCCTGTTCCTCGATGGAAGCGAGGGTCACGTCCGTCGATGGCTTCGCCGACGTAACCGACCAGCGCCCGGCGATCCTCCCATGCAACGAGAAATTACGGTCTTTGTCAGACTTCGGCGGCGATGGAAGCTCCCTAGTCGGGCCAATGGCGGGCAGATGCTGGAAGCAGGAGAATTCGGAGAAGTCATCTCCGGTCTTGGCAGCGGTTTCGGGTTTGGGTAAAAGCTCTGGTTTAACGTCAACGTGACCAGGATCAAATGGCCCACCATGAAAGCCATCGATCTCTGGCGAATAAACTAGCGATAGCAGCGGTACTGATCCATTCGTCGAAACCGACACCAGTCCGGTGGCCCAATCGACAAAGCAGGTGAGCTGTATGCTGCGCGAACCGCCGTCTGCATCGCTGTTGCGGGAATCGATACCAGGATTCGTGCATTTGAGCTCCAGCGTGAAGGCGCCATTTGCGGGATTCAACGTGTACTGACCTGGCGCAACCCATCGCGGATCCCAGTTTAGCCAGACAGTGCCGCAAGGCCACGGACGTGGCCACTTATTCGAATAGGAGGTACCGACTCTTTTTGAGTATTCGTTGAAGAAGTCAATTCCGGACTCGAGATAAAGCATGTCCGGTTTGCCTTGCCGCTTCGCCTCCTCGCTCGCCCGCTGCCAGAGCTTAAGGACTTCGGCGAAGGGCAGAACATGCTCCGCGATATCCTCGCTTACACGGATATCCCAGCAATCGTTTTTGCCGAAATGCAGGCCGAGCGCGTCTGGCCGCACGAGCGCACAGACTCCAACATCGCCATTTCCCAGCAGCATCCCTTCAAAGAAAGTAGGGCCGGGTATTTCCCTTCGGATCGTGTGTCGGGCGGCGAGCTTATAGCCATCCAGCTTTTCCGTCACTGGGGTGGTTTCAATGGATTGGGCCAGGGCCGGAACGCTCGCCATTTCCTGTGCTGCTGCGAGTGACGCCAGAGCGGATGCTTGGAGGAAATCTCTACGCGTTGTCTTCATAAAACCAACTACCCATCATGCGGCCGACAGCTCCGGGTTCATGGATCTTATCTGCTAACTGTTTGCGAAGCACATCCAATGCGATCCAGAGGCCCGACCGCACGGGGTCTACGGCTTTGATGGACGCAAATAGCTCCTGCTTCTACGGCGAGGATCATCCGACCAGTCAATCTTGAAAACATGGGATTCGGACAACCTCAGCCATGGTGGTTGCGGAGACGACAGAGCAGCTTCAGCTTAAACCCTACTCCTGGCAGCTTCCGAAGATTCATCCGGGCCCGTGCCGCGATGTTTCGTTGTAACGGCCCGGAGAAACTCAAGTGATTGCCGACGGGCCGATACAGTGGATCAATTGTTCTGGCGGACCCTATTCTGCGACGGCGGGCGGATCGTCGGCCATCCGCCCATCCGGCAATCCGGCAATACTGGGTATCCATTTGACTCAGGTAGGCCCAACAGGTTGGGGTTTGGGCTATTTCCGTTTGATGGCCGAGTCCACAATTTGTCTGTAAGTTGTGGGTTCGGTTGCTACGGCGTGCTGATCGAGGAC
>JBAVYX010000414.1:0-2665 GCA_049588475.1 Silvibacterium sp. | reverse complement strand
GTTTGTTGGCTGTGTCCTGCGATCCAACCTGAACGATTCCATCGCCGGTGCCAATGTCATGCAACAGATAGTCTCCGAAAGGATGGATGATCTTATTCCCAAGGGCCTCCGGAACAGTAAACTGACCGCCATCGATAACCGTTCCAGCGGGCGCCGTGATGATGGTTTCTACATGGCAGGTGCTGCAACCCAGCCGGTGGAAGAGATGCTGACCCTTGAGAGCGGCCGGAGTTGCTGCAAGCGTTATGTCGCGCGGCGGTACCATGGTGCCGCGAATGAACTGAGCAAAGTGGTCGATGTCAGCCAGGCCAAGGTCATCTGGCTGATCGTTAACCCCCGTCGTGGTGTTAAGAACTTGAGTGACCTCAGTGGGTCGCAGCCGGTTTGTGATTCCCATCTCGTTGAGATAGGCATCAGCAATAAAGGAGAGTAAGCTGCTGTGCTGGTCCTTCCACCCGAAGCGTCCGACGCGGGTCTGTCCCGGGGCCTCGAAAATGGGGGCCTGCACAACCTCCCCATGAACTCTTCCCTCGCTCAGTTCCGGTTGTCGTTCAGCAATCGCAATAAGAGTGCTGTCGTCAATGGCTTCCACAAATCCATCGCCCAGAGTATTGAGGGCCGCTCGTAATGTGCGGATGTTTTCAGCAGCAGGTATGTGCTCCTGGGCCTGCGGACCGATTGCGCGATCATTGACAATGGACCTGCCGGTAATCGTGTCTTTCCCATCGTTAATAAAGATTGTCGGGTTTACAAAATTGCCATTGGAATCATTGTGTCCAACCCGGAGTTCTGTGATCTGACTGGCTGCCCCGCTATTCGGATTCTGATGGCAAGTAACGCAGGAAGTGGCGTTGTACACAGGTCCAAGTCCATCCTTGACCGCCTCGTTTTTCTCATAGACATTCTGATCGCGAACAAACGTGTCCCCAGGTGGTTCCACGATTCCGTTGCTAATGCTCTGTGCACTATTGAAGCTGGGAGTATTGAAGCCTGCCGGAGCTTCTGTTGCGGACTGCTGCGCGATGCCAACAAATCCGATGGTCATTGCTATAAGCGCTCCAAACAGGCACACGCTCACGAGGACTTTCCTGCGAAGGGGGATAGTCATGAATGTTCCTCCGTCAAAAAGCTTGCTAAACACCTGTACCCGAGGAACTCCAGTTGGAGTATTGCCACCGAGCGCTCTGCGCGATGGCAAACCAACAGAAGCTGCTGATACTGGAGCCCCGCATATTCTGATAACTGCATCGCGAGGAAATTATTCCCACAAATCGGACGGGCGACCTGGAATTTCGAAACAAGCGGGAATAAAGGGCTCGCTCGTCAGTTATCAAGTCTGACAGGCACCTGAGCTCGATCAAGAGACCAGCCTGCACCTCGTCGCCGTTCCATCGAACTCTCAGCACGGCTGACGATCGCAGACGCGCGGAGAAAGCAATGGAGGGAATAGGCTCCATCCACGAATGTTTACTGGTTCGCGAGGCGCAAGGCGGAGACCACGCCGCTTTCGCGCAATTGGTGTATGCCCATGACGAAGCAGTTCTAAAACTCGCGCTTCGAATCACCGGCTCGCAGAGCGATGCCCAGGACATCTATCAAGAGGCATTCCTGAAGGTCTACAAGAAGCTTGACTGCTTCCGGTTCGAGTGCTCCTTCTCCACCTGGATTTACCGCATCGTCACCAACGTCTGCTTGGATCACCTGCGCAAGAATCGAAATCTAAGAGAGAGTAGCGCGGTAAAAGTGAACGCCGATGGCGAGGAGTTCGGTTTACTGAACCAAATCCTGGATGACAGAACCGCCCACAATCCAGAGCAACAACTCATGCGTCACGAACTCAGCGCACGTATCCTATCCGCTCTGGAGAGACTGACACCACGCGAGCGTATGGTGTTTGACTTGAAGCATTTTCAGGGAATGAAGCTGCGGGCCGTAAGCGAAATCCTCAATATCTCGGAAAGCTCGGTCAAGACAAGCTTGATGCGAGCTACGCAAAAGCTGCGTGTACAGCTGGCTAGGTACACAAAGCTCAAGAAGTCTTTGATGAAGCCGTCCTGTGACCAGCGTGACGGGAATCAAACCGCGATCCCGAAGCAAGAAAAAGAATTTATGGCAACAGCCACCTATCTGCAATCTTGTACGACCCAACGGTCGGACTAAGAATGCCCATAATGGTGGGAACGATTTCTGGCCTGCCAAATTTACGACGGAAGCCCAGTACGACGTATAAATTCCTGGAAGCGCGGGTCGGAGCGTAGCGGATGAAACCCTGGCCGCAGGAGAACCCCTGGATTAAATCGTTCTTTATAACCCTTTTCAAGCCAGACCATGGCTTGATCTTTTTCGCCCAGGGCTGCATAAATCATGGCAATTTCCGCGGCACACGCATTGCCGGGAGCCGAGCGTTTTTTCAGATCGTTCAGTAGCCCTACCGCCTCTCCCTTTCTATTGGTTGCCGCGTAGGCGCGAGCCAGATTGGCGGTGAATGTTGGGCTTCCTCCGGAAATCCGGATCGCTTTCTCCAGTTCCGTGATTGCTTCCGGAAACATGTGTTTTTCGAGATACGCCTGGGCCAGCTGATTATGGCCAAAGGCAAAGTTAGGGTCCATCTCGATGGTTTTGCGGCTCTGTTCTGTCGACTCGTCAGGAAAGTGCGCAATAAGAA
>JBAVYX010000413.1:0-15109 GCA_049588475.1 Silvibacterium sp. | reverse complement strand
GACAGGCCACATCCGTGGAAGGGTGCCGACGCTTCAACTCCACGTCCGCCGCGTCCAGCAGGTTCAGGTGATCGTCCGTTTCGGCCGCGCCGCGAAGAAGCACCTGGCGGTCCACGCAGTCCCCGGCCTTACGGAGTAGGCAAACCGCGTGACGCGGAAAAGCGTCCCTTCTTCCGCGACAAGCCGGGGAAACAGGGCGGCAAAACAGCGGAACGGTCAAGTCCCTCCAGGGGTAAGGGCGACTGGAAATCCAAACCTTCGAGCGGCGGCTTCTCAAAGTCGGCAAAGCCTGCCTATGGAAAGCCGAAATTCGGCGGAGCAAAACCCGGCGGATCGAAGCCCGGTGGATTTAAGCCCGGATTCAAATCCGGATTCAAGCCCAGCTACAAACCCAACCCAAAGCCCGGCGGCGCACAGCCGCCCTTCAGGAAGCGAAAGGACGAGGGAAACAAAAGTTCCGAATGAGTCGACGACGCTTAATTATCGCCATCGATGGACCGGCAGGAGCGGGCAAAAGCACTGTAGCCCAACATCTCGCCGCTCATTTCGGCTTGCTGAATCTTGAAACAGGCGCCATGTATCGTGCCTTTGCACTCAAGACGCTCGAAAGAAATATCGATCCCGGCGATGCCGCTGCTCTTGAACGGCTGTCCGCATCCACCGAAATTGTACTTGTGCCGACGTCTGCCGGAAATCGCGTTCTGCTCGACGGAGCCGATGTGACCGAACGCCTTCGCAACCCTGAAGTGACGCAGGCCGCTTCGCAGGTCAGCGTGCATCCCGCCATCCGTGACTGGATGGTCGGCTTGCAGCACGAAATTGGCAAAGCTGGCGGAGTAGTAATGGAGGGCCGCGACATCGGCACCGTCGTTTTTCCCGATGCCGATATCAAGTTCTTTCTTGACGCCTCGCCCGAGGCGCGCAGCCAGCGCCGCTACGAGCAGTCCAGCGGTCCAACAGCAATCACTGCCTTGCCCGATGGCATCTCAGCCGAAGCCATCGCAAGGGAATTGCGCGAACGCGATGAGCGTGATCGCAATCGTGCCCAGTCGCCACTGCGCCCGGCCTCCGATGCCGTCATCATCGATTCGACGGCCCTCACACTTGACGAAGCGCTGAGCCGCATCGAGTCAATCGTGAGCGCCCGGCTCGCTACCGAACAACTACCTACTGAACCGTTGGCTGGGGCGTAGGCGCCTTCGGGGCCTTCAGATGCCTGGGTGCAACCGGCGCCTCGGGCCTCTCAGGCAGCTCCGGCTTCTCGGGTGGCTCAGGCCTCTCAGCTCCCTCGCCCCGCTTCAGTTGAAGGTTTCCGTGCGAGGTGCTCAGATCG
This sequence comes from Silvibacterium sp., assembly GCA_049588475.1. Classification (GTDB taxonomy): domain Bacteria; phylum Acidobacteriota; class Terriglobia; order Terriglobales; family Acidobacteriaceae; genus Silvibacterium. The sequence continues at coordinate 13,776 of JBAVYX010000413.1, read as the reverse complement.
AGCTTCACGCCGCCATGCCCCACCGTGCCTTGAAGCATGCGCCGATCGCCGCCGACCACCGACTGCAGCGGAAAGTCGGCCTGGAGCTCATCGTCTTCAGTGGTGCTGGCGTTTACCGTAAAGTTGGAATTCTCCGGTACGGTCAGTGTCAAGCCGCCGGTGCGATTCGTGATGTTGACATTGCCCAGCGGAGCCAATGTCGTCACATTCACGTCTCCATCGCTGTTCTCAATGTGCGTATCGCCCGTAACCTGTGACAACTCGATATTCTTCGAGCGTGTGATGATGCGTACCGGTCCGGAGGCCTGATTCGCCGTCAGATCATCCTTATCCATGGTCAGATCGCCGGCCAGTTTCGGTATATCCAGGTCCGTTCTGGTGGTGTGAAAGTGAACCGTTGAGCCCACCTGCTCCAGATGTGTATCGCCGAAGAATTCCCCGTTGAGCCCCACCGGCCCTTTGATCTCCGATAGAGTCACGTCTTCCACGTGACCATCCACGAAGGCATGTCCGTCTACCTGGTGCGCCGAAAAATCTCCATGGTTCATGCGCGCGTGGACATCGCCGCCAATACTGTCGAGCTTCACGTCGCCGTGGCCGGAGGTCACATCCACATTGCCTTTGAGGCCGTCGACTGTCACATCGCCGTGACCCGCATTGATCGTCGCCAGCGACTTCTCAGGCAGCTGCACGGTCAGATCCACGCGCGCTCCGTTGCGGCTGGGCACGGTGATTACCGCTCCTGAGCCGGAAGTCACAATCCTTGGTTTCGCCTCGTTGAACGCCTTCTCGGCATCCTTGTCCGATGTCGAGTGCACTACCTGGTGCGCCCGCACATGCATCTGCCCGTCGGTGGACGTCGTCACCGTGACATCGCCATGCGGGTTCTGGATATTCACATTCGCATTCGCGGTTAAGGCTTCATCCATCTGGACGTCGTTGTCGTGCTCCGCGCCCATCATCGAGAAGAAGTCGTTGCCATCGTCATCGAACTGGTTGCTTAACGGACCCCACCAGCGTCCCTCGTGCGTACCCCATCCCATCGCGGCCAGAATCAGGATAAGAAAAACCACGCCGCCAACTGAGCGACGCCCAGCATAGGGATTATTCCGATCCCAGAAATATTCAGCGAGCGATACCAGGCCTACGCCAATCAGCAGCGTGGGCCACCAGCGCGCATACCAGGTCCAGAATTGCGCTGCGCTCAGGTGCCCGGTCTCGAGCAGCAGAGCGATGATGCCGATCGCCAGCAGAAGGCACGGACCCACGATCGACGCGCGCCTGTAACCATACCAGTGCTTCCAATAGTGTCGCTGGGCTCGCGCCTGTTCACGCTGAGTCCGCGCGTAATCGCGCGCCTGTCTGCGCACGTCCTGCGGAGAAGGAGAATAGGGAGGAGGAGGAGAGGCTGCCATATCGCTACCTCCCCTCGCCCGAATCATAACGGCGTTGAAGATCGGAGGGCTGCTCAGGTGGCGACACCACCAGCGAGGACGAAGCGGGCGGTGTATTCGCCACTGGTCCCGCGCCTTGCGCCGCGTATTGCCCCTGAACATACTGTTGCTGTTGCCACTGCGACCATGCCGCGCGTTCCGCGAGCTGGAGCACGCCCAGTACAATCAGATACAGCGGCCAGCTCTTGCCGAAGGAAATGATGTCCCACTCGTTGAGCAGCGCCGTGACGCCGAAGACCAGAAGCATCGCCGGTCCCTTGATGCGATGGATAAGGAGGTAAGAGTTCATTGCGCACCTCCCGAGGGTGGCGTCGGTGGACCCGGAGGGGGAGGTGGGGGAGGAACTCCGCGCGTACGCTTAATGAGCAGCCACGCGCCGAGCCCGATAATGAGGATCGGCCAGGTATGCCCGATCCAGTCGAAGCGGAAGATGCCCAGCGTGTTGAACAGGAACAGCAGCCCCAATCCGATCAGCACAATCGCGCCGATCGGCTCGCGCCGCGGCACGGGCGCATAGGGATCGGCATCAAGCGGAGGAACCGCGCCCACAGGGGGAACCGGCGGAACAGCGGTGTAAGGCGGATAAGGACTGGTGAAATCGGCCGGAGGCGGGTAGCCCACAGCGGGCGGAGGCACCGGAGGAACCGGGGGCACGGCCGTATAGGTCTGCGTGAATGACGGCGTCATAGGCGAATTCGGAATACCGATCTTCGCTCCGAGTTCATTCAGCCCGAAAGGATCAGGCAGCGGCAACCCATCGCGGCGAGCCTTCGCCGTCTGGTACGCGTCGAAGACCTGGTAAGCGATCCAGGCACCGATAAACACTCCGAAGATCCCATGATTGCTCGTGATCCCAATCAGAATTACGAAGACCAGCACATGCACCAGCGCCTTTACGAACTGGCCGTTATACATCGCGCCCACACCGGGAATAAATCCAAGGCCCATCGCGATGCCAGGATTTGGACCGCTCGGCGGAATCACGCCGCTCACGGCATAGTTCACGCCGCCGGCTGTCGTGCCCGACGTAGTGTAAGTTGTCCCACCGGGCGCGGCATAACCTCCGCCCCCGATTCCCAATTTCGCCGCAAGGCATTGCTCACAATAAATCACACCGGAAACCGGCCGTACGCACTGGGCGCACAAGGCCTTTCCGCAATTCTGGCAGTAAGCAGCTACAGCAATATCCGGATGGTTGACGCAATTCATGCCAAGCTCCTTTCTGCTTGGTCTCGTTGGAAAGCGACCAAAGTATCTACCTCTTCCTTTTCTTCCTTTTTGATCTCACCGGCGCCCGGGCAGGACGCCGCCGCCTTACCGATTTCCGTCTTGCTGAATTCCGTTGCGATGAATTCCGTCTCACCGGACAGCGGACCGCGAGCGACTCCAAGGGCCAGCATCTTCTGTCCCAGAATTACGTCCGGCTGGGGCACTCCCGGCGCGGGTTCCAGCTTTCCGCCATTCTTATGCCCATTGCCTGACGAGCCGTTGGCCGGCGGAGTGCTTTGCGGCGCCGGAGTCTCTTGTTTAGGTTGGGCTGCGGGCGGTTGGGCTTCTTCATCGCGGCGCAGCTCGCGCATCTTGGATTCGACTTCGTAGACAAAGCGCAGGTTGTCGTAATAACGAACCACCGAGCTCTTCGCGCCGTAAAATTGCCGCGTCAGATTGCTCTCCATGCTCGCCGGAGTAAGGTCTGCGAGCCGCAGGCCAGTCAGTCGCACACCGGCCAGATTCAACGTCAGCGCGATCGAGAAGAAGGCCATCGCCGCCGTCATCATCAGGCGTGTATCCCACACAAATTTTCGCCGCGGCATGGCCAGCACATTGGGTCCAGCCGCGATGGGAGCGCCATATACCGCCAGCGGACGATCCGCCACCGCGCCGCTCGTCCGGCTCAAAATGCGGTCCATCAGGTCGCCCGGCATCTCCGGCTCAGCTTGCAGAAACCGCATCCACTCCTGCCCCTGCCGAGACTGGGCCAGCAGCCCCGCGCAGGTTGCGCAGTCATTGCTGTGTGCCTCAAAGATCGCCCCATCTGCAGCTGGCATTGCGCCGTCCAGAGCGTCCGCCAACAGGGCTTCCCACTCCTCGCAGCGCAGCTCGCGTCCGGCCCTGTGCTGGCTCCCGGAGCCTTTCGGCTGCTGTTCAAATGGATTGCGTTCTGACATCTAAACCACCTGTCCCTTATTACGTTCCAATAGCCTTGCCAGTTCCGCGCGACCCCGGCTGATGCGCGACTTTACCGTACCCTCGGGAATGCGCAGCACCTGCGCGATCTCTTTGTAATCCATATCCTGTAAGTCACGTAGAATCACCGCTTCGCGCAGCTCGGGAGATATCTTGGTCAAAGCCTCCTGCACCATCCGGGCGATCTCCTTTTGCACCGCGCGGTCATGCTGGCTCGGACCCGAGGCAGTTAGCCGATCGGCCAGCGGAAGCTCCTGCGATTCGTCCCAGCCCGCGTCCATCGAGTCCGTCACGCGTTGCTGCTTTGTTCTGCGAAAATGATCGACCAGCAGATTACGAGCGAGTGTCGTCAGCCAAGTCTGGAAACTACCACGGTTCAGATCGAAGGTTGTCAGATTTCCGTAAACCTTGATGAAGACGTCCTGCGTGAGGTCTTCGGCGTCATGCGGTGAGCCGGTAAAACGATAGCAAAGTGCATAGATGCGGCGATGATGGGCCTTCACCAGCTCCGCCCAGGCCACAGAGTCGCCATCCAGGCACCGCTGTACGACGATCTGCCAGTCGACTTCCAATACTCTCTCTGCTCCCCGTGCCTCTGCCCTGCCCCCTGCCCTGTTAAGAGAGCCGGTCTGCGCCGCCCAGCGGGAACCTGCACCGCCCTGTTGTCCCGGCCCCGAGCCCGTCCGCTTGATAGCAGCACCCGGGTCCGGCCTCTGCTCCGGTCCCGGATGCTTCTGAGACACAGGACGCAGTCCCGGAACCACCGCTCCAGACCTTGGCCGAGTTCGGATTACCCCGAACCCATCCATCTCCCACGTCATGGCCCCAGCAAAACTCATGGCAATTCATACGCAAGTAACACGACGCCGGTTCCGTGGGCCGTTCGGATAGCCTTCATTTGCAGTGAAGTGGCCAGAATACAGGAAAAAGGGCTGAAAGTATTTTTGAGACATCCACCGCCAAACCCGCAAAACCGTGCCCGGCAAAACCGGGGCTTTTGACCTTGCAACCGTTTAACCGCTCCCTTTTGATGCTCCGCTTCTCTCGTTGCCTTTCTCCCCGGCAACCCTTTTGCTGATCCCATCTATTCCCCGCGCATGACAACCCTTGTCCATGCGGCTTCGCATCGTAGTTGAGAGAGGCCTTCATAGCGCGCATTCCACGTCCGCGCTCTTAGGCCGCGCAAGCAAATTCAGATTCACATTAGAAGGGCCCCATGACAAGCAACCGCGATTTGAATAGCTCAACAGGTGGTACGGTCGTCGCGTGGTTCGAGAGTGGCGAAGACGCTCAACGCGCAATCGATGAACTTCTCAATGAAGGCTTCCCCGTCAACGAAATTGGAGCCGCCTTTCACAGCGGCGCCAGCGCATCTGCTCTCAGCCGTGGTTCGCCCGCTCGTCCATTCATCGATGACACCCCTTCCACCATTGGCGACGTCGGCTCAGGAACAACATTCTCAGGAGCCTCATCGGACACGAGTGGAGTGACGCCCTCCGGTTTGTCAACAGGTTCCGGCACTGGAACCTCCGGTGCGAGCCGGCCCGGGCCGATACCCGGCTCGGAAATCCCCAGCGACCTGCCAACCAACATCCCCAGTACTCTGCGCTCATCCACGAGCGCTCCCATGTCTGATTACTTTTTGGACCAGTCAAGAGTCGACCAGCCCAGAGTGGTTCGTTCCACGACCGTGCCGGTCGCACGAGGTTTCGACGAAGAGAACCAGGACGAAGGACCATCCTGGTGGGACAAGCTGAAACATATCTTCTCAGGAGAGGAGACTGACGTTCGAACCCGGAGGAAAGTCGTTGCCGACAACAGCTTTGGCACCGGCGAAGGGCATCTCCAAACCTATCCCGAGTCTGACTATCCTTATTCTGGTTCGGCCTTTGAAACTTCGTTTACTGGCATGGGAATCCCACAGGCATATGCGCAACGTCTCGCGCGGGAGATCGGCCGAGGCGGTGCCATTGTCACCGTGAACGCGGGCGAATTGAATGCGAAAGCTGAGCGAATTCTCGAGCAAAATCACGGCCGGATTCGGTACGAAGCCGAAACCGTCGCAAACGATGAAACCTGGGAGACTGGACCCGAAAATGCTCGCGTCCAGATTTTCGGACATGTCCAACGTTTCTATCCTGGCAACGTCTCGGGTGGCGTCCCCGGCAGCGTCCGACCCGACATTCCCACCCGCAAGGCGTCTTAACGGAGTCAACAAGAAAACCCCGCCATCGTTGGCGGGGCTTTCTTGTGTTCTTGGGTGTTTCTTCAATCGGGTGGGTCCCATTTCGCGATAACCTTTATCCACTGGGGACCACCGAGGTCACACGGTTACCACAATCCGCCGTACAGGCCGCGAAGGCGCGCCGCAGCCTGCGCCTCGTGCCGCTCGCCGCCGCTACCTACTTCATGGTGGCCGGCGGCCCCTACGGTATTGAAGACATCCTGGGCGGAGCCGGTTATCTCAAGGCTCTCGCCATTCTGCTTATTCTCCCCCTCATCTGGAGTCTTCCCACCGCGCTTATGATCGGTGAGCTGGCCAGCGCCATCCCCGCCGAAGGCGGCTTCTACGTTTGGGTGCGGCGCGCCCTTGGCCCATTCTGGGGATACCAGGAAGCGTGGCTTTCGCTCACGGCCAGCATCTTTGACATGGCCATTTATCCCACCATTTTTGTGCTCTACCTCGGCAGGCTTTTTCCCGCATGGACTGCAGGTTCGCGCGGAACCCTCTGGGAACTCGCTCTGATCGCTCTCTGTTGTCTGTGGAATCTGCGTGGCGCGCCGGCTGTCGGAGAAGGCTCCATCGGCTTGTTCGTCCTCCTGCTTTCGCCTTTCGTCGTCCTGGTTGCGGCCGCCGCGTGGCATGGCTGGCATCATCTACACGCGAACACCGTGTGGACATCGACTAAAACAAACGGCGCAGGCCTCTCGACTGCAATCCTTGTAGCCCTATGGAATTACATGGGCTGGGACAACGCCTCGACCGTGGCCAGGGAAGTCGACAATCCACAGCGCAATTACCCCCGCGCCATGTTCCTGAGCGTAGCCGCCGTGACCATCACTTATGTCATTCCGCTGGTCGCCATCGGCTTCGCCGGCGTGACGATCACGCAGTTTACCACCGGATCCTGGGCCGATGCGGCAACAGCGCTTGCTGGCCACTGGCTTGGAGTCGCCATCGTACTCGGAGGGGCCCTCACCGGCCTGGGCATGTTCAACGCTCTCACGATGTCCTACGCGCGTTTGCCTGTGGCGCTTGCCGAGGACGGCATGCTCCCGCCGTCCCTGAGCCGCCGTAATCGCAAGGGAGTGCCCTGGGTTGCGGTGCTGGTCTGCGCCACTGCCTGGGCTCTGGCGCTCCAGTTCAGCTTCGAACGGCTCATCTCGATCGACCTGATGCTCTACGGCGGCAGCCTCATCCTGGAATTCGTTGCGCTCGTGGTGCTGCGTCTGCGCGAACCCAACCTTGCCCGCCCCTTCCGTGCGGGCAATCTCGCGACCGTTATTGCCCTTGGGGTAATGCCCACCGCGCTCATCATCTACGCCGCTTTCTCGGCGCGAGACGAGCGCATGGCGCATATGCCCGCCCTGCTCTTCGGGCTCCTGGTGGCCCTTGCCGGACCCGTCTTCTACTGGATTTCACGCGGCGCCTGGTCCGGGCCCGCTGTCCCCAAAGGGCTGCAGGCCGCCTCATCGGGTGATTAGGCCTTCTTTCTGCGCCGCTTTGGTTTCTTTAAAGTTAGCCGCGGACCGTATCACCCGGTCCCGTGCGTATGCCGCGTCATGCCATCCGTGGATCTCCACGCGCTTGCCTTCAAGATCCTTGTAAATGGAGAAGAAGTGAGTGATTTCCTTCAGCATATGCGGATAAATCTCCGAATAGTTCCACACATCCGTGTACCGGGGATTGTTCTTCCCCACAGCCAGTACTTTCTCGTCCAGTACACCCTGGTCCAGCATATCCAGGAGGCCAATGGGACGCACCTGCATCACGCAACCCGGAAAGCTAGCCGCATCCACCAGAACCAGCACGTCCAGCGGGTCGCCGTCGTCGCTCAATGTTGAAGGAATAAACCCGTAGTCTCCCGGATAATGCACCGGCGAGTAAAGATTGCGGTCCAACCGAAAGACGTGCAGCTTCTTGTCGTACTCATATTTGTTGATCCCCTCGGCGGGAATCTCAATCACCGCTTCGACGACTTCGGGCATCCTGTCGCCAATCGGCAGTTCCAGATAGTTGACCATGAGTTTCCTGTCTTTAGAGATAGCCAGCGCAGGCATTCCCTGTGCGTAGCGGGCAGTGTCTGAGTTTATAATCGGGCACGATGAAGGCTCATGTCTACGTAACTCTCAAGCAAACTGTCCTCGATCCGCAGGGGCAGGCCATCCACAATGCACTAAAGAAGATGCAATACCAGGGAATCGAAGATATCCGCCAGGGAAAATACTTCGTGCTGAAGCTCAGCGACCAGCTCGACGCCGCCGCTGCCCGCGCAGAGATTGAGCGTATCGCGCGCGAAGTCCTCACCAATCCGGTGATCGAAGAATTTACTTTCCACCTCGAAGAAGGCGACTAGCCGCCCACCTTCGAACACTCCTGACTTTGTCATCCTGTATTTAAATAAGATAAGGCGTAGGTTTTTAATTGTGCAGGATATGTGCAGGCAAATGGCGTAATTTAAACGGATTTATCTGCTAACGCGGGTCCGTCAGGCCGTGCTTAGACCGCGCATAGCAGTTCGGCGCGTCAACCAGCTCGTCTTGCTGCCCTCTTTCAATAAGGCATTGCGGCGCGGATTACAGCTACGATTTCCTGCACTTGGGGCTTCAGCACATCGAGGAGCCACGCTGCCCAGGTTCCTTCTTTCAACGTACGATCGTTCTCGACTGATGGGCGTCTGTCTTTTGTTCTTCAGGTATAGCGAAACAACATCATGAATCCAAGATCCATATGCGTCTGCTGATGACAATGGAAGAGCGATGGTCCGGGATTCGACGCGACAAAATCAACTTCGGCCGTGCCGTTCGCCTTTACTATTACAACGTCTTTGTGCAGGCTTGACAGTGGCTTGCCGTCCAGACTCGTCACCTCAAATGTGTGACGGTGCAAATGCACAGGATGATCGTCGGTGCTGCGGTTCTGCATCGCAATTCGGTACCTCTTGCCTTGATCGAGCGCGATCGTATCTGTCTTTGGGAATGATTTGCCGTTGATCATCCAGTAGTCAAATTCTCCGTGGCCCCGAAATTTCGATGTAAACACTAGAGGGATCCGCACATCAGGCTCAGCCGCAACCAGCTCCTGCTTTGCAAATGATCGATACTCCCAAATCGTTTCCGGAGGATCGATCCACTTCGCCTCGCCCTGCTGGCCCGCATATTCCACCACCACGCCCATCCCCGCCTTGCGGAACTCCGCGCGCGTCTCACCCAGCACCCACACGCCCGACTGATTCATCTGAGCCATCACATCGATGCGCTCCGCCGGCGCGAGCCGCACCGCATTCATGCTCGACTGGACCGGAACAGGATTTCCATCCATCGCAATTACAGTCAAGGCGTGTCCAGCCAGCGCGAGCCAGTGCGTCACTGTCGCGCTTGCGTTGAGCACACGAAAGAGGACACGCTGACCAGCGCTCACGCGAATGGGATCGCCATGGCCGAGCATGCGATCGCCGACAGTTGAATAGTCGTAGAAGGCGTCCATAGAGGCGTCGCCTGCCCCACCCATGTAGGCGTTCCAGTCGTGCAGTGTGAGAAAAATCTCCTGATCGTATGCGCCCGGCTCATTCTTCGGCTCGATGTAGAAGCATCCAAACTGCCCGGTATAAGTGCCCCGCTTCAAATTGTGCCCGGCATAGGTATGCGTGTGATACCAGCGCAGCCCCGCTGGACGCGGCGTAAAGCTGTACCGGAGTTGGGCTGCTGGCGCAATCATCGGTGAGCCTTCTTCCATCGCGCCGTCCTGGTCTGACGGTATCCACAAGCCATGCCAGTGCACGGTTTCCGGAATGTCGCTTCGATTCACGACGTCGATTGTGACCGGTTTTCCTTCCGGCCAGCGGATCAGCGGTCCAGGTACGCGGCCGTTGTAGGCAACCGTATGAACCACCTTGCCGGGAGCTATTTCCAGCTTCAGTGGCGCAATCTCCAGTCGGTAATCTGCCGCCGGTTGCACCTGCGCCAACGCTTGCATGGCCACAGAGGTACCAAGTGCAGTAATCCCTGCCTGCACGATAAATTCACGGCGATTTGTCCCCTTGCCGAGGCTCATTGTGTGCTCTCAGAACTTCCTTCGCGGTGATGGGTCCAGTCGAATCGGCGGCCCACGATGGCCTTCACAATAAGGTGGTCGGTGCCCGCGGTCACCCCCACGCCTACGCCAAAGTTGATCTCCCAGTCAGGAGAGACGTTCAGATCAATCGCCGGGAAAAACTGCTGTTGCTGGTTGTGAAAGGAGTAGATGTCACGCAGACTTCCATAGTCGGCATAGTATTCAAGCCCACCCGAGATGTATTTGTTGAAGTCGTAGCTAAACTTCGCGCTGGGGGCAAATCCCACACCCTGCGAGACACTCTGTCCATGAAATGACCGCTCAAACGCGGGGTTCACAGCAAAATACCAGCGCCCGATCTGCTTATCAACAATGGGCCGAATCTCCCACGTCCACGTGTCGGTCGAAAAGTCCCGACGCTGGTAGCCTATCTCTGTTGAAAGGCTTACGCCCACTGGCCAGTGCCAGCTATCCGGAACGCGCACACGCGGTCGGATATGATCGCCCACCCACTGCACACCCTGTCCGCTGCGCGAGCTGGTGAAGATGTAAAAGCCTACTTCCGACCAGTTCGTAATGCCCTGAGTAATCTCAACTGTCTCGTGCTGCGCGTGGTTGGTCGGATACAGCCGATCGGCTGCATAGACCGATCCAGGCAGAGGCTTCGAACCATCTGCCGTGAAATTGCTGTGCAACTCAACCATCGTCGTCTTCGGCGCTACTGTCTCCGAACCATATACCTGAATTTCGTAGTTGTCCTGCGCTGAAGCAAGACTGCATGCAGAGAACACCAGCAACAGAAAAAGACATCTGGTCAGCCGCGTAACGACTGCCTGCGTAAGCACCATACGGTTTGGCCGGTCCGTGTGTGGGAACATATGGGCGGGAAACACAGAAATGGGCCCTTCATCATGAGTAGTTGAGAAGATCCGTAGATAGGTCGATGCAATCAAACGCTCACTCTCAAGTCCGGGATCCTCCTGATATTGCTTGTGGAGATCCAACCCATTTGGGTGATGCACAAAATGAAGGCTAACTCGCTTGTCGAAATGGGTAGAATGGCCGAAAACTGAAAGTTCCATCCATGGAGTAGCCCACTTGCATCATAGGATTAACCCCTCCTGAAACGTCCTGTCCAATCCACGTTCTAGTGGTTCACGGCCACCTGTCCCCGCGTGTATAGGCGAACTTATCCCTGAGCACAATTGCGCCGGCGCCAATATCGGGTGAACGCCGCCGCAGCGCGAGCCGTGCCGGACAATGCGAGTAAGCCGACTGCCATTCCAGAAAGTTGAGCAAACGTCTGCGTGTCAGCGTAGGGCGAGACACGGAATTGGGCATAGCTCTTTGTGGCTCCGATTGAGATCAATAAAAAAGCGAGTGCAGTTAAAACGGAATGGCCCTATTACAGCGTGCAAACAGGATGGTCGGTTAGTTAGAAATCAGGCCAACGAGATTGAGATCAATCGCAACGTCATTCTCAGCTTTCCAGAACATGAAGCTTGGGTTCTTGAGCCCCCACTGAACATAGGGAACGACGAATTGCGCCCTCGCCGTCGCCTTCGATCCATCCATGTGAATCTGTATCGGAATCGTCAGGTCGTGAGGATTGTCAAGTAGGGTGAACACTCCGCTCACCTGAATGGTTGAGTCGCCACGAGGCGCGATTGTCCCGGTGTAGGTTTTCGGCGCAAAGGAGACGGTCGTGTACTGGTCCACTTTGAGAATGTCCTTATTCATCTTCTTATCGCGGCTGTCGTTACCGGTCTTCCCGCTGCCGGCCAGTACGGCCACCGAACCCGACATCTTAGAATTGCTGCGGTCAAACTCAATCGATCCGGATTGAATGTGAAACGTGCCGTTGACGACTTCGTGGGTCGTGTTCAGTTTTATCTTGACCTCGCTGGCATCGGGGTTGACGGCGAAGGTCTGACGCTGGGCGAGTGTGGCTGTAGCGAATATGAGCGCGAGGGCTACGACTGCGAAGGATTTCATTGCATCATCTCCCCTAAAACGTTTAACTGCCGAGAGTTGTTTTGGCGTGTCTCGATTTCAGTTAGCGAACGCTTGTCGAGCATCCGCGGCGGGCTGGGCGACGCGCGTGAGTCTAGCCGTTACGCGCATCGCGCCGGGCCAGACCCTGAGACAGAACGGCAGGACAGCGCGCGCGAGTGCGTTGTTCAAGCCGTCGGCGGCGACCTCAGCAAGACGCATCTGGGGCAGCATTGCGGAGCGCAGTTTTGACTGAAAGACCAGCGCCGGCTCCGCGGCTAGATAGGCAGCGGCGGCACGGCGGGCAGTATGCAGGGCGATGGATATGCCATCGCCGGTGAACGAGGGGATTACGGCTGCCTGATCGCCGATACAGTAGAGCCCATCCTCGGTTGCGCGGCGGATGTAACCGTACGGGATATGGGTGATGGTGATCGGTTTGTGGAGCAGCGGTTCCGCACCGTCAAGCCGCATCGCGAGGTGGGGACAGTCCTGCTGCATCTTCGCAAGGAGGCCCTCCCAGCGAAGACCTGAACGTGCAAAATACCGCCGTTGCACCACACAGCAGAAATTCGTAATGCCGTCTTCCACCGGTTGGATACCACCGTAACCTCCGGAATAGAGCGTCAACTCGGAGGCATCCGCGAGGTCAGCGGTCTGGGCGGCAGACAGTCGGTAATACATCTTGAAGGCGACCCATTGGTGAGGGTCCTTCGGGCGACCGTGGCCGCGCAGATCGTGCTTGCCCGTGGCGAGAAAGGCGGTTGGAGCTTCACGGGTGGTACCGTCATCGAGCGTAGCCTGCCACACGTTTCCTGTCGTGCGACTGAGCGACTGCACACTGCGACCGCGCTCTACGCGGACTCCGGCCGCGACGGCCTCGGCAAGGAGCGCTGTATCAAGCGCCTTGCGCGTGAGCGAGGCCGCGGGAAAAGGCAACGGAGCCTCAGCGGCGCGCCTGGCGGCGGCGAGGCGAACGTAGTCGATGGGCACGGCGCCTAGCGAGGCCACGTCGATGCCGAGCGCATGCAGATCCTCAAGGGCCTCGCCGCTTAGAAACTCTCCGCAGACCTTATGGCGCGGTGTGGGCTCGCGTTCAATCAGCGTGACGCACCGTCCCTTGCGAGCGAGTGCAATCGAAGCGGCACAGCCTGCCACTCCACCACCAATGATCAGAACTTCTTCTTGCAAAGCATTGCTCCTAGTTCACTGGATGTTCCATCAATTTCACTGGATGTTCCATCAATATTGTTGCGGGATTCCATCTTTCTAGTAGACGTCCAGAAAGCAGTTTGGCGGGTCATTCTGTACAAATCGTCATTTTGGAGCCGGTAGAGCTGCGATGTGAAGACGTGTAAGCTTTTAGAACAAGGTATTTGATGAGGCGAAGCGATTTCTTGGTCGTCGTTTTATGGGGAATGACGGCGGGAACTGCAAGGCTTGGTGAACCAATTTCAGTAAGACATATCCAAAGCCCAATGCATCGGTTTATTGTGGAGCACTCCGAGGGTGGAAAACGCATTCATCCTGAGTTGGGCGGCATCGTGGGCGTGATTGCGACGCTGATCGGCCTTCAGCCGAAAGATGTGATGGTGTGGGTATTGGAGGGTAAGGAACCTGAGGTGGTGAGGATCGTTGGACAGCTAGGTGGGTACCGGCCTGTGGTCAACTCGGAGCTGGAGGGGACCAGCTTCAGGAAATAGAACATTTTGCAAACCCACATCTCAAAATCTCATAGCCCCTAGCTCTCCTGAAACAGATATTAGGCCGCAGCCGAACAGGGTTCGATGGTGACCCTGTGGCCAAGCCGGGTTAGCCGTTTAACGAAATAGCGCGTGAGTTTTTCGTGATTGAGTTGATCAAAGTAAT
>JBAVYX010000412.1:0-3175 GCA_049588475.1 Silvibacterium sp. | reverse complement strand
TCACGCCGGTCGGCCTTCGCATGCTCTGGCGCGACGGCAAGGTGTTGAAGCCCTATTTCACTATCAAGGGCGGCGTTGTCGGATACACGCAGAAGGCCCTCTCGCCCGATGGCGCCTACCTGAATTTCACGCTTCAGGAGACCGTGGGCACGGAGCTTCGTCTCACGCACGACTGGGAGATTCGTCTCGGCGCCGGCGACTTCCACTTTTCGAATGCCCGCCTCGTGCCCGCCAACCCCGGCATCGACGAGATGATGTATACCGTCGGTCTCAGCTGCCATCTTCACAGCAGGAGGACGGCAGACTGATCGATGCCACACGCTGCGGCTGGGTCGAAAAACATTCCCACGATAGGCCCGCTAAAACCGCAGGTCCCTCCACTTCGCTTCACTACGGTCGGGACAAGTTGGCAATTTGACTCGACGACGAGACGCATAGCTGAGTTCGCAGCGCCAGGTATTTGCCGCGAAAGCAATCGCGTAACTCTCACAGTCGAATTCGGCGACAACGCCTCAGACGTTCTCTATGCGCTCGGAGGCGCTGGCGGAGGAATGGCTCTCTACATGGACAAGGGCGAACTTCTCTACGAGTACGACATGATGGTCATCGAGCGCTATATCGCCCGTCGCCAGACAAGATTCCGCCTGGCAACAAGATCGAAGATCGCAAAACCCGGCGTACTGCCGACGTTGTGCTCTCGGTCGATGGAGCAGAGGTCGCCCGCACAACGGTCCAGCGCAACGTGGCCGGTGCCTTTACCGCCAGCAAGAGTTTCGACGTGGGAATCGATCTCGGTTCGCCCGTCTCCCTCGACTACTTTGATCGGGCACCGTTCCCGTTCACGGGAAAATTGAAAACATGACGGTCAAACTGTCTTAATTGAAAGGCCTTGGACATTGGTCGCAGTGCGGCGAACTGAAGCGCCTGGAAAGTCGCGTTTTCAGTAAAAGCGCTCCGAGTGCTAAACACCGTCATCCTCTTTTGCGTAATCTCCCTTTCGACGCACTATGCGCCCATCGCTGGGGATTCATTCGTGCGGATGTGCTGTTGGACGGTGTACTCCTGTTGAGTGGTAAGGTGTTTCCGGAATGCAGCTCCCTTAGTTGCGGTGTGTAAGCGCCAACTCTATTGCTGTGATATGACGAATATGGACCTGTTTCGGGGCAAAATCGAGACTGACCAGAGAACGCCCTCGGTGGCGCGATGATTCTCGATGCTAGGATCGAGCATCGAATCGGCGGTAGTATCAGCGGAGTCCGTCTAAGCGGCAATGACGTGGCGCGATTATCACGAAGCCACAAAGCATAGCGTTGAATCGCTAAGGCGAGCGGGGCACGTCCTCGACTGGACGAACATGCCTGATCCATTTCGTTATTACGAAGGCGTGCCGGTACTCGATCTGCCCGCAGATCCGCCTGCCCCTGAAATACCAGCATTCGACGTGCTTCAGGGTACCTCTGGCAATACGCCGGCGGGCGACGGACCAGCTTTCCTCTCGCAGCTTCTCTTCTATTCCGCCGCAATCAGCGCCTCGAAGCGTGCCCCCTTAACCGCAGAAAAGTATGCGCTAAGAGTGAATCCGTCCTCCGGGAACCTGCACCCGACGGAATTTCACTTCCTGACACGGGGCCTGAACGGGTGGCCGGATGGGTTGTATCACTACGATCCATCCAGGCACATGGCGGAGACGCGTGGACACGGAGACTCTGCAACGATGCCAGCCATCGGCTCTGCGCCAATTGTGTTTGTTTTGACCACTATCGTGTGGCGCGAGGCGTGGAAGTATGGAGAGCGGGCGTATCGGTACTGCCTGCACGACATGGGGCACGCATGGCAGGCGCTTGCACTCTCCGCGCAGGCTATCGGTTGCGAGCACATCGCGGCTGGACACTTCGTGGACGACGACGTGACGCGGATGTTTCACCTTAACAGTGACGAGTGGCCAATGCTGATCGTCAGTCTGCAGCGCGAGTCCATTCCAGTGCGCGAAGCAGAGACCGGCGAGACTGTCTGGTTCGGCGGGAAGGCGAACCAGCTTTCAAGGGAAACGATTGTTCACCCATTGATTGACCGCATACACTCCGCCACGAAACGAAGTAGCAGTGGGAGCAGTGGAACCTCCTTCGCACCGTCGGCCTCAACTGGCTCCGGCGACATTAAGCTGCCTTCTCCGGCTTTATCGACTCGCAGCTTTGGCGAGGTTGCCCGCATGCGACGCTCGGCGCTCGACTTCCTGGGTGGAAAGCGATCAATGTCATTGGCGGAACTCTCCGCCATCCTCGCCATTGCAGCCCTGCCATTGTCGGCTGACTTTGCTGGCACGCGCTTCATCCAACTATATCTGTATGCTCACCGCGTTGATGGGTTACAACCCGGTGTCTACAGGTTCTGGCCGGAGCGGGCCGAGTTGGAGCAGACCAAGAGTGGCGACCAGCGTGTCGCGGCCGCTGGTCTGAGCCTCGGGCAGGACTTGGCCGGTAACGCCTGCGTGACCTTTTCGATGATCGGGGATCTCGAGCGCGCCGCTCGCAGCTATGGCGATCGTGGCTATCGCTACGTACATTTTGAAGCGGGTGCTATTGGCCACCGCCTTTACCTCGCCGCTGAAGCGCTTGGACTGGGTGCGACGGGCATCGGTGCCTTCTACGATGATGAGGTACACCGTCATCTCAATTTGATACCTGAACAAGGACAGGTTGTATATCATTTTGCGATTGGTTATCCCGTCCCCGATCCGCGCCTCCCGGCGACAAATGAGCCGCAGGAAATCATACGGTAGTCGCCCAGAGGTCGAGAGTCTGTCTCAACGCCCCAACGCCCGAAAGTTCCCCTTTCGGAAACTTCGTGCCGCCAGAGTCCAACTTACTCAAATCGCCGGCGGGCTCAACCGGTCGATGCAACACTGGCTTGCAGTTTACTCGCCGGACTTTCAAAGCCCAAGGTCTTTCGCGGGCGTTGATTGAGTCGCAGAGCTACCTTGTTGAGATCGGCTTGAGAGTGGACGGACAAGTCGGTCTTCTTGGGGTCCAGGCGTAAATAACCAGGCTGGCCTTGAGGATCCGGCCTCCGCCGCTCGCCGATCAGCACCGCCGTGGGCCGTGTCTTTGTGTAGTGCAAACGCCGCTCGCGGTAACCCTGGCTGCGGCGCAGATTGTACAGATGTGCCACGGAGATC
>JBAVYX010000411.1:0-26343 GCA_049588475.1 Silvibacterium sp. | reverse complement strand
GCCCGCACTTAAGACCATCAGAATCGACACTCTCCGCTCTGCGGAAGCAGCGGGCGAAACTATAGCTTCATCCCCCCGCAAAGCCGAGTCATCCCAAATTCAGCCATTTTGCGACGGAAAGTAGCTAGCGATTCATCGCTGCTCACTGCGGGATCACCGGAACGCGTTACGTTTTCTTCTCTGCATCACGAAATAGAGTAGCAATCCGACCGCTAGCCACGCGCTGCCAAGCAGTTTGGCGTCAATATTGAGATTGAGCCAGATGAAAGTGCATACCAGGAGGCCGCAGAGCGGCACCGTTGCCGCGAAGACGACCTTTTCCCGGGAGCGGAACTTATAGTGGATCAACGCTGCGGCGTTGACTCCGATGAAGGCGATGAACGCGCCAAAATTAAGCAACTCCGCACCTTTCTCAAAGCTGAGCAAGGAGGCGCCAACCAGTGTCATAGCCCCCAAAAGCAGTACATTGTTCCGTGGAATGCCGGTTTTCGCGCTCACGGAGCCGAAGAACCTCCTGGGCAGCGCATTTTCACGTCCCATTCCATAGAGCAGCCGGGCAGCACCGAACTGCGCCGCGATACCGGAACCCATGTTGGCGACGAGCAGGGTTGCATTCAACAAATGGAAGAGATACTTGCCTTCGACCCTGAGCGCGACCTGCACATAAGCCGTATCTACGATGGAGGCCGGAAACGGAAAGCGCCCCGGCCAGACCAACTGGGCCACATACACTTCAATCGCAGATAATATTCCGATCGCGAGGCAGGTGAAAACCGTGGCCAACAAAATATTGCGTTGAGGATTCTCAACCTCTTCCGACATGGTTGAGATGCCGTCGAAGCCGATATAGGTCAGCACGGCAATCGAAGAACCATGAAAGAGTCGGGCAGCAGAGAACGTTGCCGGATCATAAAACGGCAGCAGCCACTGCCCTCCCACAGGTCGCGCCACCATGGCGATGTAACGGACCGCGTAGGCGAGAAAGATGACCACCACGAGGCTCATGAAGAGAGCCAGCAACCCATTGACGCGTCCCGAGGTCTGTACTCCGCGCAGATTGAGACCGGTGAATAAAAGGACGAAGGCCACAACCCACGCGGCATAGGGGACTTGAGGAAGCACGTTCTGCGCAGCGGCGCTGCACCAAATGGCGCAGATAATCGGATTGAGCATGTAATCCATCAGCATGGACCAGCCCACCACATAACCGGCGAACGGATGAATTTCACTCCCTACGTAGGTGTAAGCGGATCCGGCACTGGGATAAACGCGGGCCATCCGGCCATAACTTACTGCGGTGAAAAGCATGGCCACCATCGCAATGAGGATGGTCGTAACCACGTGCCCACGGGCGGCGTTGCTGACCACACCATAGATGCTCATGGGCGCAGTCGGCTGGATGATGATGATGCCGTACAAGATCAGGTGACGGAGCTTGAGCGCGCGCCGGAGTCCGGGAGCGGATAGTTCGTGATCTGCGCTCGTAACCATGGTGAAAGAAAATCCTCTCTTGCTGCTGCGTCGGGCTAAATGCAAGAATCCGTATGAATCATCCTGGACTTGAGACCTTAAACCTCGGGAATCCATGACGGCTTAAAAACCCGTCCCGAAATTCTGAATTTCGGAATGCTTCGGTTCCGCCGGGTTTCTGGGTTGAAAGCCCCCCAGTTATGTTGCCTGCCGCCGCGCAGGCACGCAGATCGGCTCCGCTGAGCCATGCAGCCAGAAATCCCGCGTTGAAGCTATCCCCAGCACCGATGGTGTCAACGGTGTCGACGGCAATGGGTGCCACGCGAAAACGCTCTTTGCCATGCTGCACGATAGCCCCCTTGCTTCCGCTCTTGACCGCGATCAACGGTACCCTCAAGGAAAGCACATCCAGCGCCTCTTCAACCGTCTCTCGCCCTGCGATCCGGCGCACCTCGTCGGCATTCGGCAGAAGAACGTCAACGTACTGCAGCAGCTCTTCGAGGACTCCGTCCCAGTCATCGTCGGGATCGTCATTGGTATCGAGAGAGATGGTCATCCCGCGCCTTTTCAGCTCAGCAAAGACCGAGGGCAGATCGGGCTGAAGCGCCTTGTGCAGGAAGAGCGAGGAGAGGTGAAAGTGCCGGGCAGAGGCGAGATAATCAAGATCAACATCGGCTCTCGACATCTCGAACATAGCGCCCGGATAGGTGAGGATTCTTCTCGAACCACGATGGTCCAGCAGAATCGTCACCCCGGTCTTGGTGGGGCCGTCAGTGCGGATCACTCGTGAGAGGTCTACGTGGGTCTCGCTGAGCCGATCGAGAGCGATTGTTCCTAACTCATCGTTGCCGAGACGCGTGATAAACCCAACCCTGACCCCAAGAGCAGCGAGATTGTGCGCCAGAATGGCGGAAGAGCTGCCCAACGTTAGCTGAAAATCTGTAGCAAGAATCTCCCGATCGACCGCAATGCCTTCGGGCAATCCATACAATATGAGATCGAGGTTGATCTCTCCGGCGATCGTTACATCGAACTGAGTAATCATCAAGTCTTTCAGAACTCGCAGTTCTTCGGCTTCAACTTCTGTTCCTTCGGGAATTTTCTTCCCATTACTACTCTCACTTTTGTACCGGGATTGGACACCGGATGATCGGGAACTCCTTTCACCGTTCTTTCGACTGTGAAAGAGCGGCCTCTGGAGTGACCATGCGGGTTAGCGGCTGTTTCACCGAAGCTGAAAGAGCTTCTGGACATTCGCAATCGAGCAGGTTTCAGTGGCGTTCTCAGTCTAACAAGAACCATGGTGCGTTTTATTGTTTTTATTATTGTTTTGTTTGTTTATTTTCGCTGCGCGGGCTATTCTGAAGCTCAAAATGGGTCGCGCTGGGTCCTGCGTTGCGGATCGTTATTAGAGATCACTCTCCACGCGGTTCACGCCAAAACGCAAGCGGAAGAAATCCGGAGAAGAATGCTCAGCCTGTCGCTCCGCACCAAAGTACGGAGCGTTCTTGCGAGAGTCCACTCCACCTTAAGAGATGACGCAATTCAGCATGGTTAGGAAAACGAGACTCAGTCGTTGCTTTTGTTGGGCGTTGCCAAGAAATACTGCTGTGGCGGCGGTCCTTAGCATGGCAAATTTCGCGCACGCCGCGGATACCACCCTGATGAATCGCGGGGAATCTGTCGTCGTGCATGCCGGCGACGGTTCCTATGAAATCGGGCAACAGAACCACATCGTAATTCATGCCCGGGCTGCCGTGGAGATGGATCATACCTGGATCACTTCGAGCGACTACCCGGCGCACCTCGTCAGCGAATCCTCTTTCAGTGATACCCTCGGGCATGGCCGGACAGTCACGGTTCAGTGCACCGGCTTGCCTTCCCGTCCGGAGCTTATCTATGTTGTTCGGCTCTACGACAATATCGACGCTGGCGACATAACCGTAACAGTTCAGAACCATACCGTGCAGTCGGTCACCGTTCAGTCGGTCCGGTCCGTCGAAGCGCTTGGCGATCGACCCCTGAAGATGGGGGATTCCGAGAGCAGCGATCGGGTTCTTTCCGATAGCTTCAGCGAAGACTGGCCGCCACTGAAAATCTATGACCTCAACCAGGCACCAGGCGGGATGCTCCGCGCTGTCGGCAGTCAGCTGATCTATAACCCGCAGAGCAGGCGGTCTATTTTTTTTGGCGCTCTCAGTTCCGATCGTTTTCTGACCATCATGCACCTAAAGGTCAACCCGGATGCTATGCACCGGCCGGGAATCGGCTCATACACAGTAGATTCAACGGGAACAACGGAGATCCAAGCCACTGACCCCGAGTCCGGCTTAAGGCACGGTCCCGCAAAGAATCTGTTGGAATTGAGTCTGCCCCTGGCTCCAGGTTCTGAAATCGACTCTGAGCGTCTAATGTTTGCGCTGGGAAATAACTATCATGCGATTCTCAATACTTATGGCGACGCCATCCGGCTGCTTCATCACAGCCGCTCTGGAACGGGTCCCATGCTCGGCTGGTGGAGTTGGACTGCCTTTTATTCTGATATCACTGAGGGGAATGCCTGGTCCAACGCACAATGGCTGGCCGAGCACTTGAAACCACTCGGCTTCGACTATTTCCACCTTGATCTTGGATATGCCTACGCTCGCGGGGAATACACCACTCCAAATGCTGCCCAGTTTCCAAACGGACTGGCGACGCCGGCCCGCAAGGTATGCAGCTTGGGGCTAAAAATGGGATTTTGGACGGCTCCGTTTGAAGTCAGCGACCGCTCCTGGGTTTATGAGCACCACAAGGATTGGCTACTGCACAATTCGCAGAGCGAACCGATCAACATCGGGATCGGGGATGAAGCTGGTAAGGAAGTGCTATTCGTCCTGGATGTAACAAATCCGGAGGCACAGGAGTATCTCCGCACTACTTATCGAACCCTTGCAAAAGACTGGCGAGCCGCTTACATCAAGCTGGACTTCATGGACAACACCGCCGTTGAGGGCGACTACTATCGGCCTCATACGACCGCGCTCGAAGCCCAGCGGATTGGTCTGCAGATCATTCGCGAAGCGGTCGGCGAGCACGTCTTGTTAGACAAGGACGGAAGCCCGATGTTGAATCCTGTCGGACTGGTAGATGAAGGCCGTCTTTCGCAGGACACCGGGCACACCTTCCGGCGCAGCAAAGAGGCCGCGCCCGGCATCGCAGCACGCTACTACATGCAGCACAATTTTTTCTTCAGCGATCCGGACGCATTGACGGTCTCTCGCCAGTTGATTGAAGAGCGTCAAATCCAGGCGCCGCTTACGCTGGAGGAGGCGCAGGTTTCTGTAACCCTGGCCGCGGTATCAGGGGGCATGTTCGAAATTGGGGATGACTTGCCTACGTTAGGCCAGGACGCCGAACGCGTTGCGCTGGTCACAAATCCTGACCTCTTGCAGATGGTAAGGCTCGGCAAATCGTCACTGCCTCTAGACCTGATGACCTATCGCCGCGAAGATGAGCAGCCAGGAGTCTTTCTTCTTCAGGAAGATGCGCGGCAGGCGATGCTTGCAGTTTTCAACTGGACCGAACGGTTAAACTCGCATGAATTCAGTTTCTCTGACCTCGCACTCCAGCCGGATCATCATTATCACGTCCTGGATGTGTTCAAGCCGGAGGAACAACCTCGATTTAGCTCCACTGGATTACAGGTCGAAAAGCTGCCGGTCCACTCTGTAGAGCTATTCAAAATTCTGGACGATTCCATTCCCGCACAGCCGCCCTCAGTAGTCGCCGAGGTTCCCACTCACGGAAAGGTCAGCCAAGATCTTCTTTTCAAGGCAGCCGCACCTGACAGCCCGGTTCCGGCAATTGCTTATCACTGGGACTTTGGAGACGGAGTGATTACGGACGGCGCCACCCTAACGCATGCTTATACCCATGCAGACAGCTTTGTGGCTCATCTTCGAGTCGAGGGAGTAGACGGCCTCTCCTTCGAAAGGGATTACCCAGTGACCATCAGTGGTTCGATGGCCATCCCCGTACCGAAGCGCTATCTCGATGACACAGAGAAATCATTAGCGCCCAAGTGATCTGCCGCCCGCATTCCTAAGTTTGGGTCTGGGCGGGGCCACTTCACTCAGTAGATTGAAGGCGATGAATATTCGGTGGGTCGAAGATTGTTGGCATGTGGCCGGAAATCCGGACCGTGAACTGATCTTCGGAACTTAGATCGTCGAGGCCAGTCGCCTTAAAGTGCACAACGTATTCGCCCGGCTCTGTGTAAGTGTGCCTCACTTGGTCACCTTCTAGAGTCACGCCGTCTCCAAAATCCCACTTAAAAGACAGTACCGGCTCCTCTCCCTTGTTCCTGGCGGAGAACGTGAGCGTTTCTCCAGCTTCTCCTGTAGAAGGATGGTCTGCGGTGACGTTGGGGTGAGCGGCAGGAACTTTTGAATCGACTATTTTTAGGACGCGTACCGAATGTGCTGGCTGATCAAGATCAAGCATGCCGGCTTTTAAGCTGAGTGTCTCCTTTGCGTCCAGGACATCTGTGATTACATAGTCTCCGGTGGCCGGCAGCCCCGCTGCCGCGAGATCGATCGTATGAGACCTCGTTGCATCGGTCCAGTTAAAGACAGTCAGAATACTCTGTCTGCGATCCTCTTTAAGGAGGAAAATACTCGGCTGTTTGTCCTCGGCCGCGTAAGTCATCAAATCCACTGGCAAAGATGCCTTGCCCAGCCGAATCATATTAATCAGCTCTGGGTTTTCGATAAGCGCCAACCGCTCGGGATCCTTCGTCAGAGATGGCAGGTCGTCTCCAATTTCAAACATTCCGCCGGAAACGGCAGCCAGCGAAATCGAGACTCTGGCTTCGTCTAAGGTCGCTGGCTTGGTGCTTTCGTGCCATGACTGGTCCCTGATTGTTTGCGTGGAGACGGTGAAAGCGTCAGGATCGGCAACAAAGAAATTGCGGTTCATGTAGTAGCGGGCGGCGATCCCGGTCGCCGCCTCTTTGCTGGCCCCGAAAGTATGGCCGGTATCCTGAGAAATCCGGCCGTAATCCACTATGCCCACTGGATTCAACATCGGGCTTCCATCCTTGTCTAACAAGACGTGCTCTCCGACCGATTCGCGAATGATCTGCAGACCAATCCGCTGAGCTTCGAGCGCTGTCGTACCCGGGTTGAAGTAATAGCCTTCAATTGCGCTGTCGTCCATGAAATCCAGCTTGAAATAGCGAATGCCCCAAACGTTTACCATTGTGGAATATGTCTTCCGCAGGTACGCTTGAGCGCCCGGATTGGTGGTGTCCAGGACGAACAGCTGATCCTTCTTGTCTTCGACGGTACCCGCGTGGATCGGCTCCCCCTTGGCATTTTTCACTAACCAGTCTGGATGATTCTGATGAACCCATGAGCGCTCCGAGACTTCGAAAGGCGCAGTCCAGATTCCAGGAACCAAACCCAGTCCGTTCACCTTAAAATAAACTGGCGCTAGGCCGTCAGGAAAAAGGGTTGCGTTTGCGGTCGTGTATTCTCCACGTGCGAACTGATAGCCCTCGTCAATGTGAAAGAGATTGTAGCCGAGCGATTTTAGATGCTGTGCCTCCCACTCAGCATTAGTGAGAGCGGCACCCTGATTCAAACCAAAGTAATAAGCCGTCCAACTCCACCATCCCATCAAGGGGGGGGCTGAAGTTCTCGCGTGATGAATCTGGCGTATGAGAGAGCCATAGGTATCTAACTGCTGGTGATAATCCTGGGACAAACTGAAGAGCACTTGCTCTGAAGAAATTTCTGCTCCAGGCGCGACAGAGAGATTCAACTGCACCTGGTCTTCTGCCGGAGAGTCCTCGACGGAATTCTCCATCTGGAGCTCGGTTGTTCCTGTCGAATCGACCTCATAGCCTGCGAGACCAGTGGTGTTACCTGAGGAGTTGGCGAGATGGAGCCGTAAAACTGTCAGGAACCGTTCTGAAGTAAGCGCTCCAATAAACAGGCTTTCATGACTTCTCCGGTTGTAGATGAGCTGACTTCCTACTGCACGATGCATTCGCTGTTTAGCATCGGCAAAATCATGGATCGTCATGCCTGGACGGTCTTCACTCCAACTGTCAGAAAGCACTCGATCATCCGCTGCCGCGCCTCCGAGATTGAGAATCTGTCCTTCCGTCGCTTCCAGCGAACGAATACCTTCGATATGGATCGCCTTTCCTGTGGTATTCCGTACCGTCACCTGGATGTCACCGTAGGGTTCGTTGGTATACGCACGTAGGTGATAGATCAGATCTGGATGTTCGCTGCTTCCCGAATAAGTCACCTGCCAGTCCGTCGCGTCCCCAAGATACCCCTGAACCTGCGATTGTTCTACCGCATGCCGAGGATAGTCGGACGCATGGAGCCAATGTCCATCCACTTCCACGGCAGCTCCAGCCCGCAAAGCATCAGACTTGGCGCCGGGCATTGCGATCGTGTACTTGCCGTCGGCCGGGTCTACATTAATATGCAACGAGCGCCCCTGTGCCAAACAGTACGCGCCAAGCGCCACGAAGGTAGTGCCGCCTGCGAACGCAGCGAAAGCCAACCGACCCATTGTGCTTTTTCTGACCAAACTCTTACTCACCTTTCTTCCATCGATTCAAGAGCAATGACAGTTGTTTCATCGGGCATACAGCGATCCCGCTTCGGCGCAGAGTAGTGCCCAGGCTACCCTGGCCTGTATAACGGCACAGGTTCTCTCCGGCTTGCTCTGGTTGATATCCTCAAAAGGAAAGCTTCAATGCCATCTGCAGAATTCGAGGGTCGCCTGCAGAAGTGATTTGCCCGAAGCTGCTATCTGTCAGGCCATTATCGGGCGCTCCAAAGTTGACGTTGTTGAAGACGTTGTAGAACTCTGCCCGAAACTCCATCCCGAGGCGCTCAGTTAGCTTTGCATTCTTCACGAGCGCCGCGTCTGTATTGAAGGACCGTGGTCCGCGAAGTACGTTCTTTCCGGTGTTCCCGAACGTACCAATTGCGTTGGGTGCGAAAACGCTCGTATTGAACCACTCATTGATCAACGCCGCGTGCGACCTGCTGTTACTTAATATGGCGCTTTTTATGCTTGGGACGGTCAGATCGGCACGGTCTGCCCCAATCCCGCTAAACGAATTGTCATAATCGCTAAAGACCGTGAACGGGAAACCGGTCTGCCAATTTAAAATCGCGCTGATATTCCATCCATTGATAACCCTATCTATAAAGCCTTTGACCGGTGCCTGAGGAAAAGAATAATTTCCCGATATCCTGAATATCTTGTTTACATCTCCAGAGTCTGGACCGTAATCGAAATAACGACCGCAGCTACAGGTATTGGTGGCCAGTCCCCCGGGTTGTCCACTGGGGCCAAAATCATTCAGAGCACGCGACCAGGTAAAGTTGGACAGCAGCGACAGTCCTCGCGTCAGCCGTTTCTCCACCGACAACTGGACGGCGTGATAGTTACTATTCACTCCCGAGTTGATTGAGTTGATAAAGCCGAACGCAGGATAGATACGTCGCTGCTGCGTGTTATTTTCATTGGACTGTCCGGGAATATATATAGCTGGATTCACCTGTAGCAGCCCGGCTTCCTGGTCTCCTGTGCCTCCCAGGTGATCAGCCTTATTACCCATGTAAGCTGCACGAAGTAGCCAGTTGCTACCGATACCGCGTTCCAGGGTCAGGTTCCAAAGCAGGATTTGAGGGGGACGAAAATTTCGATCAAAGATCTGTGTGAAAGAAATGTCCTGCGGGAACGTAGCGGTTGGGCCTGGATTGCTTGGACCGAACTGTGCTGGAAAAGGATTAGCAACCCCCCCACTGCCGTAGGGGTCGGTAAAATTCACAGTCGAAAGGTTCACAATCGGAGCGAACGGTGGAATACCCACCACATCTTCAAAAGCTACGAGGTTAGGCGACTGATAATAGTAGCCCGCACCACCACGAACGCTGGTCTTTCCATCCTGCGTGACCTGATAGGCAAATCCAAACCGGGGGCCAAAATCACTGAGAGTGCGATAGATCGAGGAATTTGGACAACCCGGATCGTGGTTGCTTCCCCCAAAGATCAAACCAACAGGCGAGTTCGGGAACCGCTGAGACTGGGAACCGGGAACGAAACATCCAACTCGTCCCTTACTATCCGTATACGGAATAAAAGGGTCCCATCTCAAACCGGCACTCAGGGTGAGACGGTGAGTTGGGTGCCAATCATCCTGTACAAAAGCACTCCAGTTGGTCCCCGAAAAGTCAAGATAGAGGCCACCTGCCTGCGTAAAACTTGACACTGCACCTAATTCGAAGTCTGCGACGTTATCTCCTGAAAGACTATTCGAGAAGGTGTAAACACCGTTTGCCTGGTAGGAATTTCCCATTGGAACGTGAACATGCCTGACTTCGCCTCCGAACTCTAGTTGATGCGCTCCCTTGAGAAGCGTGGCAACTTGACGAATAGACCAATCACTCCTGTCCCAGATGCCGGTTGCGGGCTGTTCGCCTATGGTGAAGTTTCCCGACACGCCTACATTGAGGGTCGGCTTCAAATTAGTAGTCTGAGCGATAAGTGAGCCGGCGTCCTGAATTGTGAAGGGGGCTGGGGAAAGCGTCTCCCCTGTCTGACTGGTATAGCCGAAATACGTATTGAGTAGAAAGTGTGATGAAATCGTATAGATATCCACCACGCTGACGTTCTTCAGTGAGAGGTTTTGCGGATCTGCCGTATTACCTTCCAGGACGTTGCTCTCAGACGGCAAGATGATTGGGATACTGTAGTTCAGTTGGAAGTAACGCCCGCTCAGGTGGTGTTTGCCTAGGTTGTAGTCAATCTTGGCCAAGTACTCGTTGGTATTCTGAACGGATGGGGTGCCGTTGTACGTGAGTTGGCGCCCAGGACCATTCGGGTCTGGAATATGCTGCAGGAGAAATTGCGCTGTTGGATCTAAGGCTGACAGTGGAACCTGATTATTGTTGTATGGAACTCCGGTGTACGGGTTCACCAGTTGAGTCCCTGGAAGAAGATCTGAGAAGTCGCCTGTGCGCTCCGCGGCGGTTGGCACAAAGGCTACCTGTCCAAAGACAGCGGTGTTTTGCCGCGTTCCCTGATACGAGCCAAAGTAAAATAACTTGCCCTTGAGAATAGGTCCACCGATGGTGCCGCCAAATTGATTCTGCTTTAGCGGATTCGGCGACGTGGCAAAGTAGTTCCTGGCATCCATGGCGTAGTTCCTTAAGAATTCAAAAGCGTCGCCATGGATTTGATCAGTTCCGGATTTTGTAACGGCATTTACAATTCCGCCTGTCGCGTTGCCGTAAGTAGCGCTCATGTTGCCAGTCTGAACGTTAAACTCCTGCAGAGCATCAGGGCTGGGAAAGGGCAGATTAGTGTTGATGTAGGTATCGTTGTAATCTACCCCATCCAGCAGGTAGTAAACGCCATTGGCTCCGCCGCCATTCACCTTGGCATACTGCTGGCCCGGAAGAACGCCGCCTTCACAGTTGGCCCCGCAGTTCAATGCAGAAACATCGACCGCACCGGGAACCAGAAACACCAATTGTTGCGCTTGCCGGCCGTTCAGCGGCAGGCCCACTATGCTCTTTTGGTCGATCAGCTGTCCGACGGTCGGCTCATCGGTGGTCACCATGGAGGCATTCGCCTGCACGGTTACCTGTTCGCTTACTGATCCCACGAGTAGTGGGACGTTTTGAGTAGCGGCCTGACCGACGTTCAAAACAATACCTTTTTGTACGTAGGTGGTAAAACCGGTCATTCGGACTGTCAACTCGTACGTGCCTACGGGAAGGCTCGGAAACAAATAGTCGCCGGAAGCTCCGGTCTTGGCGGTCTGCTGGTAGCCGGTGGTTGACTGTTCTACTGTAACAGTTGCGCCGGGCAGAGCAGCGTTGGTGCGGTCAGTCACGGTACCAGAGAGTCGCGCGGTGGTGAACTGCGCGAGCGCTGTGGTAGCGCACATGAAGGCCGAGACAAACGAAAGAACAACGAGAGCTGGCCAATAGTGCGCATGCTTTAGAGTCTGACATCCTGCATTTGTAAGCCGCTGTTTCTGGACCATATACGCCACCTCTATATTTCTCGAAGCCCGACGAGCTGATTGGTTTGTTATCGTTGTCTACTCGGTCTCTTTATGGAAACCCGTGAATGTTCGTTTATGTTCGTATTTGAAGTATTATGATCGCATTGTGGCTTCTGTCAGACCCTTATGGCAGCCATCCTGACGACGCAAACGGTCAAAACGGTTGATCGACAATCTCCTCGCTCGCGGGATCCCAGTAAAGTCGCTTCCCGCTCCAATATGACTGGGCGGCCATGATGCAGACGATGCTGTGTGAAAAGCCGTGGTCGACGGTCGCATTGGGTTGTTTACGCGTCTGCATGGCCTCAAGCAAATTCAGCAAATGGCCCACATCGTCGTCGTCCGGTCCGAGAGAGTTGGGCGGTTCTGCCCCAGGAACCTGCATCATTGCTGCCCGATCGGCGGGCGGCCCTACCAATGGCGCTTGCTTATAAACGGGACCTGATTCCCAGGGATCGAATTCTCTTCTGCCGCCTTCTGCAGTAGTGATGAAGAGCGATGCACCTTCTCCACCATAGTTCTCGATCGTTCCGTTCCTGCCCAAAATGCGCGAAAAACTCCTGTAACTGTTCCCGAACGTCGTCTTGTACGTGTACAGGAACCCACTAGGATAAGTGACAGCCGCTACGCACGTATCGGGATTTTCGCGACCATCTTTCCAGACGAAAGTACCCCCGTTTGCGACGATACTAAACGGATGCGTCTCGTCTGTCCAAAGGTGGACGAGGTCACTACCGTGACTGAGCCACTGGTCAAAAATTCCGGAGGAGAAATCTTTATAGAGCCGGAACTCAAGGTAAACGTGCGGATCAAAGGGTCGGTCCGGTTTGCCCAGGAGCCAGCGCTTCCAGTCCGTGTCTTCCTCGCGAAGCTGCGATTTGCGCCCATACAACCAGCTCTTCCACTCCATCTTTTCGTCTTGCAGCATTTCGGGGGAGATGCCTGTGTCGACTCCTACAAACCGCCAGCGCTCCTCGTTGACATTCCACTCCTGCTCGATCTGGACAATGCTGCCGATTTTCCCCGATCGAATGATCTCTCGAACAGCAAGCGGGTAAGCCTGGCTGCGGTGCTGCGTTCCCATCTGTACGATCTGCTTCGAGGCTTTCACGACGTCACGCGCCTCCTTGGCCTCCGCAAGCACGTTGGCAAAGGGCTTTTCGACGTAGCAATCCTTGCCTGCCCGCACAACAGCGCTGCACAGCTTTGCGTGCTGGAAGTCTCCGGTCGCGATCATCACGCCATCGATGTCCTTCCGCGCCAGCATCTCTTCGGAGTATTGGTAGCTCTGCGGCTCAAGGCCGAAAGCTTTCCTTACCTGTGCCGCACGCCGCTCCCTTGCAAGGCTCCAGAGGTCGCACACAGCAACGGTTTCTACTGGAATTTGCTTCGAGGCAAGTTGCACCATGTGCACGTGGCCTTCGCTCCGGTCTCCGCACCCCAGCTGCCCGAGACGGATACGGTCATTCGATCCGAGAACCCGGGCATACGATCGCGCGTCCATGCTCGTAGTCATCACGAGTCCCGCGGCACCCTTAAGGAATGTCCTGCGATCGGTCCCGTCCGTTTCTTTCATCCGCTGTCCTCAAAAGATGTGCCTGCTCCCCCGGTCAGCGGCGAGCGGACCTCGGGAAGTCCTTGCTGTTCCTACTGTCCCGGCTGGAATGACTGGTCTCTTGCGCGTCATCTGGTCACAGCAGGCGTAATTTCGTTTCATTACTTTACCTATCTTTCATTAACGTTTACTTCTCAATTGTCCTCTTGTCAAGGGAATTAGAGTGCCCCTGGCGGCGTGCTTTGGGATTTCAATATCGTTCTTCTCTAGTCGCATCGGTAGCCGCCAGCGCCGATGCCGGCGGAAAGCTGGTGAGGCATCGGGGCTTGGGTAATAGTCACTGAGCCGGTAGAAGATCGCGCGCTGGTACCGTTGCAGTTCAGCGCCTTTGCCGTATGTCCCACTCTGCCGTTCTCTGTGGGTGCATTAGCAAAATTCGGTAGCGTCAACCCGGATGGAACGGGTGCAGAGCACCGCTCTGGGTGCGCTCGACCGTGTCGAGTAATGGGGCCGGATACCGGGCTCCATCTCAGCAGGCCGCGCACACAGCCACACGGTTGATGCAAGATAACTTTCCGAAATTCATGAATGCCAGCTGTAACAATCCCCCTTTCATCTGCCCACCCAAAAGACAAATCGCCCGCAACGAGCCAGATCGCACTACGGGCCGGCTTCCCTTTGAGGTGATAACTTAGGCCGGATCAGCAGGAATAAGCAGGCTGTTGCAGCGAGGGGCAAGAGCCCCGCTGCAAGAAATGCCGGCCCATACGAATATCGATCGACCGTAAGCCCCACCACAAAAGTGAAAGCGGCGCCTCCAAGTCCCGCGGCTAACCCACTGAGCCCCGTAACCGTGGCAACGACCTCTGGCGGAAAAAGATCCGAAGGCAGAGTGAGGCCCATTGTGGACCAGCTCGCATAGCCCCACAAGGCTACACAAATCAGTCCCAGCGCAATATAGACGTTGTGGACTCGAGCGGACGGAATACCCGCCAGGATTGGCAGACAACTCGCCGCGCAGATCCAGGTACGGGCGCGAATCACGGAGACACCGCGTCGAATGCAGTAACCGGAGATCAGACCTCCGGTAAAATTCCCCAGATCTGCTGCAAAAAACGGTACCCACGCGAATAGGGCAATACGTTTCAGACTGAATCCCCGAGCATCGCTAAGATACTGTGGTAGCCAGAAGACATAGAACCACCAAATGGGGTCGGTGAGCGCCCGTCCAAGCACAATACCCCAGACATTCCGGTCCTTGAGTAAATGGAGCCAACGTAAAATACCTTTGCGCTCCGACCTCAAAGCCTTCTCCTGCCCGGCATAGATGAGCGCAACCTCCTCTTTCGTGACTCGCGGATGGCGGTCGAGCGGGTGATAGACATGTAGCCATACCGCCAGCCAAACGAATCCGAGCATCCCCGAAAACACAAATGACCACCGCCACCCTAAGGCGATGGCGATCCAGGGAATCACGAGGGCGGCAAGAGCACCGCCCACACTTGATCCACTGTCGAAGATCGCGACAGCCACGCTTCGCTCTTGACTCGGAAACCACTCTGCAACGGCCTTGCTTGCTCCCGGCCAGTTGACACCCTCTCCGATTCCCAGCGTGAATCGAAAAGCGATGAAGCTGAATACCGAGGTTGCAAAGCCGGTGAGGAT
Source organism: Silvibacterium sp. (assembly GCA_049588475.1). GTDB lineage: Bacteria > Acidobacteriota > Terriglobia > Terriglobales > Acidobacteriaceae > Silvibacterium. The sequence continues at coordinate 11,563 of JBAVYX010000411.1, read as the reverse complement.
ATTGACCAGCGACCACCACACGACGGCAACTGCCAGGCCGATACGCGTACCCACGGCATCCAGAAATATTCCGCCCAGAAGCCAGGTAAACGCGTAGGAGACCTGAAAGGCGCCAAGGATCCTCGCGAGTTCTGCGTGGTTCAGGTGAAACTGTGTTGAGATCAGCGGCGCCAACACTGAGAATGTCTGACGGCTGATGTAGTTGATCACTGTTGAGAAAAAGAGTGTCCAAACCACCCACCAGCGTGTTCGTCCTGGCTTGATTTTGCGAGGTGGATGGACGATCGCCTGCTGCGTACCCTTGAATGGATTCATCTCATCTCGTCATTTACAGCGCGTCGGATTCTTCACACGGCTGACTAGACCATCTTTGCCAACATTCCGTCATCACCTAGCGGTCTTCCATTCACAGGCGCGTTAAACTCAGTCCAATTGAGCCGCGGAATCAGCATCGAGATAGAGCGTCACATTCGGATGCGTACGAAGGACGGTGGCGGGGCACCGTGTCGAAATCGGATCTTCAAGCGCTCGGCGAACGATTCCTGCCTTGCGACTTCCAGGCACAGATACGATCAGCCTGGGGACGTGCATCAACGCTGGGATGGTGAGGGTAATGGCTTGTTCCGGTACCTCCTCAACCTTCTCGAACCAACCTTCTGCTACCTGCTGATTGCGGCATGCCTCATCCAGCTGGACGATCTTCACATCCAGAGGATCGTTGAAGTCTGCAACTGGCGGATCGTTGAAGGCGAGATGCCCATTCTCGCCAATCCCCAGCAAACAGAGTTGCGGATCCGCAGCACGCAACTTCTCTGCGTACTCTTGGCTGGTCTGCTCTGGATTAGGCGCAGATCCGTTCACCTCGAAGAAATCCTTCATCTTCACCCTGTTCGTTAATCTATCGCGCAGGTAGCGTCGGAACGAGGCTGGGTGATCCGGAGATATCCCGATGTACTCATCCATATGAAAGCCGCGAATGCGTTCCCAGGGTAGGTTATGAATGCCGGTAAGTGCACTTAGCATATCCAGCTGCGATGCACCGGTCGCAAAAATAACCGCACTCATCCCACCCTTCTGCACGAGCTCTAGCATTGCGTTCGCTGCAGCTCGCGCGGCAGCTTCGCCTGCGGCGGCACGGCTAGGATAAACCTCCACCTTCATCGTTTCAACTTGAAGATGTCTTACTTCTGCAGCTGTGATGTCCATTTCAAGCCCTCGATTTCAATGTTAGCCCCGCCTGTCGAGACTTTTTCGGGGCAGAATGAACCCGGCTAAAGAGATCCCCCAGGAACGGCTCAGAGCAGAATCGGCTTGATGCCTGTGACCTCACAAAAATCCGCCAGCGCGGGATAGAGTTCTTCTCCATAGCCGAGGCATGCGTATTCATTCGTCCAGTGCTGAAGAAGCGCGTCGATATCGCAATGCGCGGTCACAAATCCATGCGGCCAGAACGGGATGCCGGACTCGTTCAGTCGCTGTTGCACTTGCTCAGGCGAAGGTTCAAAGATGGAGGCGCGAGTAATCACCATTTGAAACTCCTCATTGACCCGGCCCAGCCGCGCCAGCACGCCTTCGCCCGACTTGCAGATGAGCCGGACGGACAGGCCGCCCGCGCCACCCTCTGTGGGGATCCCGTGCTCTGCAAATCCTGCCGGACCGAGCTTGCCGGCCAGCGAAGGTGGACATGCTCCATCGCCGATGATCTTGATCTCTTTTGTCTTACGGTCAATATGCTGGAGGTCGCCATAGTAAATCCGCTCCCTGCTAAGCGACATAAGAAGGAAGACCGTGAGCGCTGTATTGAAATCTGACAGCGTGGATGCACCATATCCATCTTCTAGCATCATGCTCTGCGCAAAACAGGTGGCAGCATAATCGTCCGCGAGCCCGGGGAACGATTGGATGGTGTAAAAGAGATAGTCTTCACGGTCTACGATCTCTTTGATGGCCAGGTAAAGCCGCGTCGACCGCTCATTCACACGATTTGCGGCTGGCGCTGCGCCGAAGAGCTCTTGCAGCCTGGGTTGCAGCGCCTGCAATTGGTCCTCAGAGATACGTTCCGCTGTCCGGATGATCTCGGTCGTATCCCGTGAGTCGATATCGATGCCAAACATGCGCATCCACTGTGAGGGATCGGCTACCCCACACGTCTGGCCCATGCCTCTACCGCCGAAGGCACCAACAGTGGACATGTTCAGCACTTTTTTCAGGTGAGCGGCCCGTGTATAGCTGACGATACGGCCGACGGTATCCGGCTCTTCGATAGCCCCGTACACGAACCGGTGTGCTACCCCAATTTCAAGCAGCCCGCCGTGCAATACCAGTCCGCCCACCGGCCTCCAGCCCTGCGAACGCGGGTGTGTCCAAAGCACGATGCCTTTCCCGCTGCTAGCAAAATCGCGCACCGCTCCCACGATGTGGGCCGCCCACACCCAGGTTCCGGAGAAGAGCACCAGCGCGTCTACACGGTCATCCCGTTTCATCTTTTTAAGAGCTTCGATAGCTTCCTGCTTGCTGGCAATCACCGTATCGTGTTCGACCAGTTGCAAACCCGCCTTGCGGAGCTCTGTCTTAGCCTCGATGATCAGAGCCTCATCAATAAAAGGGCTGCCCATCGGGTCGCGCAATCCATCCTTGTGCACTCCGTAGACGATGAATCCGACAGTCGCTTGAATCACGCTTGCTCTCCTGTGTGTTGAAGTTCCTGATGGTGGGGGTGGACCAGCATGGATCGCAGCTGGCGATATCTCTCAACCTGTGACCGGTACTGTGCGGCGAGAAGAAGATCGGGGTGCACGCAATCCTGCTCGCGAACCATAGCCCGCGCGGCCTCTCCGAGGTCGTGATATGTTCCCACGGCAACGCTGGCCAGCATCGTCCCCCCGAGACAGACCGCTTCCTGGCAGCTCATAATGTGTAGCCGTTTCTTCGTTAACGATGCACGCAGGCGCATCCCGAGTGGGGAGCGTACGCCGCCGCCGAAGACATTGACGTCGTCGAAGCTACAACCGGCGTCTTCTAGGCACCTGGTCAAAATCGACAGCTCCGACGCAATCCCTTCTTGAATGCCCTTGTACAGACGTGCGCGCGTGGTGTCGAAACCTAACCCGGTGATGGCTCCACGTGCGTGCGAGTCGAATTCCGGATTGCACGTACCGATCAGGTGCGGAGTAATCACTAGTTCCGTGGGACCTGCCGGCGCTCCGAGTTCAAGATCCGCGAAGAGGCGGTGGTCTTGTTCTGTTTCCCTCTTCGCTCCGTACAGTATCTCTCCGAGCCATTGCATCATGATGCCACTGGGAAAGTAAGCAATCGTGACATACTGTCCGGGAACAGCATGCGGATAGCAGTTGAGGCTGGCTTGCAGCGCGGCGTCGTTCAAAAACAATTCATCGGAGGCGACTGTGATGCATTCATAGGTTCCCAGCGACCCTGCAGCTCTTCCCTTCGCAATTACGCCGAGTCCGATGGCTCCAATCACCTGATCGTGGCCTCCGACCACTACCGGAGTGCCAACCACCACACCCAGCATGGCAGCGGCGGTGCTGTCCAACACTCCCGCCAAAGTGCCTGCCTGCACAGGGATGGGTAGAGCATCCGGCGATATTTCGACAATACTCAGAATCTCCGCGGACCAGGTGAGGCGGCGCACATCGAGAGCCATGAACCGCGCGGCGTGCGAGTAGTCGATCAGAGGAGGAAGGCCTAGCTGCATCAGCAGAAAACTCGTTACACTTAGAAAGCGGCCTGCTCCCTCAAAAACTTCCCGAGCATTTCGGCGCAACCATACCAGCTTGGGAGTCGTGTACATGGGGTGGCTCGTATGCCCCGTCAACATGAAAAGCTGCCTGCGTCCTATCTGCTCTTCGATCCAGCTCGCTTCTCGGGCGGCTCGCACATCCATGTTCAGGATGGCGGGACCAACGGCCTGTCCATTTGCGGTAGCGGGAATCAGGGTTTCCCCGTGAGAGCTCAGGCAAACCGCCTGCAGAGGCTCGGTCTGCGGCAGAGCCGTCAATTCCTGCGCAAGGGCCATGACGACGGCTAGGAAATTGTTTGCGTTCAGTTCGGCGTAGGCCGGCCTTGGAAAGTCCGGGACAAATGCGGCTGAACGCATCCCGAGCATCTCTCCCGAAGCAGAGAAGAGGGCTGCCTTGCATCGGCTTGATCCCACGTCAATGGAGAGAAAACTCATTGCTGGCCGACAGCCGTTTCCGTCACGAAGCGACCGTTCGCTGGGACACGCACCATACGCCCGCTGTCCCACTCACGGATGATCACTTCAGCGTCGTCGACAGAAATCTCCTCCATTCCGGCGAAGTCCGAAGGAATGTCCACCATGAGCGCCATGTAACGGACCGTGATCTCCGCAAGAGCAGTAAGCCAATGGAAAGTGGATTCATGAAAGAGTGGCCCCTCGGAAATCGTCTGGCGCCTTGGAACCGCGAACGGAGTAGTGCTGAACTCAAGTCCCCGGCAGAAAGTCTTTCCTGCCCAGGGCCTGGTCTGCCGGTAGAAGCGCTCTTCCCAATTCCCCACCCACGGAAAATCCGAACGCCGGAAGAGATAGACCAGTAGAAGACCGGCGCGAGCATTACTGATCGCCACATAGCCGATCTCATGGCTGCGATCGAGCAACTGCGCCGTATACCGTCCATACGAGCCGTCCGGAGTCGTTCTTAGATCGTGAGTACCGCCGCCTTCCAGCGGAGCGTTTGGCCATTGGAATTCGGCATCCGGAACCAGCTTCATGGCGGCGCTGTAACTGGCATTAATTACCTTTCCCCGGATAGCAGGCATATCTACCACGGTCCTTCCGCACTCCAGAAAAGGTGGACCGATCGTTACATGCTCATTCCAGCAGATCGGGCGATCTGCCCGGCTTAGGTTTCGCGCCCTTTCCTCACAATAGAGGACGGGATGTTTCGAATCGAGGCGCAGGGTTCGTCGGAAATCGATCTGCGCAGTCGGCAAAGAAACGCCGTACTCGATGCCCGGCTGTTCCTCCTGAATCTCTCGAAAAACCTGCCACATTGTTGCCGGCGCTTCCCCATGGGTGCTGAGTCCGGCAGCAGTCTCTTCCGGCGAGGGCGGCCCAAAGTAATCGAAGCTCAGGCTATGTCCTGCTATGCCTGCCAGCAGACGCCCGTCCGGCGGAGGCCCGAATTCCCCCTCATACTCTGCTGGCGAGTATTGCTGCGGATCAATCGTTCCCCACGGCGGCCGCCAGAGCGGATTGAGATCCGGACGGTGCCGGGTGGTAAGGCGGCAAATATGTCCTCCGCCCAACAGAATCGATGCATGTCCCCACTCGGACTCCAAACAAACCCCGGCACGCTGGTCCAGAATGCCGCCAACTTGCTGCACCGGCGCGAGCTTCACCCTTGGGCCCCGTCCAGTATGGCGCGCGCCTCGCGCAGAAATCCCTGCATATCTTTCGCTTGGAACACGTTGCGCCCAAAAAATACTCCGGCGGCTCCTGCCTTCATTGCGCTGCGCACAACGTCCATAGCGGAATCGTTCGGGCTGCCTCCGAGAACTAAGATAGGCAGCTCGCAACTTTCGACAACTTCGCGCATCGACTCCACGCTGCCCGCATAGTCAGTCTTGACGGCATCGGCACCCAGTTCGGTGGCCATCCGCGTATGCAGTTTGATCCATTGAGGGTCCGACGGATTCTGGACTGACTTGCCACGAGCCAGTGTCTCGATGATCAAGGGGATGCCCAATCGCTCACATTCGCGCGCAAGTTGCGCATTGCGAGCAATTTCCTTCGTTTCAAAATCCACATCCCCAGTTCCCACCACCATATAGGTGAGAACCGCATCCGCCCCATGACGCAGGGCGTCTTCGGCGCTTCCCAGCATGCACGCACGCATTACGCCATTGTCTCCCTGGCCTAACGAACTCCAGACCGTCGTCCAATCAAGTCGGGCAATGAGGCCTGGAGTGCGTGCCCGGGTAAAACAGCAACTGCATCTCTGCATCAGTCCCAAATTCAAAAGGATAGCGTCCACTCGGCCTTCAATGAACCGTGAGATCTGTCCCATTGCGTCGGCGATGCCGGGAATCGGTCCCAGGACGAGGGCATGATCGAAAGCCGCCACCAGGGTTCCACGCCCTTCCTCATTAAAGATTCGGTTGAGTCGGATCTTCTTACCAAAATCGCTCAAAGCCGATACCCCGCTGGTAGCTATTTCCAGATGAGATTAGCGGGCGCCATCTAGCATGTCAATCGTTTAAGTTCACATTTGTTCGATATTGAGCGTTTCTAAGCGCTTATAAGGCAGCTAACGCGCTATTCGGCGAAATAGGAAACGGTTCTCCGGGCCGGACCGCTGCAGGACCTGCATCACGCCGACCTCACATCCCTTCCTGAAAGAAGCCAATGCGGAGTATGTGGAATTCGGCGGCCTAGCGAATGAACTTTCTGTCCTGCGGTCTGAGATCACATCAAACGAAACCACTCGCAATTAGTTCGACTTTTATATGAAAGGAAAAAACATCATTGACAACTATTCGTAAGTAAGGTGTAGCATGCGTCCAGGAAAAAGTACACGCCGGTAAAGAGTAGAGGAAAGGAAACTTAAAATGACATTCCGCATGGCTTCCCGATCGCAGCAGCAGTGGGCATTTTGGATCCTCTCTTCTCTTATCCTGGTTCTGTTCGCCTCGATCTCGCTCAGTGCACAAACTGGGTCCACCTACTATGTGTCCACGAGCGGAAATGACAGTAATCCCGGAACGCTCGCCGCTCCTTGGTTAACCATCCAGAATGCGGCAAATTCAGCCACGGCAGGCGCCACTGTGTACGTCTTCGGGGGAGTCTACAACGAAATTGTCAGCTTTCCGAATTCTGGAACGCCAAGGTCGCCAATTACATTCCAGAGCTATCCCGGACAGACGGCGATAATCGACGGGACCGGCTTAACCGTATCCGGCACGCAGGGTCTCATCACGATCTCGGGAGCCCGGAGCTACATCACCATCAGCGGGTTTGAAATCCGCAATTTGTCTACCAGCGGCGAGGGGGTTCCGTGTGGCGTCTGGATCACAGGCTCGGGCACCGGTATCCATATTCTGAACAATTTGATCCACAACATCGTGACCACTACAAAGCGCGGCAACGGTTGCGGGTTGTTTGCGTACGGCACATCGCAGACTCCCATCACCCAGTTGGTTGTCAGCGGCAACGAGCTCTACAACCTGCAGACCGGGAATAGCGAATCGATGACCTTAAATGGGAACGTGACTAATTTTAAAGTCACCAGCAACCTCATTCACGACAACAACAATATCGGCATCGACATCATTGGATACGAAGGCACCGGTCCGATCGGCTACGACCAGGCTAGTTATGGAGTGGTCAGCGGGAACACGGTCTATAACATCAGCGGAATAGCGAATCCAAGCGAGGGTAATGAATATGACGCCGACGGACTCTATTGTGACGGGTGCGGGTATGTTACGTTCGAGCGAAACGTGGTCTTCCAAGTCGACTACGGCATCGAGACGACCAGCGAGAATCAAGTCTGCCAGGCCACTGGCACTGAGTGGTCTGGCCCAAACAACACTGGAACCGCCGCCAAAGGCAAGCTTCCGTGCTACGGCATGTACGCTACAGTACGCAACAACCTGTTCTATAAGGCAAATGCCTGCGGTATGTCCATCGGCGGTTATGCGGCCGCGACCCGCAAGGGCGGCGGGAGCAATGGAGGAGGCAGCAGCTACCACGATGTCTTCGTCAACAACACTCTTTATGACAACGGTACCCAACCAGGCAACGCAGATGAAGGCACCCCAAGCGGCGACTATCAGATTCAGTACCAGGTAGGCAGCGCTCAAGGGAATTACTTCGAAAACAATGTTGTCTACTCCGGCCCACCCAATATCTGGATCAACAGCTACAATCCAGCTTCGACGGCGTATCCTGCTCCGCCCGCCACTCTCAATTGGAACCTGTACAACTCGGAGGCGGGATACCTGGAAGGAACGTCAATCTTGTGGGCTGGCGTGAGCACCTACACGAGTTTTGCAAACTGGCAGAGCACGAGCGGTGAAGATGCAAACTCCATAAACGCGGATCCGCAGTTCGTCGATCTGGGCGACACGCCTCCAAATTTTGCCACCCACACTACTTCGCCGGCCATCGGCGCCGGCAGCACTAGCCTGTCATGCGGTATTGGCTGGTGTGATCCCCATGGCAGCTCCCCCAACTCCATCTATGGCAGCACCGACCTACTTGGCAATCCTCGGATGAAGCGCTCGAGGATTGACATAGGTGCCTACCAAAACAGCGAAACTAGCATTAACAACACATTGAGAGTGGACTTGAATGCGACGAGGGATACTCTCCAGTCGGGTCAATCGACCACTCTGACTACCACGGTCTCTGCCATTCCCGGCGGCGCCGGTGTGCCGAGCGGTACGGTGAACTACATGCTTGGGTCGACCTTGCTGGCAACGCAAACCCTGCTGCCGACCAGTGCCACGACATCTGCGGCAAGTATGCCGATCAGCGCGTCGCAGCTCGTGCGAGGCGCCAACAGGATAACGGCAGTGTACTCGGGAAATTCGATCGCGCCATGCTGTAGTCCAACAGAACCGCCCGGAGAAACACAAACGCCACTTCCGGTCTACCCCAGTGCAACCTCGGCGCCCATCATAGTGTGCCGGGAGCATGATCACCGCGATGGCAATGGAGGAATGACTCGCTATCCGGGCCAGCATGCATGCATCGCTCAGGCGGGTGAGAAACGAATGCCGCAGTGAGTAGAACACGAAGGGTCGCACGCCACTGAGCCTTACTGCCCGCTGGTGCAGTTGCTTCATGGTGGATGTTCTATGTGTCGGCAGTGTTGCAACCTTCAGGCGCAGACAGATTATTGCAAAACCCTGCACGTAGGTTCAGGCTGCCAAATCGAAGAGATGGTCGATAAACTCGATCTGGCGAGGCAGATTATTTCCTGGTACCCGTAGAACCTGATTCTTCCGGATCATGTGGACTGCACTGCAACTGCACGGCGATCCTCGAAACCATTAGTGGCGAGTTCGCAGCGAGAGTGTACGAAACGGCGGAGGCACAATTCGATGCAGCGTAGAGACTTTCTAAAAAGTGGGGTGGTTTGGCTGTCGGTGCTGAACTCGGAGCCCTCAAGGCACGGCTTGTAAGAGCTCATAACTAGTCGCTAGTCTCCGATCCGACAAGCTCATTCCAGGTACGCTCTAAAGGCAAGACGAAGAGGGACGACGTAAGCAGTCAGCACAGAGTTACGTATTGACGGGAAACAGCGAGGAGAGAGCGTATGAAACGTCGTTCCTTTTTGAAGACGGTTGGCACGGCTGGCCTGGTGGTCGGTGTTGCTCCCGCGTGGAGCATGAGCTATGTGGCAAATCGACAGAAAACGGATCCAGGTTCTTCAGGCATGGTGAAAGCCTCCGAGCAGGCCCCACCCGATAAGATCCTACTAAAAGATTTCCGGCCCAGATCCCTTTACAAAATTCCTGTTACAGAAGTCCCCAGGGCGAAATTTCCAATCGTTGATATGCATTCCCACGCATACGCTAGGACTCCGGAGGAAATCGCTGAGTGGGTCAGGAATATGGATGAGGTCGGGATTGCGAAGACCATCATTCTTACGGGAGCGACAGGGCAGGAGTTTGACGATATCTATCGGAAGTATGCCACCTATCCCGATCGTTTTGAACTCTGGTGCGGCTTTGATTACACGGGATATGACCAACCTGGATTCGGCCAGCGAGCAATAGGAGTGCTGGAGAAGTGCCATGAGGCAGGTGCACGTGGGGTTGGCGAACTTCACGATAAAGGGAAAGGGCTTTATTCGGACACAATAACTGCTTTGGGCATGCACCCGAACGATGCGCGCATGAGCTCCCTGTTTGAGCGATGCGGTCAACTGGGCATGCCGGTAAGTATTCACGTTGCGGATCCTATCTGGATGTACGAATCCATGGACAATAAGAATGACGGTCTGATGAATGCCTTCTATTGGCGGCTGGACAATAAGCCGGACATCGTCGGGCATTCCGGAATGATCGACATCCTCGAGCTCACGGTGAAGAAGCACGCGAGTACGACTTTTATTGCCTGCCACTTTGCCAATCTCGATTATGACCTGACGCGCCTGGGACAAGTACTGGAAAGGCACCCCAATTTGTTTGCCGATATTTCCGCACGATATGCGGAAACAGCTCCTATTCCTCGCTTTGTATCGCAGTTTTATGCGAAGTACGGAGAGCGCTTGCTCTACGGCACGGACATGGGATTCGATAAATCGATGTATCGAGTCACCTTCAGAATTCTCGAGACCTTAGACGAGCACTTCTATGAAACCGACATGTTTAGCTACCACTGGAGCCTGAATGGTTTCGGACTGCCGGACGAAATACTGCAAAAGGTATATCGCACAAATGCGGAGAATATCCTGACTTCCCGAGGAGAGAGCGTTCATGCGTAAGCACGCAACACTTTCTACGATCGCCTGGATGTACTGGTCGGGCATCGAGCGAAATGGTTTTGTCGCGATTACGCTCGATCGATTGGAGCGGCAGGTGGAACGCGGAGCCACAGGGCTCAAATTCTGGATAGATCTTGGCCTGAGCGTCCGCGATCGTTCAGGAATGCTGCTGCGCGTCGATGACGAACGGCTTGCTCCAATCTTCGACAATACCGCCGAACTTGGCGATCCCATCATGTTCCACACAGCAGACACTGCAGCTTTTCCTGCCCATCGACTCAGCGAATGAGCGCTACGAGGAACTGACGGCGCATCCGGATTGGAGCGTCTTTGGTTCGCAGCAATCGAAGCGGGAGCTACTGGATCAGCGCGATCGTGTTTTTTCCCGCCATCCCGATGCAACTTTCGTCGCAGCCCATATGCCCGAGAGTGGCGAAGACCTGGGCCGCGTCGCATCGATGCTTGAAATACACCCAATGTGAAAGCCTTCTATTTAGGGCGGCGAGGGGCGAAAACGATCAACCCAAATCGTGAAGTTGTACGTACTTAAGGACGTCGCCTTTTTGCAGAGCCTTATCGATGGTGCTGGCATTTGGGCAGTAAATGAACGGTCGGCGCGGATACAGCCTGTCGTTCACCCAATACCTATTCCAGCCGGTCGAGGTTTGAATAAACTCCTGAACATAGCCCGCAGCCGAGCGATACAGTGCTTCGATTTCCAGGCAGCCATTGATGCAGATATCGACATAGGACTGTACCATGGGAATATCAGGCGTCGGCTCCCAGGTCTTGGAAATGCAATCGGACTTGCTAACAAAGAGATAGACTTCGTCGCCGTCCCAGGGCGCGCCCCCGTCCAGCATCTGGATCGCTCCTTTCACCGGATCGGCCGAATAGCCCGTTTCCCGCTCTTTGGTCTTCTCGATATCGTCGACTTTATAAATGACGCCGTTGATAGTGTCGTTAGCAGATAATCTGTCCGGTGTTTTTAGCAAGTGAAGTGTCCGCATTCGGGGCGGCGAGGATGGAACCATGCAGGAGAGCATGGAGATCTATCCGAGGACCGCGGCGGAGCGGGCGATGAA
>JBAVYX010000410.1:0-15417 GCA_049588475.1 Silvibacterium sp. | reverse complement strand
GAGGATTCTCTAAGAGCGTGAAATTAAGGGGCGAAAGCGGCCGGAATCCCAAGTTTAACACCGGCATTCCCCCGCTAACGCTCTTTTCAGCGGGCGAAACAATCGAGCATTTGAGCATGGATAGTCGGTCTTCTGCCGTCAACGATCAGTTTCGATTGGATACACCGGGGCGATTTCGCTGAATCTGCGGTACAGTTAGGGTCTTCGGGAAATCATGGCTACGCCCGCCCCAACCCGCGAGAAGCTCCCCAAGCGCTGGCCCCCCCGGAAGCGCCTGCCTCACGAAATCTCGCGGGGTGCCGCCGAACTGCTCGAGCTGACCGAAGCCTTTTGCGCCGCAGAGACCTTCCCCTCCCAGACCCGCCGCGCTACCCGGCTCTTCTCCGCCATCTGGAACCGAACTACCGACCGCGGTTTCAACGCCGCCCTTGCAGCCTGGATCAGGCTCCTCGAACAGCATCCGGAGCTCTGCTCGCGCTTTCAACAAACGTGGCTGAGGATGCTTGCTCAGCTCGATTCTGTCTCGCTTTTCGCCGACTCGGGATTGCCCGATCAACATGCGTTGCTCAGCGAAACCGTCCACCGGATTTTCCAGCGCCTGTTGCCCGCGCCCCGCGAAGATACCGACACAGCACGTCTCTTCACCACAATCTTTTCCTCGTCCCTCGCCGTCAATCATTTCCATCAGATCGACGGATTTGTATTCGCACGGCTGGCACAGGTTTTCTGGCCCGCGCAGGGGCTAAACGCACAACCGCGGATACACAACGACCTGCACCAGGCCTTGTGCCTCCTTGCTGCGCGAGTATCAGGACGCGGCGCGACTTCGGCCATTCGCCAACGCGGTACAGCCTCCCAGGTCGAGCAATCACCTTTCTACCGCATCGTCTTCGCCACCGAGGACTTTGTACGCGCCGATAGTTCCGATATTCAGCGCACGCATCTTCAGGTGTGGGAAAAAGCCATCAAGGACTGTCGCAAAGAGCTTGTCCAGGTGCACTCCCATATGGAGAAGGAGGGCGTCAGCACTACCCTTATGTTCGATGTCACCACCATAGAGGGTGCGCTTGATCGCATGGAACTCATTGTTGCGGCGCTGGTAGAGCCGGCCGGCGAACCGTCCGTCGCCGGGCGCATGTTGCTCAATACTCTTGTTGCCGGGGTGCTCGAGGACACGCGCATCACCGGTCTTGTCCGCCAGAACCTCAATCTCCTTGCCCGTAAAACCGTGGAGCGCACTGGCCACGGTGGCGAACACTACATTGCGCATACCCGGCGCGAATATTGGCTGATGTGGCTGGCCGCTCTCGGAGGCGGTTTGCTCACTGTCTTTACGGCAGCTATCAAGCTCCGCGTCCTGGAATTCCACCTACCCTTATTTGTCGAAGGCTTCATCATCGGAACGAACTACGCCGTCAGCTTTCTTCTGCTCCAGATCTTCGGCCTGGCGCTTGCTACCAAACAGCCATCGATGACGGCCGCCACTCTCGCTGGAATCATTCGCGAGAACCGCGGCGCATCCCGCCGCAGCAAGGTCGCTGACTTCTCCGCCTCCATCAGCCGAACCCAGCTTGCCGCTGCGCTCGGCAACATCGTGGCCGTCTGCGTTGGGGCCATTCTCTTCGAGTATCTCTGGCGCCACTTCTTCTTCAGGCACTATCTCGCCTCCGAAGATGCGCACCACGTCTACCAGACGCTGCATCCCTTCACCTCTGCCACGGCCATCGATGCCGCCTTCACCGGAGTTTTGCTGTGGTTCGCCGGCCTCATCGGCGGATGGTGCGAAAACTTTGCCGTCTACAACCGCATTCCCGCCGCCATCGCTCAGCATCCGCTCGGCCTGAAAATCGGTGCCCTCAGGATGCAGCGGTTCGCCAACTGGTTTGATCACAATATCGCCGCCTGGAGCACCAGCATCGTGCTTGGCTACCTCATGGGTATGACGCCCGAGGTTGCCACCTTCTTCGGCGTTCCCCTCGACGTGCGTCATGTAACGCTCAATACCGGAATGCTTGCCCTTGCAGCCACCCGCGATGGCATTGCCGCATTGGGCCACCACTGGTTCCGCTTCGCCGTGGCCGGAATCGCCATCACCTTCGTGCTGAATCTGGGAGTCAGTTTCTCCATTGCGTCCATTGTTGCCCTGCGTGCCTACAATGTTCGCCACAGCGAGCGCCTGTCGATTCTTACCTACGTTCTAAAACAGCTGGTGCGTTCACCGTGGCGCTTCCTCTATCCTGTCGACCCCGACCCGCCGGCTCTTCCCGCCGAGCAGCATCAATAGCTCCCTGCCACCACATTCTTCAGCGGCACACCCCTTACATAGCGTCCTATCTGCTCGGCTGTGAATTCGATCGCACGAGGCAAAAACATGGGGCTCGAAGCCGCTACATGCGGAGTGATCAGCAAATTGGGGGCTTTCCACAAAGGGTGCTCTTCCGGCAGCGGCTCAGGATCCGTCACATCCAGCACCGCGCGAATCCGTCCGGCTTCGAGTGCAGCTATCAGCGCATTGGTCTTTACGACTGGGCCGCGAGCGGCATTGATAAGCAGCACGCCCTGCTTCATCCGCGCCAGCTCCCGCTCGCCAATCATTCCCGTCGTCTCCGGCGTCAGCGGGACAATCAACACCACTACATCCGCATCGGGCAGCAGATCGAGCAGCCGGTCTACGCTCTCTACTCCGTTGCGTGCACTTCGAGCCACGCGAACAATCTCCACCCCGAATGGCGTCAACCGCTCCTCGATCGACCGCCCGATCGATCCATACCCCACGATTATCACTCGCTTGCCGAACAGTTCTTCCTGAAGCACTGGCGGTAAAAATTTCTGTTCGTGATGCATCGCGCGATACTGGTCGTCCACCTCTTTGCGCGCCCGCCAATTGCCTACCCGCTGACAATCGACGTAGAACGGAAAATACTTGAGCGCCGCCAGAATCGCCGACACGGTCCACTCCGCTGTGGGGATGTTGTGCAGCCCCTGCGCGTCGCACAGGACGAGGCTGCCAGGAAGCATCTCCAACATCCAGTCCACGCCGGCATACAGAGACTGCACGACCCGTAGCCCCTTAAGGTAAGGCAGCGCTTGTGCGGTCTCCTTTGGAGACACCGGCGCAACCCAGAACTCAACCTCGATTGTCCGTTGCGGGTCTGCCTCAATCCGTTCTATGTCAATCCCGGCGGGAAACCCGTCGAACCACTTCGGGTCAATCCACCATGGCACGCCAATCTTTACCATTCGTCGGCCGCTCCTGGGTACTCGGTTCCTTCGATGCTAACCCCAAAACAAAACCGCTTCCCCAAAGAGGAAACGGCCCATGCAATCGACGACGCCCTATTGTTTCTGATGAAAGATCTTGCTGTTGACGTCCGGCCAGAATTCCTTGACGACAAACGTCCCGCCGTCCAGCGCCACGCTTATAAGCCAGCGTTGCCCCGTCTTCGTCCAGGTTTTATAAGCCGACGGGTAATACAGCGTCGAAATACCCGAGGCCGCGCCCGCGCCGACGATCTCTGACGCATTAAATGTTTCATTGCCTGCATCTGTCCGCGTAATCAGCACTCGTGAACAAGCGTAACCGGTGCGCTTGAAAAAGCCGCCACGGCCGAGCGTGTAATAACGCGGGTCGTGCCGCAATGCCGAGGGCAGGATGAACTCTACCCAGTAGTTTTCATTCGCATTATCGGCAAACGTGTGCCAATAATAGCGCCCATACCCCGCCGCTCCCTGGTGAAACTCAGGAATAGAATTCTCAGCCTGGGATATTCCGGCAAGCCCACCTACATAAATAAAGGCCGAGTAATCGAAGCTATCCTTGGTCGCTCCCGTAAACTTGTCTTTCACGGATAGCGGAGGCAGCTTCTCATCAACCGACACGGCCCGAAAATTCGGAATAATGCCCAGGATGCGCTTCGTCTGCCTGCCTTCCAGGCTAGTGGTGGCCGCTGTAGGCGCGGTCTGTGATGTCGCGGTTTGCGCTGAATCAGGCGAGTCCGGCAGGCTCGCCGCATCCGTTGGTGCAACGATATTCTGAGCCTGCGCAGGCATTGCAGCCATGCACCCCAGACAAAACACAACAAGAGCCATCCAGCTTCTAAGGGTAGATTGCATGTCGGTTAAGATTCCTTTGGCGAGCGAATAGGTGCAAGAATTCCTGCCTTCACTTTACCGTACACAATCTAGACTGGACCCATCGCCGCCCGCCCAATGACGGCATCTTCATGCAATCGAAACTTCTACCCTGCCTGTTTGAAATAACTCTTCAGCGCCGCCAGTCCGGTCGTGATCGCATCCGTGGGCATCGCATATCCAAAGCGCACATGCCCCTCGCCCTGCGCTCCGAACACAACGCCTGGAATCGTCGCCACATGCGCTTTCTCCAGCAGCATCGCCGCGACCTTGCGGCTGTCCTTATGAATCTTGCTCACGTCCGGAAACGCGTAAAAAGCCCCTGGCGGCAGCTCGCACTCCAGCCCGCACTCGCACAATCCGGCCACGAGCAGGTCTCGTTTCGCGCGATACGCCTTGCGCCGCGCATCGATCGTACTTTGTGGAATAGACAGGGCCTCCAGCGCAGCCCATTGCGTCGGCGTGGATACACCATTTATCGAATACAGCACCAGCTTCCGTAGCCCTGACATGAACGGCTCGCCGGCCACCGCATATCCCACGCGCCAGCCAGTCATGCCGTAGGTCTTTGAAAACGTGAACGTCGTGATCGTGCGCTCCGCCATCCCCGGCAGTGAAGCTATGGAGAAATGCTCGCCTTCATACACCAGGTCTTCATAAGCCTCATCGGCAATCACGATCAGGTCATGCTGCTTCGCGAAGGCCGCGACCTCTTCCGCCTCCGCGCGCGAAAACACCGTACCAGCCGGATTCTGTGGCGTGTTGTAGTAGATTGCCCGTGTATGCGGCGTCGAAAACTGCTCCAGCGTCTTGGTTAGCCCGTTTCTGCGCGCCGTCGTCGTCGGCACAAGGAGAGCCCGCGCCTCGGCCCCCGTCACCATGTCGCGAATTGGCGTCCAATAGGGTGAAAACAGCAGCACATCGTCGCCCGGATTCAGCACTGCCTGAAAGGCAACGTGCAGCGCGTGAGCTCCGCCCGCCGTCACGATCACGTTATCTGCTTTCACGTCGATATGATTTTTAGTTTGAAGCTTCTTCGCGAGCGCGGCCCTTAGCGGCTCAATCCCCGACGACGGTGCATACCGCGTCTTGTTCTCTACCAGCGCCTTCAACATCGCGTACTTGATCGTCTCCGGAGTATCGAAGAACGGCTCCCCGCCGTGAAACGAATGCACCGCCTGCCCCGATGCTCGCAAATCCAGTACCTTATTCCGAATTTGCACAATATCGGAGAAGCCGACCTCATCCAGCCGCTTTGCCAGCCGCAATCCACTCTTCTTTGTCATCGCTTCTTTCTCAATCCGTTGATTGCCAGGTACTCCCGCATTGCCCGGCGTCGGACTCCCTAGCTTAGACCATTTCCAGACCATCAGGAGGCCAACGCCCGGATTCTCAAGGGTTCAATTCGGACCAAACCCCATGTGGGAACGCATAATCTATCTCTGTCGTTTCTCTCCGCCTAAGGCGCGCGCCGCGATAGCCGCGGAGTCCTGTTATTCTCCGGAAAGAAATGCGCCGCTCATCCGTCTGGTACATCCTCGCCATCCTCTGGTTCGTTGATACAGTCATCCGCACCGTGCGAGGCTACATCCATCAGGCCTTGCTGCCTGCGCTCGTTACACTGGCCTTCGTCATGGTTGGCATTGCCCATAGGCGCCGCGAAAATAGGCGATCGCTAGAAACGAAGTCCAGCGCTAAGTAGCCAACAGACCCGTGTACACCGCCATCCCCGCAACCGCGTCCACGCCGATGGCATCCAGGGCATCGACCTCCGCTTGCTCCCGAATGCCCCCGGCGACAATCAGTTGTCGGGATGTCAAACCGCGCAACGTCTGCGCCCGGTCCAACGGGAAACCCTGCATCGTCCCCTCCGTATCCACGTGCGTGTAGAGGAAGGCTCCGCAATACGGATCGAGCGCCAGCATGGCCTGCTCCGGGGTCAACTCCACGCTCTCTTTCCAGCCGCGAACCACGACGCGCCCTTCTTTTGTATCAACACTTGCTACAAATTGTTCGCGCCCGATCGCAGCCGCCAAAGCCCCCGCCGTTTCTGTCTCAACCCCTGTTGCGCCAAACAACAATGATCCAAGGATCACTCGCCGTGCGCCGACCTCCAGCAGCATCTTGGCCCGCTCTGCAGTCCGAATCCCGCCGCCCACTTGGCAAGGCAGCCTCCCCGCAATCTTTTCAATCAACATAGTATTCTCGCCCTGCTGCATCGCCGCATCCAGGTCGATCAACTGGACAATCGGATAAGAAACAAATCGCTCGATCCAGTATTCAAAATCGTCAAAAGCGAGCTTGAGCTCCGTGCCGTGGACCAGCTGCACAATCCGGCCGCCCATCAAATCAATCGAAGGAATCAACACGGTAGCCTCACAGCAACGCCATCTCGCGCAATCTCCTCTTTCAACGCCCGCGCATCAGAAATGCCGAAATGAAAAATGCTCGCCGCCAGTGCCGCATCCGCCTTCCCGCGCAAAAATACCTCCGAGAAATGCTTCGCATTCCCGGCCCCGCCGGAGGCAATCACGGGAATTTGCACTGCCTCGCTCACTCCGGCCGTTAATACGCAATCGAAGCCCGCCCTTGTTCCATCGGTGTCCATCGAGGTCAGTAGAATCTCACCCGCGCCGCGCTGTTCGGCCTCGCGCGCCCAATCGAGAGCCTTTCGCCCTGTAGGCCTGCGGCCGCCCTCGACAAAAACCTCGGCGCCTCCATCCGATCGCCGCGCGTCAATGGCCACAATTACCGCCTGCGCTCCAAACCGCGCCCCAATCTCGTCAATGATCTCCGGTCTTCGCAGTGCTGCGGAGTTCACGCTTACCTTGTCCGCGCCTGCATCGAACACCGCTGCCGCATCATCGAGCGTTCTCACACCCCCGCCAACCGTGAACGGAACGAACAATCGCTGTGCTGTGCGCTGGACTGCATCGAGCAGCGTGCCGCGACCTTCGTGCGTTGCAGAAATATCGAGCAGGACGATCTCGTCCGCTCCCGCCTCCGCGTGACGAGCGGCCAGTTCCGCCGGATCGCCCGCGTCGACGAGATCGACGAATTGCACGCCCTTGACGACGCGCCCTCCAGTTACATCCAGGCAGGCGATGATTCGCTTGGTCAGCATCCCAGCTCCACAAAGTTGCGCAGAATCCGCAATCCGACGGGCCCGGATTTCTCCGGATGGAACTGCACGCCCATCACATTGCCGCGTTCCACTGCAGCGGTGAATTGCTCCCCATATTCTGTAACTGCCATGGTGCCATGAACTACCGGGGCCCGGTAGGAATGCGTGAAATAGACAAAGTTCCCCGAATCAACGCTGTGCAGCAACCGCGAACCCTCCCTCACCGTCAATGAATTCCATCCCACATGCGGCACTTTCTTCCCAGCAAGAAACCGGTCGCAGGTCGCATCGAAAACCGCCAGCCCGCGACTCTTGGGGGCCTCTGTGCTGCCACGAAATAGCCACTGCAATCCCACGCAGATCCCTAGAAAGGGGGTACCCCCAATGATTCGCTCTTCCATCGCCTGCCGCAGTCCCCGTTCTTCCAAAAATGCCGTCGCCTGAAAATGCCCTACTCCCGGAAGCACAATTTTTTCCGCGCGCCGCACCACATTCGGATCTTCGGTCGCTTCAGCGTCCGCGCCCACAGCTCGCAGCGCCTTCATCACCGACGCCACATTCCCTGCCTTGTAATCCACCACTGCAATCACAACAGACCCTTCGTGCTGGGCAGCATCTCGCCCAGCTGCTTGTCGCGCGAACAGGCAACACGCAGAGCCCGCGCAAAAGCCTTGAATAATGCTTCGATCTTGTGGTGATTGGATCTCCCATACATCGTCTTTACGTGAACATTCGCACGAGCTCCGCGTGCGAATCCTTCAAAGAAGTCTTCGACAAGCTCGGATTGTAGATCGCCGACCAGGCGCGTCTTTACCTTCGTGTCCACCACGCACGCCGCGCGACCGCTCAAATCGATTGCCGCGAGGCTAAGCGTTTCGTCCATGGTCATCAGGAAATAACCGGCCCGCAAAATACCGCGCTTATCACCTAGCGCCTTGTCTACGGCCTCGCCCAGCGCTATACCCACGTCTTCTACCGTGTGGTGCTGGTCCACATCCAGATCGCCATTGCAGGTCAACTCTAGGTCGAACGCCCCGTGCCGGGTAAACAGCTCCAGCATATGATCGAAGAACCTGATCCCAGTCGACACCGCGTACCGGCCCGAGCCCTCGATCGTTAGCCGCAGATGAATCTCCGTCTCTGCCGTTTTACGATCGATCGTCCCCACTCGTTTTCCGATACGTTCTTGCACTTTCGCCTTCGTCACTCGGCGTCTCCCATCCATTCGATCTCGCGCAGGCTCTCTTCCATCGCCTGCTCTCCGCGCCGCATATGCTCCCGCGTGCCGATGGTGATGCGTACGCAGCCATCGCATCCCGGATCGGACGAGCGGTCGCGGACCAGCACGCCACGCGTTCGCATCGCCCGACAAAACTCTGAGTGGAGCCGTCCGATTCGCGCCAGTACAAAGTTCGCTTCTGAAGGCCAGTACCGTACGCCCATCCGGTCCAACTCGGCCGTAAATTCGCCGCGCGCAGCCAGAACCTCGGCCACATACCAATCAACGTAAGCCCGATCGTTCGACGCCGCAGGCAAACAAGCCAGTGCCAGCGAATTCACGCTGTAGGGTGAAATCACTCGCCGCAGCCACTGCAGTTGTTCTTCGCCCGCGGCAAGCAAGCCCAAGCGAAGTCCGGCGAGTCCGTATACCTTCGAAAATGTGCGTGCCACGATTACATTTGGCACACCCCCCACCAAGTCCATCACGGTATGGCCATAAAAGTGGAAATACGCCTCATCCACCAGCACCACCGCGTGCGGTGCGGCCTCGACAACGCGCAAGATATCTTCACGTCGCACCGCTTGCCCAGTCGGGCTATTTGGATTGGCAATCGCAATTACCCTGGTCCTTGACGTTATCTTCGCGAGAAGCGCTTCAAGAGGGAAGCCGAAGTCCACATCCGCTTGAACCTCGACAAGCCTTCCCTCCGTCGCTGACGCGTACACCGCGTACATCGAGTACGTTGGTACAGGGAGGAGCATCTCGTCGTCGGTGCCCAGGTAAGTCTGGCACAGTACATGAATCGCTTCATCCACGCCATTCGTCAGCAATACCTGCGTGGGTTTCAACTTCAGGTGCTCCGCAACCAGTCGCTCCACTGGCTCGCGCTCCGGATACATTGTCAACTCAGCGCGCGAGATCTGTCCCAGCACCTCCAGGACGCGTGGCGAACAGGCAAGTGTGTTCTCGTTGAAGTCCAGCCGCAATCCGCCGCGATCGCCCAGGGGTGGGTGATACTCCTTCATGCGCCGAATCAACTCGCGAGGCCCCGGTCCCTGCGCATTCACGCTATTCATTGGTCTCTCGCTCAACAACGCCGCGTACTCGGATCGCCTCCGCGTGACCGCGCAATCCCTCGGCCTCGGCTAGCGCAATTGCTGATGGCCCAAGTCGTCGCAGCCCCTCTGACTTGTACTCCTGCACGGTTACGATTTTCACAAAGTCCATCACGCTTAACCCGCCGCGCACCCGCGCCAGCCCGCTTGTCGGCAGCGTGTGATTCGGCCCGGAAACATAATCTCCTAGCGGTTGTGCGGAATAACGCCCTACAAATATCGACCCCGCATTCCTAACCCAAGCCAGATCCGCTTGACTGTCGACGGTTAAGTGCTCGGGAGCGAGTTGATTTGTAATGTTACGCGCCTCCTCCACTGTCACCGCCACTATGGCAAGGCCATTGCGCGACATTGCCTCAGCGGCAATTGGGTTAGAGCGCACTCGTCGCTTCACCTCAGCAACCACAGTTCGTGCAAGTGAAACTGTACTGGTCACAAATACCGCCAGCGCGTCCGGATCATGTTCCGCCTGTGCCACCAAATCCGAAGCAATCTCCACCGCGTCGCCGTTCTCGCTGGTCATGACAATCTCGGTCGGCCCGGCAAGCATATCGATCGCACAATCGAAAGCGACCAGTTTCTTGGCCGCCGTCACGAATGCATTGCCCGGGCCTACTATCTTGTCCACGCGCTGAACGCTCTCTGTTCCATAGGCCAGGGCCGATATCGCCTGAGCGCCGCCTATGCGATAGAACTCCGTTACTCCCAGCATCGCCGCCGTCGCGAGCGTTTCTTTTGCCGGCTTAGGAGACGCCACAACGATCCGCTCCACACCTGCCACCTGTGCTGGAATCACTGTCATCAGCAGCGTTGAGGGTAGCGGATATCGTCCGCTCGGTACGTAACATCCCACGGCTGAAATAGGGCAAACCCGCTGCCCCACGGTCGCGCCCCGCACCGGTGCAAAGTTCCAATCTTTGGGTCGCTGCCGCTCGGCGAAGATGCGAATGTTCTTTGCCGCGATTCTCAGAGCACGCCTCAGGTCAACAGGAGTAGCCTCCCACGCGGACCAGATCTCATTAGAGGAAATACGTAACGGTACCTGTGGCGAAAGAGAGTCGTACATTGAGGCATACCGCCGTAAGGCTCGATCGCCGCCTTGACGAACGCCTTCAACAATACGGCGTGCATCAGGCAGCACGCGCTCATAGGTTGTGCTCCGCCGCGCGACCAGCGCCGCGATGCGCGCCTTTGCACCTCGCTCCGTTGTCGCGATCAGCCTCATGACCTAGAGAACCACCTTGTTTAGCGGATACTCCACGATCCCAGTCGCGTTCGCTGCCTTCAGCTTCGGAATCACGTCGCGCACGACGCCCTCGTCAAGAATGGTATTCAGCGCCACCCATGCCGGGTCGGACAGCTCCGAGACTGTCGGGGAATTCAGCGCCGGCAACACGGCTAACACTGCCGGTAGATTCGCCTTCTCCACATTCAGCATCAATCCCACCCGTCCCTGCGCGGAGATGGCCGCATTCAGCATTAAAGCCAAGCTGTCGATTTTCTGTCTTTTCCACGCGTCTTCATAGGCCAAGCGATTCGCAATCAGGTGCGTCTCACTTTCCATCACGGTGTCGATGATTCGCAGCCGGTTGGCCCGCAGCGAGCTGCCCGTCTCCGTCACTTCCACAATCGCGTCGGCCAGCATGGGAGGTTTCACTTCGGTCGCGCCCCAGCTGAACTCCACCTTCACCGGAACATTTTTTGCGGAAAAGTATTTCTTGGTCACCTCCACAAGCTCCGTCGCAATGATCCTGCCACCCAGGTCTTCCGCTTTCTCAAACGGAGAATCTTCGGGAACGGCCAACACCCAGCGCACCTTTGACCGGCTTTGCTTGGCATAGGTCAGACTGGTTACGCTCTTCACGTCCAACGCGCTCTCGACAACCCAGTCGATGCCGGTCAGCCCAGCATCCAAAACGCCGTGATCCACATACCGTGCCATCTCCTGCGCGCGAATCAGCATGCACTCTATTTCGGTATCGTCGATCGAAGGAAAATATGACCGCCCATTCGCGTAGATCCGCCAACCCGCGCGTTCAAACAGTCCGATGGTCGCGTCCTGCAGGCTTCCTTTCGGAATTCCCAGCCGCAGCTTGTTAGCCATAACGCACCTCCGAGGTAACAGCCGAGGCAATCGAAATAGGATGCGTAAAGCAGCTTACCGTGCCTTCATGGCAGACCAGCCCGTCACCTTCGACTTGCACCCGAAACAACAACGTATCGTGATCACAATCGGTGGCCGCGTCCACGACGCGCAGCCGGTTGCCGCTAGACTCGCCTTTCATCCATAGCTTCTGTCGCGTGCGGCTCCAGAAGGTTACAAATCCGCTTTCCAGCGTTTTACGGTAGCTCTCATTATTCAGAAAGCCGACCATCAGCACATCTCCCGTCCGGGCGTCCTGCACAATCCCCGGAACAAGTCCATCCATTTTCGCGAAATCGATCGTTATGTCCGTCATAATCCTCGGTTCCTGTTTTATCGTTGGGCCAAAAGTCAAAAGCCCGCCAGTGCTTTGCGCCGGCGGGCTCTTTCTCAGGATCTCGTTGTTCTGGGCTGCTAACTCAAGCCACGCAGATCCGCCGGCACGCTCGTCACGCGATGATGATGGTGATGACGATAGTGAACGCGAATCCGCATCTAAAGAAAACCTAACCTTTACCTGGGGTGCTGTCAACCCTTAGTCGGCGCGGGGGTTCTCAAGGTTTCCGCAATCACGCTGGCTAATTGATGTAGACTGAATGGCTTCTCGATGCAGGCTGCACTGGAGTTGCTGGTTGCGGCTACCTGCATCGCGTCAGCAGCGCCAAGCTGCCCCGACATGAATACGGCCTTCATCTCAGGCCGTTGATCACGAAGCTGGTCAACTAGCATATCTCCGGGCAGGTCCGGTAAAAGTAGATCGCAGATCACCAGATCGAGCTTGCGCGCGAGCGTTCGCGCCCATTTCAATGCGACTTCGGCGCTTCCGCAGGCAATCACTTCATACCCGCGTGCCGTCAAGAAATCCTGGATCATCTTGCGCAGCTCCTCGGCATCCTCAACCAGAAGCACCAGTCCGCCCTGTGGCGCTTCTTGCGCTTCCTCCGTCTCCGCGGGAATATAAATATCGAAGCGTGTGCCCTCGCGAGGTGCGCTGGTCAGGCGAATGCTCCCATCGCTCTGTTTCACCACTGCATCAACCGACGCCAGGCCCAGTCCGCTGTTCTTGCTTCTTGATTTTGTCGAGAAGTATGGCTTGAAGGCGTGCAGCCGCGTTTCTTCAGTCATCCCGTGCCCCGTATCCCGCACCACCAGGTGCACATAGCGCCCTCGCGCCAGGCCTAATTGGTGATCATCGGACTTCACCAATTCACAGTTGGTCGAAATATAGAGCTTGCCGCCCTCCGGCATGGCATCGCGGGCATTCACGGCCAGGTTCAGCACGACTTCGCGCCACTGTGCGGCGTCTGCGAACACGGGCCAGAGTTCGGCATCGAAATCCATCTCCAGGTCGATCTGCTTGCCGAGCAAGACTCCGAGCATATCCGCCTGTTCGCCCAGCACGGTATTCAGATCGAGCCTCTCTCGCCGCGTAATCTGGCTGCCTTCCAGGCTCAAGCGCTGGCGCGCGAGTTCCTGGGCACTGCGCACTGTCTTCGCAATCAGCCCTATCTGCTGTTCAGGATCGCCTTCGCCTTCCTGAAGCTGCTCGGCCACAGCCAGAATCACCGTCAGCAGATTGTTGAAATCGTGCGCAATCGATCCCGAAATTCGCCCTGCTAGATCGAGCTTATCCGCCGGTTCCGGCTCGCGTCCGGCCGTCGGCTTCGACAGTAAGTCGCGAATCAGGAAAAATCGCGCCGGCCTGTCGTTCCACAGCAAAGGAAACGAACGCACTTCTACCGGAAACAGCGTCCGATCTGGAAGAATATGCTCTGAATACGTATCGCGGGGGGGACCATCCAGGCCAGCATCCAGCAGCCGATTCACTTCTGTGCGCCGATGCGGTGGTAGAACTTCGTCGACGCCACGGGCCCGCAAATCCTCCCGGCTCATCTGGTATTTTGCAATCGCCGCACCATTTGCTTCAACAACGCGCCGCGATTCGCAATCCAGTACAAACATCGGCCAGGGCGAGGACTCGATCATCCTCCTGCACATCTCCGCCGGCCAAGATTCGGCCACGGGCGCTTCGGCTGTGAGCGTTTCATCCTGGCCGTCGTTCGCGCTTTTCGATGCGCGGGTCTCTTTCATGCCCCTGAGTTCTCCGTAACATTCAACCAATGAAAACAACTGCAAATGCCATTCGGCAAATCGCCTTCCACAGAGCTTCTTGGCAGGGAGAAAATCTGCTTATCGCTCTTTTCCTCACCAACCCCTGGTAAGCACACTGCGTAGAAATTCGAACTATTGCGTTGGATTCGCCAGAGTCGTCTTCGTGGCTTTCTTCGCCGGTGCCTTTGCAGCCTTCTTCGTCGAAACCCTCTTCGCTGACGCCTTCCCGGTCTTCGCCATGGCCTTGGGCGCGTTAACTGGGGATTTCCTCCTCACCGCAAGCGTCTTCTGTGTCAGGGCAGCCTTCAGTTCCGCCACATCCATGTGTCGTGCTGATTTCCTCAGCCGCTCAATATCATAATAGGCCCGCTTCTCCTTCAGGAAGATGTGGACAACGAAGTCTACATAATCCATCAGGATCCACTCACCCTGCTTCCGGCCTTCCACCGAATTCGGATACGTTGCAAACCCCCGCTTCAGCGCGAGTTCAATGCCATCGGCAATCGCCTGCGTCTGCTTTTCGTTCATCCCGCTGCTGATCAGGAAGAAGTCGGTGAAGCCCGAGTCCGCCGGGTCCAACTCGAGAATCTTCGTATCCTCGCCCTTCTTCTCGTCGCAGGCTGCCGCGGCAGCCAATACCATCGTGCGGGTTTCGGTCGATGCCATCTCGGTTGTTCTCTCTCCTCAGGGAACGGTCCATGGTAGCGTGCCACCACTCTTCGACGCCACCCGCTTATCCATAAAGCCTGTGCTTCCGGATATACTTCGCCACCGCCGGATCAAGCACTCTCGGGGCGTCTATAATTGTGCCCTGGCTTAAAGCCGTACGAACCTCTGTTGCCGAAACATCCTCGGCCAGGTCTGGCAGCAAATACAGGCGCGAATCCCCGCCTCCTTTCCCACGCAGTCCCAGCACCAAGCAGCCACGCAAATCCGCTTCTTCTGTTGCGACTGAGACGCTCTCCGGCAAACCGGCCACCAGGCACCCCAGATCGAAGCCCGGCCGCGACCCCACGATGAAATCGCAAGTCATCAGCAACTCCGCCGCTCGATACCATTTTCCTATGGTCAGGAAGGAGTCCGCGCCCATCAGGCAAGAAAGTCTGTCTGCGGCACTCAGATTTCGCTTCAACTCCAGAATCGTATCGATAGTGTAGTTAGGCCGCCCATCCTTCCGCGAAGAATCTACCAGAGACACCTCCATCCCCGGCTCATCGGCAAAGGCCAACCGCACCATTTCTACCCGCTCTTCGAAGCTCGCTGCTGTTTCATGCTTCAGCGGCTGTGTCCCCACCGGCGCAATTAATACCCGGTCCAAACGCAATCGATCCATCGCCAGCCGCGCCAGCGCCACATGCCCGCGATGGGGGGGATCAAAACTGCCGCCAAACAATGCCAGTTTCATAAGGCCGTTCTCATGGGTCGACGCTCATGGTTCTATGATCTCCCCAGAAACTCCATTTCGGAGAGTCTGGTGTTTAGGCTACAGCTTCAACAATGCGCAATCCCAACTTGGCGGCATTCCATTTGAGCTGTCCGATCTGTCGTTGGCGGTGTTGGGCCTCGTAGA
>JBAVYX010000409.1:0-9426 GCA_049588475.1 Silvibacterium sp. | reverse complement strand
GCGAGACACTGTCTTGCGCGCCTGTGGCATGCACGTCAGGGGTTATGAGGTCTAGAACAATCCTTTTTGCAATCATCTGCGGAGCTCTGTACGTCGGTCTTGTCGGATGCGGTACGAAATCCATTGCAGGCGCGCCTGAGGTCGCATCAACAGACAGTAGTTCAACAGCGATCCACGCGTCATCGTACTGGGTAGCCCCCGCGGTGGGGAGCACAAATCTGCTAGGAACGGTTGTTCTGCCCGCGAACTCCGGAAAGAATCAGGAACTATTGCGGCCCGTGATTACCAGTAACAGCGAGCCCCTCAAATGTGTCCATACAAGATGGAATGCTGAAGCCACGCAGCTGACCATCACATACAGCATGGGAGCAACACTGCTTCATGTGACTGTGCAACCAGTTGCTTCGGCCATAGTTTTCAGGTACAGCTAGATGCAGATCAACCGGGCATCACTTCCGTCAACATGGGCAACTGGGATGACTCCCTGGATACGATGCCAATTCCTGTACCCTACTACACCAGTGACGTCTGGTATGCGCGCAGCCTTTCCCAATTTGTCAATTCCTGGTGGGACTGGCATACGACGCGAGCCACAATGCTGGTCGGATCTGTGGCCCAGTATCAGCCAAAGACCAACGGGACCCTGAACTCAATGCATGAGGTCATGCACATCGCGGTATCTCCCTTTGTGGATACTGTCTTCCCTTCTCCCGGGAACCCCGCTTCACCCTATAGAGCACAATTGTCTGGACGGCTCGTGCTCGATATTTGGGACACGGGTTTCTCAGGCATTACTCAGAATCTTGCTGAGCTCCGCGATTACGGCATCGGCGACTGTGTTGTGATTCTTCACAATTGGCAGCATTTCGGATATGACAACGGCCTCCCGCAACACCTTTTAGCCAATTCTGAGCTCGGAGGTGGATCCGCCCTGAAGGCGGCGATTGCGGAAGCGAATGGCAATGGCTGCTATGCGGCTGTGCACGAGAACTATATCGACTACTACCCCAATTACCCGTTTTTTAACTCCTCAGCGATAGCACTGACCAGCACCGGAAAATGGATGAGGTCCTGGCTGAACCCCACAACTGGCATTCAGTCCTTCTCAACCAAGCCGTCATGGATGATCACGAACGCTGCTACCCAGTCACCAAAAATCCACAAGCTCTATGGAACGACAGCTGATTACCAGGATGTGCTATCAGCGGCGCCGATTTCTTCTCATGGCGATATGGATGCGGCATCCTCTGGCGCGTCGATGTTGACCACCTGGACATCTACGATCAAATCTCTTTGGTCTTTTGAGCGAGCGACACACAATGGTCCGGTTCTGGGCGAGGGTTTGAATCACTGGTATTTCAGTGGTCTTCTCGATGGCGTTGAAGCCCAACTTGGTGCTGGAGATGTCGCCGCGAACAGCGACTCGAATCTATCGCTGTTCGTAGATTTTGACCTACTCCAGCTTCATCCCCTCCAGGTAAATCATGGGATGGGCTATTACCAGAGATGGACAAGCGCGGGCACTCCATCGCAGACAACGTCTCAGATGGATGCCTACCGCATGCAAGAGATCGCCTTCGGTCATGCACCTTTTCTGAGCGACGGAACATGGTCAGACATCTGGCACGCGTTTCTGGAGAGTAATCTGGTCACGCCCATAGCTGCTGAATATGGAACGGCATCGGTTTCGACGATCCGATACGGTGTGGGTAGTAATTGGGTTACCTCTTCGGCAGCGGCAATCTCCGGCAACTTCAATCAGGTCCAGGCGAATTACAGCGATGGCCTCTCAGTGGTCGCGAATGCGAACAAGTCGATATTGAATTGGAATGGAATTTCCGTTCCACAGTATGGCTGGGCTGCCAAGGGGACCGATTTGATTGCCTACACCGCGCTCTGTGGAGCAACGATCTGCGACTACGCAGAAACCTCGACTTCGGTTTTTGCGAATGCTCGCAATCAGCAAGACGCACAAATCGGTTCCGACTATGCAGCACCTTTTATCACGAGTCTTAAACAGGGGACCGGTAAGTCCTTCACCATTACTTATGCCTGGAAGGATTTCCGGTCTCTTAGCGCAAACACGAATCAAACGGCGTTCGTTCACTTCGTGGACGACAGCAAAGTGACAGCCACAGATCCGGGCATCATTTTCCAAGACGACCATGCTCCGGCAGTTCCTACTTCAGAGTGGCCACCAGGCCAAGTAATCACCGATGGACCGTTCAACGTAGAGACACCTTCCGCTATGCCTGATGGAACCTACTCGATCCGTGTTGGGCTCTACGATCGATCGTCGGGAATAAGATTGCCTCTCTACGGCAATAATGATGGAACGGAACGGTATATTGTCGGATACATCACCATAAGTAATGGAGGCAGTAGAATTGCATTTATCCCGCCTCCGTCGCCGCCGGCCGACCCGCGTCTCAATGCAGCAGGAACCCTCGTAACGTTTCCAACAGTGAAGACAGACGGAATGGTCTCAATCAAGGAGGAAAAAGGCAGGTGGGTCTTGCGACCATTTCCGCGCTTTCGCAACTTTACTGTGCTGTTGAATACCAGCAAGTTTCCTGAACCAGCAAGTGTTGATGCGACGGTTGCGGCGACGATCTCTACACTGTATCCAAGCTCTCAAGGCTCCTTTTGGGCCCTCGAACTGAATGGCTCATCGTCTTACTCATGGCCAGTCAACTGACCGGCGGGAACCCAACAGCACGAAGGACGCCAAGAGCTTGCACTGCCGAGAGGGGTAGGAGAAATAAGCGGAATGTCCATGCGGGCTGTGCTTCGGGGACCATCTCTGTGCGGCGCCCGAAGCCTTTCTATGTTCCTTGTTGATGTCGCTAATACGTTGCCTCGCTCGCAAAAACGGATTCCGGAAATCGCGTTGACAAGGCCGCTCGCCTTGGTGGATGCTTCAAGGCGTTAAAGAGTCGACATAGCAGATTTTCAGGCCCGTCAGGTTCTTTTGCTCCCCAGTAGAAACTCCCCCACACCACTAAGATTAAGAATTGCCGGGCAACCTTCGGCTTCTTCAGCAATCACCTGCTGATCGGTCATGCAGGCAGCGGGCACTTCGATACGCCCAGTATCAATGGAACGACCACTACCGAGTCGAGTAGCCTCGCCACGCTTGGGACCCCGGACGTAAGATAGAGAAGAAAACTGCGGAACGTCGCGCGGGTGCACCTCAGCTCGCTAGTTATCTGCGAGTCGCCCGATGAAACGGAAAGCCGGAAGGGGCCAAAGTGGACCTTAAGACTTTGATGGACACACCTCCATGGGACTGGCCAATAGATGCCGGGAAGATTTTTCAGAAGATTCTGAATGATAGTAGGGCCAAAGAGTCCGACCGACTCGTTGCCGCCGAACTAGCAGGAGATTCTACCGTTATCAACGACGATTTGGCCGATGCCTTGATGGCGATCATAGGCCATGCTGACGAGCCAGAGAAACTGCGGGCCAGAGCAGCAATTTCCCTCGGGGCAGTACTCGAACAGGCGGACACGGATGGGTTCGAAGATCCGGATGACGTACCGATTTCCGAGCGCACCTTTCGCGACATCCAGGACACGCTGCACAGGCTTTACCTCGATAACAGCAATCCCAAGGAAGTGCGGCGGCGAATTCTGGAAGCATCGGTGCGAGCCCCCAAGGACTGGCACCAGAACGCCATCACGGCAGCCTACTCCAGCGGGGACAAAGACTGGATGCTGACGGCAGTGTTCTCGATGCGCTGGGTTCGAGGTTTTGATAATCAAATACTGGAGGCCTTGAGAAGCGCCGACCCTGAGATTCAGTACCAGGCAGTCAACGCCGCTGGCAACTGGGAACTAGACGCGGCCTGGCCTCGCATCGTCGCGCTCCTCAATGACGATGGCACCCCAAGACCATTGCTGCTTGCCGCCATCGGTGCCGCGTCCAGTATCCGTCCGCAGGAGGCACGAGAAATCCTGATAGACCTTGCCGCCTCTGACGACGAAGAAGTCGCCGAGGCAGCCGACGAGGCCATCGCGATCTCTGAACCAGCCTCAGACGAGGAAGACGACGAAAACGGTGCGAGTGAGTTGATCAATTGAGGGGCACAACGCGTAGTTTCTTTCGTCGGCACAATCGTGGGGCGTCGGAGGTCTTTGATGCACGAAGTAGTCGTCTATTCGCGCAAGGGATGTCATCTCTGCGAGGTAGTCAAGGAGACCCTTGCGCAAGTCCAGGGCGATGCCGAGTTCCAGTGGCGCGAGGTGGATATTGATGCCGACTCACAATTGCTGCAGAAATTCAACGATGAAGTGCCGGTAGTTTTCATTAACGGGCGAAAGGCATTCAAATACCGAATGGATCGAAGACAGTTTCTTCGAAAGTTAGCGGAGAGAACGTAATTGCTGCAGTTCAAAAGGTGGTACTCGGCGCACGTATTCACCAACGTTCCTTACCCGGAAATGCACCAGAGTTGGGTCATTGGCGGTAATCTGTGCGTAGTCAAAATCCTGTCTCGTCCTGTAATCAATGAGTTGAGTTCTTTGCGGGGGACGTTACGTCACCTTCCGGCGCCGACATTGGCTGCCGTTTTGGACTTGCAGGCAGATTCTCATCTACGGTACCGATCCCATAGTGGAGTTCAATCCACCTCGAAGGTGCCTTCTCATCTGCCTGATTTGATGGCGGATCGCTATTTTGGCAAACGACAGCTGCACGGGATCGTATGCGCGATCGCCAACGAATGGTTTTGGGTCAATCACAAACCAAGGCTCTCGTTGAGACTGCAGAATGTCTGCGGATCCTCTATATAGTCACAGTCAACGACACGACACCCTCAACCGCAGTTGCGACTGTGTTCGCGCCGGTTAACTTGCCATCGGATCTCAAGTACCGCTATATCCGCTCAACGTTGTCAGTCCAGTCTCGGCCGATACACCCAGCCTGGATCTCTGTGTGGATCAACGTTGCAGACCAGTTCTACAGCCCGCGCGGCGCTACCCCTATTCGGCATACCCGCGCGCTGATGAATTTCAGGAAAGCGACGGTTGCACGCTGCAATCCTGGCGGAAGAGTGCCGGACCGTGCTCCTATAGCAAAGTTTAGAAAGAGTGCGCAGGCATCAAGCCTGTCGCACGTCTCAGGAATTCCCCATCCCTGGGACGGCGAAGTAAGGTGTGCCTTAGTCATCGTCGGGATCGACAGCAGCCCCCTTATACGTTAGGAAGAAGTTCGCATCTTTTTCCGCGGGCAGCACCAGATATGGGCGCGGCTGAGTGAGAGTGAAGAATCCGCGCAAATCGGTCGACGCCCGCTTGTCGGCAAATCCGAGTTGACCTTCTTCGAGGTGATTGATGCCTTCGATCATCCTCAGTACGCTGCCGAAATCGTGTTGCTCGTTATTGATGTATCCTGCCGGGGTGTAAGCAGAAACCACAATCAACGGCACGCGGAATCCATATTGATAATCTCCCTGGCAGTCCTTTGAATTGCAGGGCAACTTCGAGGCGTATGGCGCCGGTTGATTGTCCGACCAACCTCCCCAGTCATCCCAGGTGATGACGATGGCGGTGTTCTCCCAGTAAGTCTCGCCTTCGTCTTTGGTTCCCTTTTCGCATCGCCTGTTGCTACCAATGGCGTTCACGATGGCGGTGACCCAGGATGGCCCGTAAAGATCATTCGGTCCGGCATGATCGGACCAGGCGCCGTTGGGAATGACCCAACTCACTCTTGCCAGGTCGCAATTCGCGATGTCTCGGAGAATGTCCGTACCCAGATTGTTGGTGTCGACATTGGCCTTCCATTCTTTGCCGGTACATTCGAGCCCGGAACCTGGATCGCCGTTCGGGTTAACCCATGCGGGTTCGCATATATCTTTGATGGCGTCAGGTGCCGTCCAGATCGAGCCTGGCGACGGGGCATAGTATTTCCAGGTGATCGAATGCGGATCGAGAACATTCGCCATGGTGGGGTGGGAAAAACAGAACGTGCCAACGGGGTCGGTGGGGTAAATGAGTGCCGTGTTCTTGATAGGACACTCCTGTACCGAACTGTCGGCATAGAGGGTGCAGCCAGGAGGGGAAGTGTCGAGCGCGGGAGAAATCACATCATTGGTTGCCCCCTCCAAGGCTAGGCATCCAGCATTGTTGCTCACGACTTTGTTGTTGAAGTTTTCGGAAATGAATGTCGCTTTTGCATCGTCAGGCGCCGTCGGCGCCGAGGTCCCGCCAAAGATGAATTGATGGGCCGGAAAGCTCGGGCCCTGGTTGGTCTGGTACATGTAGTTGGCCCACCCGTATAGCTTTGCGAGCTTGAGGTAGGGTTCGAGCAAATGACCGGGCGAATCGTCGTAATTGGTGACAGGCGTGTTGGCCACATAACCATAAGAACTGCCTGCCGGCGACGACGTCTTCCAGGCGCCATCGTTCCGACATTTCAACGTAGCTGGGTCCGGATTGCACATATTATTGAATCCATTGTGCGAGTGGTCTGGGTCAACGCTACCAGACAATGGCACAGGCTTCAAAGTAACCGGAACGGGGGGAGTGCCTTTCCGATCGGAAAGGCCGCAGGGGGAAATGTCGTAGCAGCTGTCTGTGACCGCCTTAGGAATGCAAGCCTCCAAGGGGTCTACATTCTCTGGCTCTGGCAACGGACAGGCAGGGGTTAGAAAGTGAAAGAGGTTGTCAGGAGTCCGGTTCTCCTGAAAGATCACTACTACGTTCTTGACCTGCGGCGGGAACTGAGCAAAAGCAACTCCTGTCCCAAGCAGAAAAGCTACGGACATGACTCTGTATCTCATTTCGAAATCTCCTGGGGCTCAAAGAAATTCGTGGAAGGCGAGATCGGCTTTGTCGTGCTGATCGTATGCAGTGCGACGCCACCAGATTCTGAAGTTGCTGGAATAGGCTCAATTACTTGTAATGAGGCGATGCGTGGATAAAACGGAAAAGGGAACACAGGAACCTCCAATGTTGAGCCAGTGGAGTTTGGACGAGATTGTTCGACGAC
Source organism: Silvibacterium sp. (assembly GCA_049588475.1). GTDB lineage: Bacteria > Acidobacteriota > Terriglobia > Terriglobales > Acidobacteriaceae > Silvibacterium. The sequence continues at coordinate 2,436 of JBAVYX010000409.1, read as the reverse complement.
ATCCAGCACTCGACACCTGAGCGAAACCTGGGCCGAGAAACTCCATTCAGCGCAATGAGGCAGCAACCTGGGAAGCGGCGAATCTTTCTGGGCTAGCGAACGCCGAAGGCCCCAGTCGGCCCCTGGCTGTGAGTCTAGCCCGTCAGACCCGATGCCCGAGCATTTGTTGCGGGAAATTATTTTCTAAGAAACGCGTGTCGCCATCCTTGCACAGCGCCGCAAAGTCCGGCGCCAAATTCTCTTCCCGCATAACTTATCCGGCAATCCGACCGCAGTGTGGCGGCAGAAGGACAGCGTATTTCTGCAAAGCCGCGCGTAAGACAGTACATGCGCATCTACAGTGAGTAGTACACGCGTATCCTCATCGGGAGCGAGGTAGGCACAATGCTTGAGAAGACTCGAGAATGTTCAATCGAACCTTCGATGCTGTCTTGGCATGGGGGCTGATGTTCCTTCTGTTCGCTGAAGATCAGCATCGCCTCATCAAGAGATGCTGCGAGATACTGCTGCCTGAGGCGCTCCTCAACCGAGAAACTTTGCCGTCGTAAAGCGCGTATAGTCTTTCGACAGCCGACTTCGCATTGAGTGCTGAGAGGACGTGGAAGCATGTGGCTCCCGCTTTTGATTCTGCACGTCCTTGCTGGCACGGTTGGCCTGCTTGCCGGCACCCTCGCCAATGGCGGCCCCTGCTTCAGGTTCCAGGCGGGTCCTCGGCAAACAGGATGTAACGAGCAGCCGCTCTCTCGCTCTTTGGGTACATTCATAAACGGGATTATCACGTGCCAAGAGGTGCGCAAGAAGATCGTCGTAAACAGTTATCTGAACTTCGACTGTGCTAGGTTGACGACGATTCCAAGAAGGTAGAGAGCAGCCGCAAACACGACTCCGCGAAACGGTGCAGTGAAAAAATAGAGTTTGGCGATGACTGAATAGCCAAGTAGAAGTGTGAAGCCAAGTGTAAGCAAGAACCAGGAGTGAAAGAGCGATGCGCTGTGGCGAATCGCGAGGTATCCGTAGAGCGCGCCAAAGAGAATAAGCCCGAAACTATGGGTCGCGTTGAAGCCAACCCAAGCCCGCCACATCGTGGTTTCTCCGGTGATGACGGGTGAAACGGCCATCATTCTGGCCGTGAGGTCTGGGTCACGAGGATGGAGCATAGGCCCGCGAAAGGTGTAAAGCAAGTGCACGAGGCCGAGTAGCAAGATAACCGGCGCACTCGCTGCAAAGAACGCTGAAGATTTCATGGTTGCTACTCCTGCAGCCTCGACTGCCCTAGGCGTGGATTATCTCATCTTCCAAAATCGACTTTGGCGGCAAGGTCAGAGGTGTTAGGCGCGCGTTCAAGGTCGTCTTTGATACCAAGTTCCTGTGCCAGAGCTACGGCAACGAGTGCCTGGTCAGAACAGTTCCGAAAAGCAGGACCGCGGCAACAACCAAGCTGCGCTGTTAATCAAGTAGTTATTGACGGAGAGCGGTGACACATTCAGAACTCGTAAATTCTCACAGCCACCGATGCGTAGGGTGCCCCTAAAGCTGAGTTCACCAGCGACGTGAGGTTGCCAACCACGTCGGCCTTTTGACGAAGACCACAACAAGTCCTGGCGCAGTTTTGAGAGTCTTGCTAACCTTGCGGGGACACCAGATGTTCCCAGCAGCCCCATGGGAGCAGGACTCGATACTCTTCATCGGCGCAGTTGAAGAAAACGGAGACATGACGCGTTTGGTCGAGCGGAGAACCAGCAAAAGGAATCGGAACCGTCATCTTCTTCATAGCATTTCCCCCACAGCAGATCGAGCGGCGCCCGTTGGGTTATTACGATGCCCGTTCCTGACCGCAACGTCCAATCAATACCTTGGTATGGATTGATACGTTCGTCCAATGGATTCGTCGTCGCGCTTCTGCCAATCTTGCCTTGAACAGTTACTCGCTCTGACATCGAAAGGAGTACCAAAATGGACGGCACAAATGGGCTGAATGAGACCACGCGCGTGACCGCGCCTGTCGCGTCGAACACGCTTAGTGTGAACGTTTTTACCGCCCCGGGAAAGGCTATGGTCGGCGAGCGGCCAAAGCCCTTCGGCGAGCCACTCGGCTTTGACCCGATAACGTCGACTTTAATCTTCGGCGAACACGACGCGGTACTGGTAGACGCAATGACCACCGTGGCTGAGGCCGAGGCTCTCGCGGATTGGGTTGCGCTGCACAACCGCAATTTGGAGACCATCTACATAACGCATGCGCATTTCGACCACTTCTACGGTCTGAGCGTTCTGCTCGACCGTTTTCCAGGGGCTCGGGCGATAGCAACGCCCAAGACGGTGAACGCCATGCAGATGTCTTTTACTCCCACAGTGGAGCGGTTAGCCCGCCGGTTGTTTCCTGGGCAAGTGGCCACTAAGTTGGTTGCACCTGAGCCCTATGAGCACGACACGTTC
>JBAVYX010000408.1:0-16158 GCA_049588475.1 Silvibacterium sp. | reverse complement strand
GAAACGCCGCTCAAGCTCAAGAAGCGTTCGCGGATAATCCTCTTCCATGGCCCCGAACACTACAGGTTGGGCCTACCTGAGTCAAATGGATACCCAGTTCCGGCAATTACTAGTTAAGCAATGCAGCCAGCAGGTTCAGCACAGCCGAGACATCAAGGTTCATAAACCGCCAAATGCGTTCTGTTACCCTTAGCGAGCTAGTCAGAGGTGCCCTCAACGGTGACCAGGTCAAAATTCCTTTTCGCGAGTACGATCGCTTATCTTTGTGCGTCGACATTCGGTCAGAGCGTGTCCACACCCACAACACCGCCGGCGAGCGCACAGCAACACCTTGAAAAGGTGATCTCCTGTCTGCCTCCGCCCGTGCTCGTCACAGGCCAGCCACCTTCCTGCACCCACCTGACTCAACGGATGACCGAACTCCATGTCCCGGCGGTCAGCATCGCGGTCATACACAATGGTTCGATTGAGTGGGCGCAAGGGTTCGGGGTGATGAAGACAGGAGGTGGCGCGGTTACGGAGGACACGCTCTTTCAAGCCGGATCCATCAGCAAGCCCCTTGCGGCGATGGCGGCTCTTCACCAGGTGCAGCTTAAGAAACTGTCTTTAGATGCGGACGTGGACTCGGAGTTGGTCTCGTGGAAAGTTCCTGAGAGCCCTGCGGCCAACGGGAAGCCCGTAACTTTACGCGAGTTGCTCAATCACACTGCCGGCCTCACCATTCACGGATTCCCCGGGTATGCGGCTAACGAAGCCGTTCCAACATTGATCCAGGTATTGAACGGAGAGAAGCCGGCAAACACCGGTGCCATTCGCGTAGAAAGCGAGCCAGGAAGCAAACGGAATTATTCAGGTGGCGGGTATGTCGTCATGCAGCAGCTAGTGCTCGACGCAACGAAACAGCCGTTTCCAAAATTGATGCACGATACGGTGCTCGCGCCCCTCGGCATGACACACAGTACGTACGAACAGCCACTCCCGGCCGGCTTACAATCTGCAGCTGCAACCCCCTATAGAGCCGACGGCAGCCCCGTCCCGGGTGGTGCCCACACGTATCCAGAGATGACGGCTGCAGGCCTATGGACAACGCCGTCCGATCTCGCACGATACTGCATCGAAGTTGAGCGCTCGCTCCAGGGCAAGTCTAATCATGTTTTGTCACAGAAACTGACCGAGGAGATGGTCACTCCCGGTCCAGGCAATTGGGGCTTGGGACTGGAGGTCGGCGGCTCTTCTGCCGATCCCTACTTTTCTCATGGCGGAGTGAATGAAGGCTTCGAAGGCCTCTTTGTCGCGTACGAGAAGCACGGTGACGGAGCTGCCGTGCTGACCAATGCCCAGGGCGGGATGCGGCTTGCAGACGAGATTATGCGGAGCATTGCAAATGAATATGGCTGGCCGGACTTCCACTCCGCGTTTCGCAGTGAAGTCAAGGTATCGTCAGATACCTTGGAGCAGTATGTCGGCGCATACCAGATGGCGCCGAGTGTTTATATGACTATCACCCTCAACGGCGAGCAATTGATAAGCCAGCTCAGCAACCAGGATCCGGTGCCACTTTTCGCGGAGTCCGATGGCAAGTTCTTTCCCAAAGTGGTCGATGCGGAACTCGAATTCGTCAAAGATGCCGGCGGAAGAGTCTCAAGTCTCGTTCTGCACCAGAATGGTCGCGATATGACCATGGCCAAGTTGGATGATGCGGAAGCCAAACGCATCACAGATGAATCGGCCGCCCGTACCGCGCTTGCGGGGCAACGCTTCAAAGACCAGAAACCTGCGCCTGGAGCGGAAGCCGCCATTCGCCAGAACATTGCAGACATCCTGGCCGGACAGCCAAAATATGGCCGGATGAGTCCGGGGCTGGCTGACGTCACCCGACAGCAACTTCCGCAACTGAAGAGCATATTCGCCAATTTGGGCGCAATACAGTCGGTGACGTTCAAAGGCGTTGAGAAAAACGGCGCGGATGTCTACGAGATCAAGTTCGATCACGGTTCGACGGAGTGGCACATCATATTGGCACCGGATGGAACAATTGACAGCCTGGGCTTCCGGCCGCAGTAGGGCGAACGGTGCTTTACAAAGCCGCGAAGTATCATTCCGTCGCCTGTCCACGGTACGTGAAATTATGTTGAGGTCGTGTGGTCGCGCACCGGGAAACGATCCTACTGTTGGGGTCGTTCTCCTTGTCGCTGCCTAAGAAACGATGGGCGCCAGCTCATGTCCCATCCCGGTGTAACCGGCGGCGAAGTATTCGCAGTCCGGGACGCCCCATTCCAGCACAGCGGCGCACCACGTCAGCCCAGCGCCGAAGGCCCCCAGCAGGATCCGGGTCCCATCGACTGGCGTGCGTCCCTGGAGCAAACTCGCAAGCGCGAGCAGCACCGACGCGGCCGCGGTGTTGCCTATCTTCCCAATATTCACGTGCCATTTTTCCGGTGCAATTCCGGTGCGCTCCTGAAGGCGCTTCACAATTCGAAGGTTTGCTTGATGTACCAGCACACAATCCACGTCGGCGACGGAGAGTTGGGCGAGCGAGCAGGCTTCCCGTAACACTTCACAGCCCCTCTCCGTTGCAAAACGGAATAGTTCGCGTCCGTGCATCGAAACGGTGCTTTCGCCGTCAGGAACATGGAACATCGTAGCGCCAGTTCCGTCCGACCCAGCTACCCAAGAGCGCAGCGCGATTCCACGGCGGACATCGTTTTCGAGCAGCAGAGCAGCCGCGCCGTCCCCGAATAGGATCCGAGTGTGGACGTCCTCGGCAGCCAAGTGCCGTGTGGTCGTATCGCTCGCCACCAAGAGGATTCTCTCGAAGGTTCCCGCAGCCAACAGGCTTAACGCAGTGAGTAGCCCAACGGCCCCGCCAGAGCAGGCGGCATTCACGTCGAAGGCTGCGATCGGTCCCAAGCCCAGGCTCCGCGCGATGGCGGGGGCTGTCGGGCACAACCGATATTCCGGTGTAAAAGTAGCGCAGATCAGACAGTCCGGTTGCTGGGCGGATTGGGTCGCCAGCGCCTGCCTGGCAGCTGCGACCCCGAGGCTGTGGGTTGTCTCACCCGGAACGACTACACCACGGGATTGGATTCCGCAGCGCGATTCGATCCAAAACGGAGCGACACCAAATTGGTCCGCCAGTTCGCGGTTGGTCAAGGTGCCTGATGGATATGCGGACCCGAACCCGGATATCCGAAACCTAGTCCGGATGAGCGGCGAATTCGATGCAACGGTACTCATCATCATACCTAGCTCCCCTTCTTGACCAGCAGGTACACGACGGAGCCGCGGGGATCATCGTATACGCCATAGGTCTGGATTTGAGCCGGTTCGATCTGGGCCAGGAGCCGAAGCATAGCCTGTTCGTCGCGGTAAATCAGAGTCCGGTCCATGAACATCTCCATGTACCCTCGAGCGCGCAACTGGGGTGCGAAATTGGGAATCAACATCTGACCGCCTGGATTCACTATTTCAAACAGCCTCAGGGGATGCGTTTCGACAATCCGCGCCATCGTCATGCCCGTGGCGCCCATAAATTCCTGATCATACTTACCTTTTCTAAAGGATGGCCTGTAGTCCATCGCCACATAAGCTAAGTCTTGACGTGGAGAAATAAGTTGATGTGCTCGGGTTCAGTTGCAACGCTGATTTGCTCTCGCCGGATCGCACAACGCTCCGCGAGCTCGATGAGATGCCCGGTACCGCGGTGGTACAAGGACCACTCCAAAAAGTACTTCATGTAGTGTCGGGTCGGATTCCTGGTAGAGAAGTTTCCGACCACCACCTCGCCGTCCGGTAACAACCCTGAACAAAGCCGCTTGAGGACGGCGACGAAGAGTCGGTCATCCAAATAGTCAAACAGTCCGGCAGACCAGACCAGGTCATACTGGGGCTCCGGCTTGAACCGCAATGCGTTATTCCGGGTGAAAGTGATGTTTTTAGCGAAACTGGAGCACAGAGTGCTGGCATACGAAATTGCACTACGATCCTGTTCCACGCAGTGAAAGTGAACTCTCGCGTTATTGCGCGCCTTGAGATACTCGTAGATGTCCCTACAAGGGCCGCTGGCGACGTTCAATACCTTCAGGATGCCAGAATGCCGCGCAACGTGTCGATCGAGCAGATCGTGAAAGTAGGTCTTGCGGTTTCTCACTGCGATGGAGGCGGGAAGCTTTTGAAAGTAACGATCCCAATTTGCCAGATGCTTCACCGTCGCAATGTGTCGACAGTGCAATTTATCGATAATTTCGTAGTCACCCGCATAGCCATGGGGCTTCAAGAATGAAAATCCATGCAAGGTGGCCAGGGAAAGAGCGTCACCAAATCTGGCCTGCAACTCGGTAATGTCTTCACGGGACAACTCGCCTACTTCGGCAAGCGCTCCAAGCTCTGTGAGGCAAGTGTCGAGGCGTCCATAATCGGACTCCTTAGGGCCGCCTTGAGCAACCAGGAGATCTATGAATTCCAAATGGCGTTCCAAATTCTGCTGCCTGATCGCGCGGATTGATCTGTAGTCCGCGGTTATTTCCGTGATCAATTGCGATGAATACATGACGGCTTCCTCTCTGCCTGTGTGTGTGCGTGCCTGTTTTGGTCATTGACTGTTTGAGCCCGAGAATCTCGGGCAGCAGTTCGTTGCTGTGGAATCAAATTCCCTCGGCTGTGCGAGCGCGGGAATCTCTTCTGGGGGTCGGAATATCTTTGCCCGCCAGGTAACGCGATCGAGAAGAGAAGGCAACGTCTTTTGTTCTCGCCGTGACCTCCTCTTGGAAAACCTTGCGCTTCGGCAACAGCTCACCGTATTGCTTCGGCAACAGCTCACCGCGACCGTCTGCCGTCTGTTGCTGCCTTACTGCTGGGTGAATTCGTGATTGCATATACTCCGTGAACCATCTCAAGCCACCTCACAAGCTAGTTCCGGCAGCTCTTCCGCGCGCGGCGCATCCAGCTCAATGTCCAGCGTCGTCAGCAATCCGCTAATCATGCGGAAGTAGCCGATCGTTAGCAGGAGTTCCACCACCTCACGCGCGGAGAATTCCTCCCGCGCCTGCGCGAATGTATCAGCCGAGACGCGCGTGCTGTCCAGAACCTCGTCAGTGAAGGCAAGCACGATACGCTCACGCCGCGTGAAGATGTCACCGGGCGCATCCCCCCGCTCCAGCGCCTTGATCTGCGCGTCGCTGACGCCGATTGCTTTTGCAACCGCGGCGTGTTGATCCCATGCGTATTGCGCCCGGGAGCGCTGGGCCACGCGCAGCACCACCAGTTCAAGCAGGCAGAAATCGAGATCCGTCTCAGCGAGGATTGTGAAGATGAGCCGAAGGACAGAGCCCCCGACGGTCGGACTGTGTGCCAGCATGCGGAAGGCATTTGTTCGGGTGGTATCTTCAGGTAAGCGAATGTCGCGCATCAGCTGTTCGAATTGTGCTGGGGTCGCATAAGGGATGCGGGCCATGATTCAGAGGTCTCCTTGATAAAACGTTGCAATGTTTAGTAGTGATCTTCCTTAAGAACCTTGTTCACAGGGGGGCTCGGCACCACGGTGCTTCCCCCTCTGTGTAATGCGATAAATCGGATGGAATTCGATCATGTGGGGCGGAAAAGGATCCTCCTCCGCCCTGATGTGTTGGGCTTTAAATCGGTAGCGGCGGTGCCGATGAGAAGACTTTGTCGGGATCGAACTGTCGTTTGAGATCTCTATTCCTGTGCGTAGTCAATATTCTGTCTCGTCCTGTAATCAATGAGTTGAGTCCTTTGTTGGGGGGACGTTACGGCGCCGACATTGGCTGCTGTTTTGGACTTGCAGGCAGATTCTCAACTGCGGTACCGATTCCATAGTGGGGTTCAATCCACCTCGAAGGCGCCTTCTCATCTGCCTGATTTGATGGCAGATCAGTATTCTGGCGAACGACAGGACCAGCAACGCTGCTGTTGAGGCGCAGCTTCCGTGCATGTAGCCGTAATCCGATCTGGATCGGACAGCAAGATCGAAGAACATCGGAAGTATTTGTTTGCCAGTGCGCGCATCCGTAAGCTTCACCCTCACAAATGCGGCCTTATAGGGAATCTTCCATTCAACTTCGCTTGTCAATTTTTGGCAGTAATGCTGATCCGCGGAATGCTGCTTTCGGTGTAGGAATCATAAGAAGCATAGAACCCGCTCGCCATTAACGGGTAGCCCTTATCCGCGTCAGCGGACATGATGTAATCGCCAGTAGTGACGTTATATGTCGGCGAGGGCATCGCAGACGCACCTACGACATCGAGGTATCCGCTCATGCCGACCCCAGGCGGATCATTCCTGTGCGTACCGCAATCCTGTGCCAGCTGGGATTCAACGCGCAAACGGATTTGTAGTTGCTATACGCCCGCATCGAGCCCTCGGTTGGATCGCGGGAATTCTTTCTAAGGAAGGCGATCGACTGGGCGCTGCGCCAATACGCTTGGACTGACAGCGCAGAAATAAAGAAATATGTGGCGCTCAACTGCACAGCGAAGTTGAAAATAGCAGTATCATTTTTCGGCCGATGGATTAGGTTTACGTAGCGCCGGAGGATCACATGACAAAGGGTAACGACAAGTCGACTAAATGCGCCGAACATGGCATCTGGACCGGTGTGCCGATGCCCCCTCCCGCCGGGCAGAAGCCGCTCAACTTCAGCACCATTGATGCCAAGGAGGATCAGCAGATCATTTCTTCTAAAAAAATGAGTTTTGCCATGGTGGGCTGCTCCGGCGATCCAGATACGGGGAAAAATACGAAAGCAGTGGCCAAAGCGGTGATCGCCGCCGATGACACCTCGTTCTTCTTCCACCTGGGCGACATCATCTACCTCGAGAAGGGCAGCGACACCACCACGAACAGTTCGCAAAACGGCGACACACCGGAGCTGTGGAACGCTCAGTTTTACGCTCCCTACACAAAGTACCCCAAATCCATTGTCTCTGTTCCTGGCAATCACGATGGGAAATCGACGCCGATTACCAACTACCTCGATGCTTTTTGCTCCTCACCTTCGAAATGGCCCGCACCGTGGAAGGGAAATACGACCGACCACAGGCCGGCCATGATCCAACCTTACGTCTACTGGCGGTTCGACACCCCGCTGGCCTACTTCGTTGGCTTGAATTCGAACATAGCGAACGGCGGCATCCTGGACGATCCGACGGCTTATCACGATTTCACGAAGGGACCTCAGTATCAATGGCTGGTGGCGGAATTGAAGGCCATTGCCGCAGCAAACCGTCGAAACTCGCCGAAGAAAGCCGTGCTTCTGGCGGTTCATTATCCACCTTATTCTGGAGCGTCCAACTTCGACGTCCGCGGAGATCCATCGCAAGGGCCTGGCCCCAACGCGGCCAATGCGCCTTATCTGGCCGTAGCCTTGCAAAACGCTTTTGCCGAGAGCGGCCAGCGCCCGGACGCAATTTTCTCGGCCCACGCTCATCTGTTCCAGCGAATTACCTACACCTTCGCAGACACAAGCGTGATGCCCTGCCTGGTGGTTGGGTGTGGTGGCCATTCGCCGCTCGAAGTGCTCTCCGAATGCTGTGACGGCAAGTCCGATAAAGCGCCCAAAGCGCCTTTCCCGGCGGTGACACCAGGGTCGTTCGAGTTTCCCAAGGGAGACTCAGCGCAGGTGGAATACTACGAGGACGGTAATAGCAAAGATGCTGAGTTCGGCTATCTGAAAGTGGCGATCAAGGACAGGACGCTATCCGTTAAGTTCATCGGAGTAGATTCGGACAAGCCCCTCGATCGTTTCAAGCTTGACCTTGACATCCACAAGTACGTGTAATCGACGAACGGCGGCACTGAGTCCTGGACGAATGGCGAGGGGATCTTAATCTTGGAGAAGGTCTGGCGCTCGTGTCATCAGTACAGAGATTGAAGCTTGCAACACTGCCATCTACGGGCATCTGGCGGAAGTGATGCTGTCACAACCAGCAACGAAGATCTTCCTTAAGACCACTGTGCCAAATGCCGCAGAGTGGGTCAGCAAGGCAATAGGAAAGTAGAGATCGAGCGCCGCGAAGAGCCGGAAACCGATGAGTGGGGCCAAAAAGCGCCAACTCTAGGCGAGCAAGCCAGGCGGTGAGCGGAGGATAGACGACCTAGCACCAGTCGAGGTGGAGCGCGTTGGAGTAGGTGAGCAGCTCGTTGCGCTGAAAGCCGTAGCGGCCGCTGCTGGCGATGTGCACAAGGGTGAATGCGAGCCCGATGAGCCAGATAAAATGCCGAAACTCGTTGAACAGAGTAAGCTTTTCCAAATCGAGTAATTGGTGGGAATCGCCCGGACGGACCTTCTAAGCCAGGGGCTGGAGTACGCTGATGGACATGACACCGGAGTTGCTGCCGCCTGCGAAGGAATTGTCGTTGGACAAGAAGCCGGAACTCAAACTCTGGCATTTTCCTTTGGCGACTTTCCAAGTACATAGTTGTACGACATGACGAGACAAGTACCCAGGCCCGACGGGCAACGTTCAGACTCTGCATTTGCTCACGTCTGGACGGTGATTGACGGCAAGGTCTCCAAGCTGCGGCAGTTCGTCTATGGCATCCCGGCTAACGAGGGAACGCCTCACTAGAGCGCGGTTTCATCGCATCCGCGACACGAGAGTTCCTGGGCTTAACTTGCTCGGGATCTCATTTATCGCGGCTGTTCACGGGGCGCCAAAGATCGATCTCAGGCGTATCCACGGCAAACTTATCGATCTCGGCGAGATCTTCATCGCTAAAAGCGAGATTGCTGAGAGCGTCGAGGGAGTCGTCAAGTTGCTGCGGGTTGCGGGCACCGAGGAGAGCAGTAGTGACCCGCGTATCGCGAAGGCTCCAGGCAATCGCCATTTGCGCCAGCGATTGGCCGCGCTTCTGAGCGATGGCATTGAGCGCGCGAACTCGATTCAAATTCTCTTCGCTGAGCAGATCTTTGCTGAAGCTCGAACCCTCGGCATTGACTCGCATTCCTTCGGCAGCTCCCGGCTTCAAATATTTGTTGGTGAGCAGACCCTGCGCGAGCGGGGAAAACGCGATACAGCCGACGCGTAGTTCGCCCAGAACATCCAGGAGACCGTGTTCGAGAGAACGATTGAGCATTGAGTAGGACGGCTGATGGATGAAGAGGCGAATGCCCTCATCCTTTAGAAGGTCATACATGATTCGCGTGCGCTCCGGCGAGTAGCTGGAGATACCCACGTAAAGGGCTTTCCCTTGGCGAACAATCTGCGCGAGCGCGGAGGCGGTTTCCTCCATCGGCGTTTCAAAATCAGGGCGATGCGCGTAGAAAATGTCGACGTACTCCAGCCCCATACGCTTCAACGACTGATCGAGCGAAGCTACGAGGTACTTTTTCGAGCCGCCGATGCCGTAGGGACCAGGCCACATGTCCCAACCGGCCTTACTTGAGATGACGAGCTCATCCCGATACGCGGCGAAGTCAGTATGCAGAACCTTCCCGAAGTTTTCCTCGGCGGAGCCGTAGGGAGGTCCATAGTTGTTGGCGAGGTCGAAATGCGTGACGCCCCGGTCAAATGCGCGGCATAGAGTCTGGCGACCTATCTCGTAGACGTCGGTTCCGCCGAAGTTCTGCCAAAGACCGAGTGAGATCAGCGGGAGTTCGATTCCGCTGGCGCCGCAGCGCCGAAATTGGGCGTTCGTGTATCGCTCGGGGTTCGCAGTGTAAAGCTGAGGGAAAGCCATTAGCATCTCCGTTTAACGGGCTGATCCTGCCGGGTTCCGCGCGGAGGCATCGTGTGCGATTACGATCTCCGTCGCGGATTTGAAGCGGAAATTGTTTCGCCCGGCCTGCACTGCAACCCACGGACCAATATTTCATGCTATCTCGAGCCATGTCATGCCAGGGTTGGGGTCGGCAAATGCGCAAATCCGGATATTGAGCAAGCCTTCTCTTGGGATGAGATGGGCGAATGCTCCTCGCTCATCAGTTCGATCAAAGAAACGCCCTCGCCTATTTGCCCTCGAACAGATCTCGGAATCTCCGAGGCTGGGAGCGCAAGTACTGATTGGGGGCCTGGACGGTGGCCCCCAATTCGGCCGCGGCGTGCCATGGCCAACGTGGATCGTAGAGAATGGCCCGCGCCAGCGCGATCAGGTCCGCATCTCCAGTCGCAACGATCGCTTCCGCCTGCTCGAAGCCAGTGATGAGACCTACTGCGATGACGGGTATGCCGACCGCGGACTTCACCGCGCGGGCGAGAGGCACCTGGTAGCTTGGACCTACGGGGATATTCTGGGCCAGGTCGTTTCCGCCGCTTGAAACGTGGATGGCGTCGCATCCGAGGCTCTTCAATGCTTGGGCAAAGACGATTATCTGCTGCACATCGAGCCCACCTGCGACCCAATCTGTCGCTGATACTCGAACGCTGACGGGCTTCTCCGGCGGAAAGGCATTACGGACAGCATCAAATACCTCCAGGGGAAATCGTATCCGGTTTTCAATGCGCCCCCCATATTCGTCCGTACGATGGTTTGAGAGCGGAGAAAGAAACTGATGCAATAGATATCCGTGCGCGCCATGTAATTGGATCAGATCCAGCCCAAGCCGGTTAGCACGAACAGCGGCAGCGACGAATGCCTCACGTATCTCCTTCATTCCTTCTCTATCCAAAGCTGCCGGAGGAACATTTCCATGTTTGAACGGAAGAGGAGAAGGGGCGACGGTCGACCACCCCAGAGGATCCGTCGGCGGGAATTGTTCGCCGCCTTTCCACGGAACCTCGGTTGAGGCTTTTCTGCCAGCATGAGAGAGTTGGATGCCGATGGGCATATTCGCCCACCGGCGAATGCTCTCGAGGACTCTCCCCATAGCCGTTTCAGTTTCGTCGCTGTAAAGTCCTACATCGGCATATGTGATTCGTGCCTCCGGTAGAACTGCAGTAGCTTCAATTGTCAAAAGAGCGGCACCCGAAAGCGTCAACTGTCCGAGGTGAATAATGTGCCAATCAGTCATGCATCCGTCTTGCGCGGAGTACTGACACATTGGTGCAATCACAATACGATTTCTGAGTTCAAGATCGCGGAAGCGAATCGGGCTGAATAGTGCCGGGTTGGACATTGTGATTTCTCCTAAATGCTCTTTAGAACGCCATCGCAATCCGGAGGACAACCTTATCAGTCACTCCTACAAGAATGCCAAGTAGCAAAATCGCCACATCAGCTTATGAAAGCTACGCACGGATCGTCTATTCCATGTTCGCTGTATGAGTGAGAGCTGCCTATGCCCTTGACGGTAAACCCCAGTTACAGAAATATGGAATTGCCGCACAGGGTCGGGAAAAAGGTAGTACCAGCTGGAGCAGGCAATCTCTGCCTTGCATCGGCGCAGAGATCGGTTAGGTAGGTCAGCGTAATTGCCAAGTATCAAATTGAGCCGCGTGCGGCTTCCTACGCGTAAAAAGTGCATCGCCCCTGAAGTCGCCGATTGGGGCCGAGCCTCCCAATTCGCCGGAGATCTCAGCGTAACGCCGTTCGCTGTCTTCCTCCGCGGAATTTGTTTCGGAGCAACCGAAGCAGCCTTCTGGTCGCTTATCCAAGAGACCGACCTAGGAGAGGGACGCATGGTAATTGCAGGCGAATTGCTTGGGGAATTTGAACCTAAGGATGAAAAACCAGAAATTACGAGTGCTTTTTTGCGGTTCTTTTGGGAGGAGGAGGGTTTTTGGGGTTGCGTTTTCCGCTTCCAGGAGACGCATTCGCTCCGCTGGCGGTAATCTTCCCCCGCGTCAAATCCAAAGTAACGAAATCCTGTTGGGTCACCGGGCCGCCGCGCGACGCGGTTTTAAAGGTTATCGTCAGCGACTTAGCGTCTGTTGCCAGCGTCAGATATCCGAACCTAACAATTGGATCTATTTCAAGCTTGTAATCGCCAATTACGGTACCCGCGGCCGGGACGGTTTCCTGCGGGGCCGTCGCTGCGAATCCACCCGATCCTGAGACAATATAGGGTACTTGTCTCCCATTTACTGTTCTCGTGAAGCGCTGATAGAGATGCGCATGGCCGGAAAGCACTGCGTCTGGCCACAACTGTGCCTTTTCGCAACACGAATCGATGTCTTTCATCAGACCGCCGCTGCCACCGGTCTTGGCGTCAACCGACAGTGGCGGATGATGGACGGCGATGATGATAGCGCGCTTTCCCGCTTTCCTATCCGCCTTTAATCGTTGTAATTCCTGCGTGAGAAACGTCAGTTGATCATCAACGAGAGGAAAGTGACCGCCTTGTGACGAGATAACACCTCCGCCCGTGTCTAGAACGTTACTATACAGACCAATAATGGAAGCATAGGGAGCGTCAAGGGTGAAATACACCGCCGGCTGTGTCATCACAGTGCGCGCAACGTTCGGCGCATCGGGTGATGGATCCGGAGCCGCAGCGCAGAAGTTCGACAGGAAGGCCGCAAGTGTGGGGACCTGAGGAGCACTAGATGATGAGCCAAATACCATGCCGTCGTGATTGCCTGGAATAGCAAAAATTGGGCGATCATATTCACGGAAGGGCTCGTAGAACTGGTCGTAGTAATATTGTGCTTCGCCGAAGTTGTAAACAACGTCTCCCAAGTGGAAAAAGAAAGCTGGACCATCGACGCCGGATGACCGTACGTCCGCGACCATAGCATCGGCGACAGCAGCCTCATCAGCAATTGCGGTCGGCGCCGTCTGGTGTTTGTTCACCTTCGCAGCTCCAGTGTCTCCAACCGAATGGAACGTAATCTTCCGCGAAGTTGTGATAGCTGTCATCAAATCCTGGGGTACGAAGTTGGCGAGGTTCAGATAAGGCAGCGCACCTGTACGTCTCGGCGGGATAGACTGCACCTCACTTTTATGTTTCAGGTAGTATTTCGAGTTGTAATAGGCATCGCTGGTGTTGTTCACCTGAAATGCGTTTTCGTCGGGAGTGGGTTTCGGGTCAGCGTAGAGTTGACCTCCTGGTCCAAAAAGGTTTGCTTTAACGGGCATGCACATACCCTCCTTTGGCAGAATTGAGTCTTGGTTCTCGTAAATTACAGCCATCAAGTTTCCATAAGTGCAGAGACCATTGGCAAGTTAATTCTCACACTGTGGTTGATTGGGTAGCCCAAGTCTAGCTCTAGCCAATGGAATCTCCATGGTTGCCAAAAGGTCAGCTTTCTGGAACGGCTTTTGCCGCTCAAAGGACATTCATGAAACATACCAATCTCTCCACCGCAGCCGTCGTGTTGCTTGCCTTCGCGGTATACACCGTCAGCGCCTGGGCCGCTTCCAGCGGTGATCGCGAGGCATTGGAACAGACAGGCACGGCAATCCGCGCGGCATTCACTGCTGGCGACGTCGCGACCGCTATGAAATATCATCATCCCGACGTTAATAAGGCTCTCTCATATAACAAGGTGCTCGTCGGGCGAGACGCCGTTGCTGCCGACCTCCGCCGCACACTCCTGCAGTATCGCCTCGAATTCGTCGAGAATCGCGTCGAAAGCCTCCTCGTCGAGAACGACACCGCCGTTGAACAGACCCTCTTTACCATCAAGGGAACTCCCATCGCGGGAGGCGAGCCGTTTTTCTTCAAGGGCCGCACCATGGTCGTCTATGTGCGTTATAAGGAGAGCCCGACCGGCTGGGCTTCTATCCGCGAAATCATTCAGCCGGCTAGCTAGAGATCGGGCGCCACGCGGTAAGCGACTTCGATCCGCGGAGGGTTTTTGGCACAAATGAAGAGCACCCGCAGAGGATACAGTCGTAAAGGTGGCTCTCTCTGGGGCAGTGTCCTCATTGGAAAAAATTGAGATGGCAGCAACAATGCTCACCGCTGTCACGAGCACTACCGCAAAGATGCCGAGGTAATCCAAGAAATCGAGGTTCATAGGACGCGACAGCTTGAGCATAATTTGCAATGCTCAAACTGCCCCGCGCTCAGGGAAGGCGGAGCAGGTTTTTTGAACGTTTACTTCTAAATAAATAGGACACAGTACCGGATGGTATGGTCTCCCGCTAAAATATCGGCTGACAGAAAGGCGAATGATGCCAGCACCGCCGGTTGTCATCAAAGAAGAACGCGAATGGATCGCTGCAATTGACGCTCAGATTGATCGCCTGCAACAAGCGCGGGCGATACTGACGGGTGGCAAGTCTACTACTCGCAGGCATCACCACATGAGCCCTGAAGCACGAGCAAGGATCAGCGCGGCGCAAAAGAAGAGATGGGCGAAGACGCGGAAGCTCCCTGGAAAGCACACGCCGCCGACGCTGACGCTGAAACGGGGCAAGAATCAATCAATTGGCTAGAGCCTGCACCGGCAGTCACTTTCTACTGTGACTCCCGCTCCGTCACGATCGTCTGCTCCTCGTCTCGAATCCAATCCTATTGACAGTCGCGAGTGGCGCGTCAACGCCACTAATAAATGCTCTGGCGCCCGCGTTGTCCCGCGAGCGGCACCGTGCGCTTCGAGAACGTGGATGAGTTGCGAGGGACAGGCCGCACGTTTACCTTCGTGACGGTCGCGGAACGATTGGACGCGCTGTGAGCGACGCCCGACAACCATCGAGAAGTCGGTCTCTGAGCCCGTCGATACTTGGACCCGCGGCTCGGCGATGCACTGCGTACCGGTAAGATCGCATCGCGTGAGAACCTTCAGTGGCTCGGCCTGCCTCACCGCTGTTATAAATCTTGTGTGCTGAATCGGCAGGTAGAAAGCACGGCGCTGCTTCAGAAGGGACTGCGTCGGCGCTGGCTGTATCTTTTGCCCGCCGTCTTCATTACCTACAGTCTCGCCTATCTTGATCGGGCGAATTATGGATTTGGCGCCGCAGCAGGGCTCGCCAAAACGCTCAACATCAGCAACTCCAGGTCTGCGTTCCTGGGTTCGCTTTTCTTCCTGGGATATTTTCTGTTTCAGATACCGGGCGCAGCTTACGCGCGGCGCAAGAGTGTCAGCAGGCTCATCTTTTACTCGTTAATTTGCTGGGGTCTGCTGGCGGCATTGACCGGTATCCTCCGCGAGTTCTGGCTGCTTGGGCTGGATCGTCTGCTTCTGGGCGTGGCGGAAAGCCTGATATTTCCCGGCATGCTGATTCTTCTCACCAACTGGTTCACACGAGCGGAGCGATCTCGGGCAAACACGGTCCTCATCCTCGGCAATCCGATCACCGTGTTGTGGATGTCCGCCGTCACTGGATATTTAATCAAGGCGGTTGGCTGGCAAATGGCGTTTGTCGTCGAGGGACTCCCCTCGGTCTTGTGGGCGTTCGTCTGGCTGTTAGTTGCCCGCGATCATCCGGAGCAGGTCTCTTGGTTGAGTCAAGATTGCCGCGACCAACTTAAGAGCGACCTTGCACTCGAGCAACAGGCGATCCCGCAAACCCCAAACTTCGCTACAGCCTTGCGACGGCCCAGCGTACTGTTGTTGTGCGTTCAATTCTTTTGCTGGAGTGTAGGCCTTTACGGCTTCGTGCTGTGGCTTCCTACGATCATTCATGCGGGAATGACGCAGGGCATCGAGACAGTGGGGTTGCTGAGTGCAGTCCCTTATCTGCTCGCGATTATCCTGATGCTGCTGGTGGCACATGCTTCCGATCGGACGCTCAGTCGCAAACGCTTTGTCTGGCCATTTCTGATGCTTTCGGGAGTGGCACTACTCGGCTCCTACATGGCGGCAGCTTACAACTTCTGGTGGGCGTATGCATTTCTGATTCTCGCTGGTGGCTGCATGTATGCGCCTTACGGCCCGTTCTGGGCGATTATTCCGGAGATACTGCCCAGAAACGTAGCCGGAGAAGTACTCGCGCTGGTCAACTGCTGCGGCGCCCTGGGCGCTTTCGCCGGTTCCTGGTTGGTCGGATTATTGCAAGCAGTTACCCGCAGTTCACGCGCGGGGTTCCTGCTTATGTCTGTATCGCTAATCCTGTCCGGTGGAATCATCCTATGCCTGCGCCCGTTGAATCAAAAGCTAAGAAGCACGACGGGATAACCGCTCACCTGCCTCTGCCGGCCTGCCTCGGCAACGATGGATAGCCTCACGATTTGAGGTCGGAATCCGTTTGCGAAGAAGCGAATGGTCGCGAAGCTCAAGGCTATCAAGGTCGAGCTACAGCGCCGAATGCACGATCGCGTGCCCGACGTCGGTGGATGGCTTCGCAAGGTCGTATCCGGTTACTACCAATACCAC
>JBAVYX010000407.1:0-2482 GCA_049588475.1 Silvibacterium sp. | reverse complement strand
CCCAGAAGCACCTGCGCGCCGGCGGAAGCTGCCCCTGCTGCATGTGATCCTTCACGAGCACGGGATCACTCTCGGCGCCAGCATCCATTGGCACGGCCCCACTAAAATCGGCAGACGAGACGCCGGGAATCGCCGCGATATTGTCGAGAATCGCCCGATCCAAACGGACCAGCCGCTGGGGAGCCTTGATCATCTCGGGCGGCAAATGGACATGAAACGTTCCGACTTCGGCTGGCGCCGTGAATCCCGGCTCAACGTGTACCAAGGCCTGGAAGGTACGGATCATCAGCCCCGAGCTCACGAGCAAAACAAGAGCCAGACCTACCTGGATCACAACAAGCGCATTACGGGCCCGATGCTGTTTCCGGCTGGCGCTGACAGAACGGCCTGATTCACGCAAACCGATCCCCGCGCGAACACGACCATATCGAAAAGATGGCATCGCGCCGAACAAGAGACCGGCCACAATCGTAATGCCAACGGTGAAAAGCAAATCGAGCCCATCGATGCCGATGTCATTCAGCCGCGGCAGCTCGCTCGGCGCTAAAGCGATCAGGAGCCGCAAGCCGCCATAAGCAAACAGAAGGCCTAGCGCGCCGCCAATCGCCGCCAGCATCAGGCTCTCAAGCAGTAAACCGGCGGCAATGCGTCCGCGGCTGCCGCCCAAAGCTGCTCGAATCGCCAACTCCTGTTGTCGCCCTTCCACTCTGATCAGAAGAAGACTGGCCACGTTGGCACAGGCGATCAGCAGCACCAGGCCTATCCCACCCATCAAGACCCATAACACCTTGCCTACGTCGCCGACGATGTATTGCTTCAGCGGCTGCAGGTTCGGCCTTATCTGCGTCTCCTTGAAGAACTGGGCTGCCTCGGGAAAACGCTCCACTTGCAGTCGTAACATGCGAGCCACGTCTGCATTGGCTTCGGCCAGGGTTACTCCTGGCTTGAGCCGGGCAACCGAAAAGTAGTTATACCCTCGCTGCGTTTTTGGCCTGAGAGGCATCAGTATCCCCAGATCTGTCATGTGCAGGAAGCGAAAGCGCTGCGGTAGCACGCCGATAATCGTGCAGGGCTTGCCATCGATGTCGATCGTTTTCCCGACCACCGCACGGTCGCCGCCGAACTTGCTGTGCCAGTAGCCATAGGTGATCATTACTGTATCCGGACTGCCCGGCTGATCGTCCGCCCGCGTGAAGGCACGCCCCAACATAGGCCCGACTTCCAGAATTTGAAGCACTCCGTCCGACACGCCGAGAGCCGACACGTGTTCAGGGCGCCCGGCCCCGGTAACATTGGCCGAATAGAGATTGCCGCCGAACCCTGTGTAGTAGAGACCGATTTCCTCGAACCTCCGGCTTTGCTCGCGGAAGGTAAAGTATTCCGCCGGAGAAAGAGGCCAGTTGAACTGGTTGATGGCAGGAAGGTCGAGCCCTACCTCTACGAGTCTCTCCGGTTGCGGATAAGGCAGAGGTTGCAGGAGGATGCCGTTCACCCAAGCTCCTTTAGCGCCGGAAGAAGCCTCCCCCAAGACTCGCGCACTTATGGCTAGGCGCCGGGCGGAAGTCGAGCACGCGATGAGTGAGCGTTTTGAGCGGGCTATCGAGGACGGCGAACTTCCGCTGGGGGTTTCCGCCGCGGCCTTGGCAGGGTACTTCGCCGTCCTAATTCAGGGCTTCGCCTTGCAGGCGCAGCACGGCGGAAAGTGTGAAGACTTGATGCGGGTGGTCGATGTTGCGATGGCTAACTGGCCGCAAAACCCGAAGGGGCGCGCAAAGTTAAAAGTTGCACGAGCTGTCGGCCGAGATAGGTCTTTCAGCAAACAACCACCGAACCGTCCAATGCCCCTCGCAGTAAAAAGTCCTAAGGCTATTGTCAACGCCAAGTGATGCGCATTCCTCGGGCATGAGCGTCTCAGCACTAAACCAGCGATCGTCCGTTTGACTGAGTCTTCCATTCACGGGACAACATTGCCCGCAGAGATATGGCGACGCTCGATTCAGATATCGGGGCGTTTTTCTTTGGAGGGAGTGATGTTTCTATGTCAACCATTACTGGAAGTGCTTGCCGGACGCGGCATTGAGGACATCGATGCCTTCCTGAAGGTGCCATCCTGGCAGGATCTCCCCGATCCTTTTTCGATTCCGTCCATGGAACAGGCGGCGACGGTTTCATTGCGAAGTTTAGGATCAAGACTGATAGGGTAAAGAGTCCATGCCGATCACAGTGACTAATCCGTTCAAGGGCCGCCAGTATCCCGGCGATGTAATTCTGCAAGCCGTACCGTGGTATCTGCGATATCCGTTGGCCTATGAACATGTTGCCGAGCTATTGGCAGAGCGGGGCCTGGAAGTGGATGCCAGTTGTGTTTGGCGTTGGGTGCAAGTCTACTCGCCGGAATTGAACAAGCGTTGCCAAGCCCATCTCAAGCGCACGAATAAGAGCTACCGCGTCGACGAGACCTATATAAAGGTTAAGGGGCAAG
>JBAVYX010000406.1:0-13591 GCA_049588475.1 Silvibacterium sp. | reverse complement strand
CTCCAGCGGCGTGCTGCGCGGAACCGGAATCGGCATGAAAAACGTGCGCGAGCGCCTGGAGGTCCTCTTCGGAGACGCCGCCCTCTTCGATGTCACTAGCCGCCCCGGCCGCGGAACCAAGGTCACTCTGGCCATACCAACCAGCCAGGAGAACGACGACGAGCCTCAGTTCACTCCCGCAGCCGCCCGCTCCAGCACGCGCTCGTAATACGCCTCATACTGCGGAATAATCCGCGTCGCGCAGAATTTCTTCTGCGCTGTCTGCCGTCCTGCGGCTGCCATGGCATCGCGTTTCGCATCGTCGCTCAAGAGCGCGATCGCCGTCTGAGCCATACCCTCGATATCGCCAACCGGGAACAGTCGCCCGTTCAGGCCGTCCTCGATCAGCTCCGGTACTCCGCCCACGGCGGTCGCAATCGTAGGTACCCGGCATGCCATCGCTTCAAGAGCCGCCAGCCCGAACGACTCAAGCTCGCTCGGCATCAGCATCAGGTCGGCCAGCGGCAGCACGTCGCTTACGCTGGGCAGCTTGCCCAGAAAGTGGATGCGGTCCTGAATGCCCTTGCGCCGCGCCAGCCATTCAGCCTGCGACCGGTCAGGTCCATCGCCGATCAACAGCAAGCGCGCTGGAATCTCATCCGTGACGCGGGCGAAGACCTCCACCGCATCGACCGCCCGTTTCACCGGGCGAAAGTTCGAGAGATGCACCAGTATCTTCTCGTCCGCCTCCGCGAATTGCGCGCGCCCGGCCTCGCGGATCTCCGCATTTAACGGTGTGTAAACGTCGCAATTCACGAAGTTCGGAACAACTTCGATCTCCCGTTTCACATGAAACTCTTGCACCGTCTTGTCGCGCAGGTAATTAGAGATGGCCGTCACCCCATCGCTCTGATCGATGCCAAAACGCGTGATCGGCAGATACGAGTGGTCGAGTCCCACCAGAGTAATGTCCGTCCCATGCAGCGTCGTCACAAACGGCAGCCGGTGATGGCGCTCCGCCAGCATTTGCCGCGCCAGATAGGCGGAGATGGAATGGGGAATTGCGTAGTGAACGTGCAGCAGGTCGAGCTGGTAGTACGCAGCGACCTCCGACATGCGCGTCGCCAGCGCCAGATCATAAGGAGGGTACTCGAAGAGCGGGTAATTCGAGACCGGTACCTCATGGTAGAAGATGCCGTGTTCGCGGCCTGTGAGCCGGAACGGCTGCGAGTAGGTAATGAAGTGCACTTCATGCCCGATGGCCGCCAGCTCGATTCCGAGCTCAGTAGCCACCACGCCGCTGCCACCGTAGGTGGGATAACAGGTAATGCCGATCTTCATAGCTTCATTCACCCTGCTCGTTGGATTTACACGACAGGCCATCGGATTCACCGCGATGCAATAAGCGCTTCATCGCTCTCTCCCAAACCGCCGAAGTGCATAAGCTTGATCTCCGGGTGCGCTCTCTTATAAGACGGAATGACTTCAAGTATCGCCGCATGCTCGGTGGCCCGAGATTCCCGCAGCCGGGTTCGCACTCCTTCCAGTGCTACGTCCGTATATCCCGGGTGGCAGACCAGTTCCCAGGTGCCGTCTGGCATCGCCTCAAGCAGCCGTCGCAGAGTCTCCGCATTGAGCGTGCCCGTTGCCAGAACGCCGATAGCACCATCCGTTGTGATCAAACCCGCCTCTCGGACCATGCTAAGAAACTCACTCCGTCTTCGCAGCAGCTTTACCTGCCACCGGCGTAGGAGTGGAGCGTGAGGGGTCGCGGCGAGCGCCCAGTCCGGCTCGAAGGGATTGCGGATCGCAGTCACTCCACACCGTCGAGCAGCTCGCAGCAAGGGGCGAAGCACGCGCACAAACATGGCCGTATGTTTGTGCGTATCTAGATGTGTGACTCTAACGCCTGCCGCTTGCAATCGCCGAATCTGCGCCATCGCTTCGACTTCGATTTCCTCTTCCGGAATGCGGCCTCGCATCAAGTCGAGTACAAAAGCATTCAGTGCAGGACGAAACTCACCCGCAGGCAACGAGAGCGCGCGAATTTTCGCATGCTCCAATACCGGCCTGCCATCGACCAGGACAACATGGCATCCCACTCCAATCCGGGGATGGTCGATCGCCGCGGCAGCCGCTGCGCTGAATCCATCGGCGGTGGCCATAAGGCTTGTCGAGGTCAGGGCTCCGGCCTGATGCAACTCAACGATCGATTGGTTCACGCCCGGCGTGAGCCCGAAGTCATCGGCGTTAAGAATAAGGCGGGTCACGCGTGTTCAGTTTACAACCGGCCGGCAACGGTTCTGCCTGGATAACACCGATGTGGGATGGTCGTCCTTGTCTTATTTTCCTACACTGCGTTTTCGAGATATTGGGACTAGCCGATTTGAGAATCAGATTCTCGGAAAGGTGGTGCGGATGGTAAGAGCGCTTTGAGATTGCGCCACTGGTTGGCTCGGGTGCTTTCGCTCAACACCACATGCATCGGTTGCCGTCTCTCGAAAACCAAGGAAGTGCGCAAATGGATCGGCAGAGAAGCCATCCTATTCAGACCGTTCGTTCATCCTGAATGAATGGTAGAATCGAAGTAGCTTGAGTCTGCCTGTGAAACACAGAAAAACAGGCGCTTCAGTGCTTCCGGTTTAACCGGGCGGTTAGCTCAGTTGGTTAGAGCGCCTGCCTTACAAGCAGGATGTCGGGGGTTCGAGTCCCTCACTGCCCACCAGCAAATCTCAATCCAGCGTCTTCAGATTTAGACAGTCTTTTTGTCCGAACAGTACTTCTAAAAAAGCACAACAATAAGATGTTGACCGTTGTGCTTTGGGGTTTGTACTCAATTTTCCGACCCGTCTTGAATCGGGAAGGATTTCTGCCGATAACATCGTTGGTTGTGTATGCAAAACACCTGGCTCGACATTTTGATCCTTGGTCTGCTGGTGCTTCTCTTCGGGTCGATCTATCGCACCCGCCCCACGCTGCGTCTGCGCTACTGGATCATCGGATGGCTCTGCGTTCTCGCACATTTCAGCATCCTGCTTGTAAATCCTGCAACTGAATCGGGAGCGGCCCTCGTCGGATCGCTTGGCTTAAGCACCTTATTGCTGAGCGCCGTGTTTTTTATGTTGGCCGCGAATCGAGTGCGGCTGGGGCCAAGGCTTGGACTCTTGTATAGTTCGCTGCTTTCGATTCCTGTGATCGTCTATATTTTCGCAGCCCTGTTCAATGTCGCGAATGTTCCCATTCTGATTGTGCTGGCCCTGATTGCGGCATGCGCCGTCATAGTGGTGGCGCGCCGGTTGTGGTCGCACCACCCCGCTGTGCAAAAAGCCGCCCCTGTATTTGCAGTAGGGGCACTCTTGTGGGCCACTTATGCCGTGGTTCATGGTCAGGCGTGGGTCGGGGTTTACGCCTTTCTCAGCCAGTTTTTCCTTATGAATGCGGTGCTCTACTGGCAGGATTTCAGACGCTGGTCCATGGGTGTAATTACGGCGGTAGGAGGCCTGGTGGCCTGGGCCGCTGTATTCCCCTGTGCCCTCCTGCTGGCGGCATTCTTTCCGCATCATACGGTTCCCGGCGAGTTGTGGAACATCCCCAAGTTTTTTGTCGAATTCGGAATGATCCTAACTCTGCTCGAGGGCGAGGTCATCGCCACCAGCAGACAGCGCGAGGAGTACCGCGTGCTCTTTGACGGCAATCCGCACCCTATGTGGATTACCGATCTCGATACTCTGGCTTTTCTCAAGGTGAACGACTCGGCTGTGCTGCATTACGGCTACACGCAGGATGAATTTCTCTCCATGACCCTTCGCGAGATCCGTCCGCCGGAAGATGTAGTTGAACTCGAGCGCCGGTTGAAGAATGTGTCTGAGACCACCTCCATCTCCGGTCCCTGGACCCACCTGAAAAAGGATGGTTGCCGAATCCAGGTGGAAATAGCTTCGCACGTCATCCTTTTCGAAGGATCCAAGGCGCGCTTCTCGCTTGCGCAGGACGTTACCGAACGCGAGCAATTGCACGATCGGCTCCTCCATCAGGCGAATCACGACGTTCTCACCGGCCTGCCAAACCGCCTGCTGCTCAAGGACCGCATGGAACAGACATTGGCCTCGGCCGCGCGCCATGGCAATCTGGCGGCCGTCGTATGTCTCGATCTCGATCGCTTTAAGCAGATCAACGACACCTACGGCCATGCGGTCGGCGATACCTGCCTCAAAAAACTGGCGGAGCGCCTCTGTGCACGGCTGCGTGCTTCCGACACCGTTGCGCGCTCCGGAGGAGAGGAGTTCACAGTCCTGCTGGGCGGACTCATGACGCCTGGGGACGCGGAGCTTGTGGTCGCGGAGCTGCTTACGGGCATCCGGCAGCCTTTCGCGGTGGACGGTTACAACCTTGAGATCTCGGCCAGTATCGGAATCGCAATCTATCCCAACGACGGCACCGACTCACAGGCGCTCTGGCGGTCAGCCGACACCGCGATGTATCGGGCAAAACACTCGGGCGGCAATCAGTACCTCTTCGTCTCGAATGAAATCTCCGCCTCCGCTTCCCAGGCCAGCGAAATCGAGGTCTGCATACGCCGCGCGCTCAAGGAAGGCGGCTTCGAGGTTTACTATCAGCCGCAATATACCATCGACGGAGACCTGTACGGCCTTGAAGCATTGCTCCGGCTGCATGATTCGGTCGAGGGCATGATCCCGCCCAACCGCTTTATCCCTATCGCGGAAGAGAGTGGGCTGATTGTGCCTATCGGCAATTGGATACTCGAAGAGGTTTGCCGCCAAAGTACCGAATGGCAACGCCAGGGTCTGCCGCCGATTCGCATCGCGCTCAATGTTTCGCCCCTGCAGTTCATGCGTTCCGATTTTTCCGTCCAGGTCCGGGCTGTTCTCGCCGCCTTTCAGATGGACCCAGACCTGATCGAGATCGAAATGACGGAAACCACCGTGATGCGCAAGCTCGATGAGATCGCCCGCCAAATGCTCGATCTATCCGAGCTCGGCGTGCATTTTTCCGTCGACGACTTCGGAACCGGTTATTCCTCCCTGCGGCATCTACACCAGCTGCCCATCAAGACGCTCAAGATCGATCGTTCCTTTATCGAGCGAATCTGCGATCCCAATGGCACCTACGCGATCGTGCAGGCCATTCTCTCGCTGGCCCACAGCCTGGAGATGCAGGTCGTGGCCGAGGGTGTCGAACGCCAGGACCAGGTCGAAATTCTTCGCGAGTTGAAGTGCGACGTCATCCAGGGCTTCCTGTGGGGGCGTCCGGAGCCTGCCCCTTTCATCCCGGCCCTCATCGCTTTCGGCGTTGCGGATGCATTTTTCCAGGCAACTCTGATCGAGCCGTCGAGAGCAGCGGACCGGCAGGAATCCATCAACTAGCGGCCTCCTACCGTCGTCCCCCTCCAGAGTTGATCCGTAAGGCCTGTCCCTAATCAGCTATAATCCGCGAGGTTGCATTAGGCGATTCCGGTGCGCTTAGAATCCCAATGTAAGCGGTTAGATTCCTGGAGGATTAACCATTGAAGCTCTCGCCGTTTGTCGCCCGTTTTGCGGCTTTTTTCTTACTGGCTGTTCTGTCTTCAACGGGATTCCTCCGCGCACAATCGCCCGCGGACATTACCAAGACGCTGCCTGCCGACGCCCAGAAGGTGATCGCGCGCTTAGCGGAGTTGAGTAGTCTCCCTTCCGGTGACTGGCGCTTCCATGAGGGCGACCTGGCGCATGGAGAAAGCCCCTCCGTCGACGACTCCTCGTGGCCCGTTGTCAAGCCAGATACAGCAGGACCGACCGCCGCGGCGTGGTACCGCCAGTGGATCGAGGTCCCTAAAACACTTGCCGGGTATGACCTGACCGGGGCACGCATCTGGTTTCAATTCCGCGCTGAAGCGAATGGTCCCATGCCCCAGATCATCTATTTCAACGGACGTCGTGTGGCCATGGGCGACGATCTTGAACCGATTGTTCTCTTTGACAATGCGAAGCCCGGCGATCGCGTACTGGTGGCGGTGAAGCTGCTCGCGACGGTGGATAACAAGCACTTTCGCGGCTCGCCAATGAAGATCGATTTTTCGGAGAGCCGTCCCAATCCCGAAGACGCGCGCAAGCAGTTCCTATCCGCAGCACTGCTCGTGCCTAGCCTGTCAAAGAATCCGCCGGCCGACCAGGCCACGCTGATCAAAGCCATCACCTCGGTCGATCTGAATGCTCTCGACGCAAGTGATCAGAAAAAATTCGACGCTTCGCTCGAGCGGGCACAATCTACGCTTGAGACCTTAAGACCGCTGTTGCAGCAGGCAACGCTTCACCTCACTGGGAACTCACATATCGACGCAGCCTGGCTTTGGCCAGTCTCGGAAACAGTGGACGTCGTCAGACGCACCTTCTCGACTGCGCTGCAGTTGATGGAGGAGTACCCGGATTACACCTACACACAGTCGGCTGCGCAGTACAACGCATGGATGGCCGAAAAATATCCGGTGATAAACGACCAGATCAAGCGCCGCATTAAGGAAGGCCGCTGGGAGATCGTGGGAGGCATGTGGGTCGAGCCTGACCTCAACATGCCTGACGGCGAATCGACCGTGAGGTCGCTGTTGATTGGCAAGCGCTGGTACCGGAACGAATACGGCGTTGATGTGCGCATCGGCTGGAACCCCGACTCGTTCGGATACAACTGGCAGCTGCCTCAGATCTACAAGAAATCGGGCGTGGATTATTTCGTAACCCAGAAAATGACATGGAACGACACCAATCAGCTACCCTTCAAGCTCTTCTGGTGGGAATCGCCGGACGGCAGCAAGGTGTTGACCTATTTCCCGCACGACTACGCGAACAACAATCTCGATCCCGTCCGCCTCTCCGCCGATTTGAAGCGTGCCCGCGAGCTGGCGCCCGGTATGACCAAGATGATGGATCTCTATGGCATCGGGGACCACGGCGGAGGCCCTACACGTGCCATTCTCGACGAAGGCCTTCACTGGGCATCCGGTGACAAAGTGGTGCCCAAGATCCAGTTCGGCACGGCGCAGAGTTATTTCTCCACGGTCGAACAACAGCTTGCACCCTCTTCGCCTCAGTGGAACTACCAGAGCATCGCCAACGGCTATCACCCACCCGATGCGGTTCCCGGCCAGGTGGCCATCCCCACTTGGAAGGACGAGATGTATTTTGAATATCACCGCGGGGTAATGACCACCCAGGCCAATCACAAGCGCAACATGCGCCAAGGTTCGGTGTGGGCGTTGAATGCCGAGAAAGTGGCTTCGCTCGCGTGGCTGGATGGAAAGGAATATCCGGGCAGCGAGCTGACCGAAGCCTGGAAGAAGATCACCTTTAACCAGTTCCACGATCTGGCCGCGGGTTCGGGCATCGGGATCATCTACAAAGATGCGCAAAGCGATTACGACCAGGTGCGCTGGGCGACGAACGAGATATCGGCTGCGGCGATGAAGGCCATCGTGTCGCGGATCAATACAAGCGCCCCTCATGGAGTTCCCGTACTGGTCTTCAATCCGCTAGCCTGGGAGCGGTCCGGAGTGGTCACGGTTAACGTTCAGTTGCCCGACCCGGCCGACAGCGTTTCTGTGCTCGATTCCCAGGATCGCGTTCTTCCTTCGCAGGTGCTGTCGAGCGATGCGGCAACGCACACCTTCACACTGCTCCTCGAAGTGCCCAACCTCCCATCGCTCGGCTATGAAGTACTGCATGTCGTTCCCGGCGGCCACGGCTTTGCAAGCGACCTCAAGGCCGACGGGCTTACCCTCGAGAACGCCGCGCTTCGTGTCACTGTAGATAAGACAACCGGCTGCATCACCAGCCTCTACGACAAAAAGAGTCGCTTCGAATCCCTCGCTTCCGGGGCCTGCGGCAACGAGCTGCAGCTCTTCCGTGACACGCCGAAGGATTACGACGCCTGGAACATCGACCCCGGCACTCTCGATCAGCCGCCGGTCAAGCTCACCGCCGCCGATACCGTCGAGCTCGTCGAACACGGCCCCTTGATCGCTTCCATTCGCGTCACGCGTCACTGGCAGAGCTCAAAATTTGTACAGGAGATCGTGCTCCATGCTGCGCAGGATCAGGTTGAGGTCGTGAATGACATCGACTGGCATGAGACGCACGAGTTGCTGAAGACCGCATTTCCGCTCGCCGCATCGAGCCCCATGGCCACCTACGAGATCCCCTACGGCACCATTGACCGCCCCACCACACGCAACAACAGCTGGGAGCAGGCGAAGTTCGAGGTCCCCGCGCTTCGCTGGGCAGACCTTGGCAACGGACAACACGGCTTCAGCCTTATCAACGAGTCGAAGTATGGTTACGACGCACGCGATAACGTGCTGCGTCTTTCACTGCTGCGTTCACCCGTCTGGCCCGATCCTGAGGCAGATCGCGGTCACCATCACTTCAGCTTCGCTCTCTATCCGCACGCCGGAGACTGGAAGCAGGCATTGACAGTCCGTCGCGGTTACGAATTCAACTACCCGCTCGACGCCATGCAGGTCGGATCGCACACCGGGGCCATGCCATCGCGGCACTCATTTGTCTCGGTGACGCCTGAGACTGTGGTACTGACGGCGATGAAGAAGGCGGAAGACAGCGATAGCCTCATCTTCCATCTTTACGACTGGGCAGGGAAGGCGGGCAACGTCGAAATTTCGCTGCCGCCGGGAGCGACAGGGGCGACCGCAACGAATTTGATGGAGCAGCCCGAAGGGGCTGCGCTTGCGGTTGCGGGGGACAGGGTCACGGTGCCTGTCGAGCCCTTCGCAATCGTAGCCGTCCGAGTGAACTATTCCCCATCCAAGCAGAAATAGCGGCAAAGCGCGCGCAAGCAGACAATGTTGCACATCGCTCCACCATCCACTTGCGCACGCGTTTAGAACGAGTTCCGTCTCTAAAGATCGCCAACATGTTTGACCGAATGAGCATCCTTGGCTAAACTCAGGTCACGCTATACTTTCCTGAGAAGGTCGCAGTTTGCAAGGCCCATCCCCGCCATGCCCGGATGAGTGTGTTGGAGACGCATACTTGGTTTTTGGTCCTGCCCTAGTTTCGATCGCATTCCGTCTTCCTATAGCCTTGCCACGATCTGACGTAACTTCCAGATGAGAGTGAGTTTCATCGCTAAGAGAAAACATTCGTCCCCCGGAAAGTGTCTTCAAAAGCTGAGGCATTCAAGCGGCTTCACAATGGAATCTCGCAGAATCAACTGCCGTTACAGATAGACTCCAGACAGGATTAAGTTTGTTCATCTGCCTGGAGTTTTTGCGAAGCTTCTTCTGTGTCCGATGACCGATACCGGCGAAGGCATGGACAGGCTGAGTTTAGGTCGACGATAAGGAGCGCATAGGGATGCAAGGGTGGGCAGTTCCTCCCCAGGAAGCACAACCAGGCTCAGCGAGCGGGACCGGCTCCGCTCCGGAACACACCGTTCTAACGCCCGCCGATTTTCGCAAGATCCTCATCAAGCGTAAATGGATCATAATCGCCTGCCTTGCCATTGGCGTAGCCTATGCGATTTTCTACATTGTGACGACCGTGCCTCAATATGAAGCGGTGTCCCGCGTTTATATCGACCTTAGTCGTTCGACGAATATCGGTATCGAGGACTTGATCGAACAGAAGCTTGGCGGCGGCGAAGACAGCTCGGAGAAGCTCCAGACCGAGATCCGCATCATGCAGAGCGAGTCTGTAATCATGGAAGTAGCGAATTCGCAGGATCTCTTCCATAAGGCTCCCTACTCGAAGTTGTTCAAGGAGCATCCCTACGACGGTCAGTTGACTCCAGTCCAGCGTTACAACCTCATCAGCGCGTTCCAAGGTGCGACCAAGGTGCTGGTTCTGCCCAACACCGAAGTAGTGGAAGTGCATTTCCAGAATTCAGATCCTGCGGTGGCTGCGAACGTCGCAAACTCCATCGTCGACGCCTACCTGGACCGTGATTTGCGATCGAGATTCGAAGGCACCACAAGGGTGTCCAACTGGCTCGCCGGTCGGTTGAACGAGGTAAAGAAGGAGGTCGAGGATTCGCAGAAAGCTCTGGCAGACTATCAACGGCAGAACAATCTGCTTAGCCTCGACGCTCAGGGCAGCAATCTGCTTACCGACAGCCTGCGCACGGTGAATCAGCAACTTGCCGAAGCTGAAGCCGATCGCATCGTCAAAGAGGCGCGCTACAAGATGGCGCAAACCCGCAATCCTGATCTGCTGATATCGGTCGCGCCCGGCACGGTGCTGAGTGGTCTCCGGGCACAGCAAGCCGATCTCCTGGTGCAGGCAGCGCAGTTAAAGTCGAAGTTCGGTCCGGATTACCCCAAGGTGCGCGAACTCGATAAACAGTTGCTAAGCGTGCAGGCGGATATTGACGCGGAGATCAACAATCTGACGAAGCGGTTCGCCGAAGAATACGCCGCCGCCGTTAAGACCGAAGGGCTCCTACAAGAACGGCTGAACACGACCAAGCAGGAGGCCTTCAAGGAAAATGAATCCGCGGCGCAATTCGCTATCCTGAGGCACGGCGCCGAGTCGGCGTCTGAACTCTATGACGGGTTGCAGATGAAGCTCAAGGAGGCTGGCATTACCGCCGGCTTGAACTCGAACAACGTCGATATCATCGACCGTGCGAGTATCCCGCCGTATCCGGTTCTTCCCAAAAAACGATCCGCTCTCATGTTCGGGTTTCTGGGCGGGCTGATTGGCGGCATTGCATTGGCCTTCTTCGTCGATGGCCTGGATGACACCATTCGCACCTCGGATGACGCTGAGGCTGTTTCTCAATTGCCAACGCTCGCGGTCATCCCGCACTTCGTGATCGCAGGACGTAAGAGTTCCAGCGCCGCCAGTCCAGCGGAAAAGGTTGAGCAGCAGAGGCTGCTAAAGGTGTCGCCAGACTTGGTTTCCTATGTCGATCCGCAGTCCATCGCCGCCGAAGGCTTTCGCACCCTCAGGTCGTCGATTTTGCTTTCAGCCGTAGATCACGAGCCAAGATTGCTGTTGATTACAAGCAGCTTCGCGGCCGAAGGCAAATCCACTTCTGCGGCCAACCTCGCAATTTCCTTTGCCCAGCGATCGGTCCGCGTGCTGTTGGTCGATACTGACCTGCGTAAGGGAACACTGCACATGAAGTTCCGGCTCTCCAACCGAGCCGGACTTTCGACACTTCTTGCACGGGAATCAGGCAAGGAAGTCTATGAGCATCCTCTACCCGAACTTCCGAACCTAACTGTGCTCTCGCGTGGCCCCATCGCCCCGAACCCTGGTGAGATGCTGGCTTCGCGTGCCATGGAGGAGCTGCTGGCGCAGTGGCGCACCGAGTATGAACACATCATCCTGGATTCCTCGCCGATCCTCGCAGTTGCCGATACGCTGAGCCTCGCGCCCCAGGTCGATGCTACTTTCATCCTGGTACGTTCAGGCGTCACGCGCAAAAGGGCGCTGCTTCGAGTCCGCGAACAATTACGCCGGGCAAGCGCCCGGGTGCTTGGCACGGTCATCAACGACGTCGATTTGCGAATGGAGAACTACTACACTTATTCCAAACGCTACGACTACGGCTACAAGAGCAATTACGGAGCCGGATATGGAGTCAGCGATGACGAGAAATAACATCCCGCGCATCAAGTCTTGGCGATTGCTGCTCTTCTTTCTCTGCTTCGCCGTGGCGGTCACGAGTTGGGCCCAGACCGATCCCACCCAGAGCGATCCGGACAGGACGCAACGTACTCCCAATGCCGACAAGGCGCCAAGCATCGCGATCGGCGCCGGCGATCAGTTGGATATTGAGGTTTTCGATACGCCCGAGCTTTCGGGTTCCGTGCGCGTCAGCCAGACCGGCGAAATCAATCTAACGGTACTGGGCAACATTCAGGTGGCGGGCCTCACCCCCAATCAGGCGGCGCGCAAGATCGAGTCAGAGTTGAAGTCCCGTGGCCTGCTGATCGATCCGCACGTTACCGTGGCCATCGCCGAGTACGCTACCCAGGGAGCAACTGTGACCGGTGAGGTGCGTAGTCCGGGCCTGTATCCGACGCTCGGAAGCCGCCGGTTGCTCGACATGATTGCTCTGGCGGGCGGCGTGTCGCAGACGGCAGGAAGAACAGCTACAGTTCTCCACCGTGACGATCCCCACAACCCTCGCAATATAATCCTGGTACCGCACAACAATGCTTTGTCAGCCCAGGAGAATCCGGTGATTTCTCCCGGCGATACAGTAGTGATCGACAAAGCCAGCATCGTCTATATTCTCGGCGATGTAGGCAAAGCGGGCGGTTATCTGGTCGACAACAATGAGCGCCTCTCTCTCCTTCAAGCGCTCAGCCTGGCTGGCGGCTGGACCCGAACCTCCGCCCAGAGCAAGGTAATACTGATTCGCCAGGTTCCGGAGGGCAGGGAAGAGATCAAGCTCGATCTCCGCCATATGGTCCACGGAGAACAGGCTGACATCAAAATGAGTAATGGCGACATTCTCTTCGTCCCTTCCAGCCTGGGCAAGATATTTGCATATCAGGGAGTCGGTGCTGTCGTTAACGGTGCGGAGCAGGCTTTGGTCTATGGGACCATATATCGATAAAGCGCGGGATGCCCAATATCCGTCAGCGCTCCTAGGAACCGGTAGAGAGGAAGCGCAGCGTTGAACGGGATCAGAACAGCGTCGCCCGGAATGCAGTTCGGCGCAGCAATGTTGCCGACGCGTGTGCTGGGCGAAGACTTCGCTCCCCCTCGTGCACTTTACCTTACCCATATTCCGGCGATATTGATGCTCACCGGCCTCCTTACATGGATCGTCGGCAATGAGCTGTCGATGGTGGTCTCGGCTGCGGTAGCAGGCTTGATCGCCTGCTACCTGCTCTGGGAGTGGTTATTTCGCGAAGCACCAACCCGCTTTTCCACACTCCTTGCGATGGCACTTCTGCTCGGCTATGGGCTTGGAGCCGTCACTACATGGCTGACTCTCCCCAGGGGTGGACTGCCGCTGGCGGCAGTTCTAGGCGCTGACGAAGGTGTTCTCGCCCGCGGCATGGGCGCCGTATTAATATCGGGGGCTCTTCTATGTTTCTTTGGCGAATTGTACGAACGTCCTCTCTTTGGCAGGGAATTTCGCATCCCGCTCGATAGTCGTACGAACTGGCTGATTTACTTAGGAACTATCGCTATTGCCATTGGATACTTCACGCATTCTCTCGGTTATGGAGGAGAAACGAAGGTCTTCGGAGAACAGCAAAGTGCATTTTCGGAGCTGCTGGCATGGCTTTTTGCTCCACTCACGGCCCTTACGGCGGCTGTGCTTCTGTCCACCTCAAAGGGGCTGTCGAAGCTGCTCTTAGGAATTTGCACATTGATTCTATGCACATTTCTAATGACCATAGGCCGACGAGTTATTGTCTACACCGCCATCGAAATTCTGTTTGCGCTGCGCCTTACTGGATATCGGCTGAAGGGGGCGCTTTTCAGGAAAGCCTTGTTGCTTGCTGCAACATGCTTTTTCATGGTCCTGGGAGTAAGCGTCTTCTCGTTGTTACGGCTGGCGGCATCTGTAAACCACTATGACGCCAATACATCACTCGTTCAGCGGATTCAGATTGCCATGACCTGGGCGGAGGATGGAA
>JBAVYX010000405.1:0-9114 GCA_049588475.1 Silvibacterium sp. | reverse complement strand
AAGTGTGTGGGAGATTAGGTGATCGCCGGCATAAGTCTCATAGAAATGCCCGCTCGAAAGAGCGGGCATTTTGTTTTTGTGACCCGGCAGCCTGTTTTCCAACTTTCCAACAGGTATCGGCCCTTGACAACTTCAGCGCGACGACTGGAACAGCGCAAATGCCGCACCCTGTGGGTCAGAGAGGACTGAGAAGCGACCTGCCCCTTCGATATCGGAAGGGGGAACCCACACGCTCGCGCCCAGCGACTTCGCCTTGTCTGTCAAAGCGTCGCAATTCGAAGTCAGGAGATAAGCCAGCCAGTGTGGCGGCGCTCCCGGCGGCAGGAACTTGGAAGGTGTCGCACCGCCGATGAATTCCTCGTCATTCTTGATGTGCAGGTAGCCGGAGAGGTCCTTGTCTTTGCCCGGCTCGAACTGCCATCCAAAGAGGTCAGTGTAGAAGGGGACAGCCTTGTCCCGATCGGGCGAGTTAAGGTCGGCCCAGCAAAGGGTGCCGTCGACTCCGCCAACTTGCGTACCTGCGTGCTCCTTGGGCTCCCAGACCGAAAATGACGCGCCGCTGGGATCCTGGATTGTGGCCATTCGCCCTTGCTCCATGACATCAAAGGGAGGGGCAAGGAGTGTGCCTCCAAGCTCCGTAACTTTGCCTGCGGTTGCATCCGCGTTGCTGACCGTGATGTAGATGTTCCAATGAGCAGGGACGCCGCGAGCAAGTTGATCGGCCCGCAACTGGTATCCAGCGGCAACATCGCGGCCTCCGAACTGAAATAGGGTGTAGACCTGATCGGGCCCCATCGGAACATCGAAGACCTCCCAGCCAAAGAGTGAAGTGTAGAAAGACTTGGCAGCGGTCTGATCGGGGGTGGCGACTTCGATCCAGCTGAAACTGCCTGGCGGATGATAATCGATATTTGGCATGGGCGGAAGTATACGTCTGAGCTGGGATCTCGGAAACCAAAATGGGGTTAACAAATGGCGCATTGCTGGAGAAGGCTGCGCCCGGATAGTATCGGCACACCATGATGGCCAAGAGGGCAGCAGTCAAGAAGGCGGCGATAAAGAGGCCGGCGAAAGCGGCGCAGTGCTCAGGTGGTCAATCGGCGAAGTCAGCTGAAGCGCAATTCGACGAATTCCTCGCGAAGTTCACGCCGGAGGTCGAGGCCACGGCCCGGCAGGCGCTCAGGAAGATGCGAGCACGGCTGCCTGGAGCGATCGAGCTGGTCTACGACAATTACAACGCGCTGGCAATCGGTTTCAGTCCCACCGAGCATGCCTCGGATGCGATCTTCTCGATCGCACTCTACCCGCGGTGGGTGAGTTTATTCTTCCTCATCAGCGGGACGAAGCTCCGCGATCCGGCATGCTATCTGAAGGGCAGCGGGAGTAAGGTGCGCCACATTGTGCTTAAGGAAGCCGCGACACTCGACGATCCCGCCGTGCTGGACCTGATGGCGCAGGCGCTTGAGATATCTCCAAAGCAGCTTGACGCCGCGCAGCCGCGCCGGCTGGTCATCAAGTCGATCTCTGCGAAGCAGCGACCGCGACGACCTGGCTAACGTGCGCTAGTCTGTAAACAGACCTCACATGATCCGACCTTCGATGGCTAGTGCTCTGCGAATTGCGATCTGCATGCTGCTTCCTTTCTCCTTCACTACTCCCGATTTGACGGCCGCGGCTCACCGCCCGGGCCCGACCATGTCACTCTGTCCGCGGCAGATCACTTTCAAGGCCAGCTATCTGGTGGAGACCGTGCCGGGCAAGGGATCAAGCTTTCTCTTCCACATCGAGAACGGCACGGCCAAGACGATTACTCTGGCCGAACCTGTTCCGTCTAGCGCGCACTGGTACGCGCGAGTTGGCAATCGCTGGCTGTGGCGCGCTTCGAGTGGCGCAGGGGGAAGTTACGT
Organism: Silvibacterium sp.; assembly: GCA_049588475.1. Lineage (GTDB taxonomy): Bacteria > Acidobacteriota > Terriglobia > Terriglobales > Acidobacteriaceae > Silvibacterium. Next base: position 7,207 of record JBAVYX010000405.1, on the reverse strand, counting down.
CGATGCGGTGAACGAAAAAGGGCCGGTCTTTGCCTATCAGCCTACGAAGGCTCCTGCTCAGCCGAAATACATTACGGTTCCTGCGCACGGGAACTACGAATGGACTGCAGGCGAGCTTGAGATTCCAGCTCTTTCCTACAGGCCGAGCTGTGCGCTGTGCAATTATCCCGGCGAGCATGAATATCAGGCGGTTTTCGCATATGCCTATCTGGCGCCTGCCCAGGAACGTAAGGACGGTTTGCTGGCCTGCGGGCTGCGCTCGAATCTGGTGCCCATGCCTCCAAAGAGTGTTCCTAAATAAATTTTGCGAAGAAAACAAACAAACCATGACGTCTCGGTACAGATTTCTCTCGTCTAGTTGTTTGGAACAACCCGCAACCGGCGTTTGCCGGCGGGGTTTCTATATACGTGTTGGAGGAACAACACATCATGCGGAAAACGCTTTGCACTCTCGCACTTACCGGCTTGCTTTCGCTGGCAGGTAGTGCCGCTCTTGCTCAAGACAACACTGCGCCTCAGCAGGCCCCGGGCCAATGGGGACACGGTGGTGGCCGGATGAATCCGGAAGCGCAGTTGCAGCACCTGACGAAACAATTGGATTTAACGGCCGACCAGCAGGCCCAGATCAAGCCGATTCTCGAAAGCCGGGATCAGCAGGCGAAGCAACTCTGGCAGGATCAGTCGCTCGCACCGCAGGATCGGCATACCAAGATGAAGGCGATTCAGGACGACTCGAAAGCCAAGATCGAGACTGTGCTGAATGCCACGCAGAAGCAGAAGTATGAGGCAATGCAGGCCAAAATGCAGGAACATGCACGCGAACATATGCAGGGAGAACAAGCTCCTCCGCCGCAGCAATAATGGCCGGAGAACAGTGAAGGCCGTGCTCCCTAACTCGCGCAAGGTGTGCGGCCTTCGCGCTATTGGCGCGAATAACGACTAAAGAAACATATCCATAAAGACGTTCGCGCGGGCGTATTTCGATTCATGCTCCGGCGTGGACATGTGACGGAAGCCGAGATCTTCGTAGAGATGAATCGCCTTGGCGGCCTTCGTGTTCGATTCGAGATAGAGGCGGCGCGCCCCCAAGACTCTAGCAAGATCGATGGCAAACGCGAGTAGTTTGCGGCCGATGCCATGGCCGCTCGCGGCCTCTGAGACGGTCATCTTGGCCAGCTCAAATTCGTCGGGTCTTATTGCGACCAGGGCGCAACAGCCGACGACTATCCCATCGAGGTCCGCTATGCAGATTTGTCCACCTTTGGCCAGAATCTCTCCTCGTGGGTCATCAAGCACCTCGTGATCGCCAGGCTCGAGCTCAAAATCGCGGCGGATCCATGCCTCATTCAGTTCTTTGAAGGGCTTTTCATCGCCGAGCTGAAACCTGCGCAGCGCCAGCCCGCCGATTTGCGGAAGTAGTTCGATATCGACTGCCATATGAAAAGCGTAAGGCACAGTTGGCGATACGTCCAATATCCTGTTGCGTGAGATTGATATGATCCATGTATGAATAGTGAGATTGAGATCAGGCATCTGCGCTATTTTGTCGCTGTCGCGGAAGAGTTACATTTTGGTCGCGCGGCTCTGCGGCTGCACATTGCCCAGCCTCCGCTCTCGCAGCAGATTCGCCGTTTGGAAGAAATGCTGGGGCATACTCTGTTACTACGGACCTCGCGCGAAGTGCGGCTCACGGCGGCGGGCGAAGAATTACTGGAGCGGGCGCGGTATACGCTGAAGAAAATCGAAGCTGATGTAGCCGCAGTTCAGCGTATTGGCCGCGGCGAAGCGGGTGCTCTGACCGTGGGCTTTATCGGTTCTGGAATGCTCACCGCATTGCCGAAGATGCTGGAGCGCTATCGCAAACAATATCCACAAGTCGATTTGCGGTTGCGCGAGCTTTACACCGCGGGACTAGTCGATGCGCTGCTGAATGGGACGGTGGATATTGGCTTCATGCGCGATGCTGGAGAGATCGAAGGCTTGAGCGTAGAGGTGCTGTTGACCGAGCCGTTTGTGGTTGTGCTGCCGCGGAGGCATCCTCTGGCGCAGCAAAAGACGGTCGCGGTGAAGAGTCTGCAACATGAACCCTTCGTCTTGTTCGCGCGCTCTTATGGCGGCGTTGCGTGGAAGAAAACGGTCGATGTTTGCGAAGCGCACGGCTTTACCCCGCGCGTTGTGCAGGAGGCGCCGCATTGGCTCACCATCATGAGCCTGGTGGGCGCCGGGTTGGGAGTGACGATTGCACCGGCCTGCGTTGAGAGATTGAGCGTCCCGGATACCGTGTGTCGCAAACTCAGCCCGCAGTCGCAGTCTACGCATCTGGAACTCGCTTATCGGACAAATGAAGTGCGTCCGATCACGACGGCCTTCAATGAGCTTGCGCGCCGAGTATTCCGAGGCAGTAAAAGAGAATGACTAGGGTTGCAAGGACTGCGGAGCAGGTTTGGCTGTGGGTTGTTGTTGCGCCTCGGTGTGGAATCGCTGGTACTGGTCGTCGGTCACGCTGATGTCGGCACGGTAGCCGATAAAGCCCATGGCATGAGCGATGAGATGGCCCTGCGCGGTGGTCGGCAACCAGAGCTCGTTGTTCACGAGCTTTTGATTGAAGGTAAAGTTACTGCCTTTGCCAACGCTGAAGAGGCCGAAACCCAGGTGGAAATTGTCGTCGAAGCGCGCAATCATGCGGCGGACCTGGCGATCTTTCTCGTCGATCCATAACGTTCCCTCCAATTTTTTGGAGGCATCTTCGGCTATACCGTGAGTTTTGGCGTGAGGATCGCCCACAAAGTCGAAGGCAATGGTGCTGCGTCCATCGATCACCTCACGTCGGGGGTTGTAAATCTTCATGATGGCCAGTAGCTGCGTGATAGTTACAGTATTCTTGTCTGTCGATGTTCCGGGCGGTGTCTTCTGCGCCTTTTCGATTTCCTTCATGACGCGGTCCTGCTCTTTTTTCTGCTCATCGGCGCTCAGATCCTTGCCATTCTTCTTTACCTTCCGATCAAGTTCGTGCGAGTTTACGTAGAAGACATCGTTCTCCTCGCTCTCGGTCTTCTTCACGTTGCCGTTCTTGTCCAGCTCGTGGGTGACGACGACCTCGCGATAGGTGTAGTTCTCGCGAGTCTGGTCGAGCTTGCGCTGATGTTCCCTCACCTGTCCGATGAGAGTCGGCACGTCGGGAATCGCTGCCTCATTCGCGGGTGCGTTCTGTGCACAGCAAGCGAGGGCTGACGCGCATATAAGGAGGCCGGCAATGAGAAGGCGTATCGGCGACATACTTCCTTGATAAACCATGCTAGAGTACGCTGGTACAACCGGCCGGGTTCCTCACAGAAAATTTGCGCGGGACTCGGACCTACCTTGAAAGGAATAAGGTTAGCTACGATGATTCGTCTTCTGTTGCGGTGGTGCCTGCAGGCCGGTGCACTACTGATTGTCGCTTACCTGGTTCCGGGTTTTCGCGTTACCAGTTTCTGGTCTGCACTGCTTGCGGCACTGGTAATCGGCCTGTTGAACGCCACCCTGGGACTTCTGCTCAAAATCATCACGTTGCCGATAAGTATTCTCACGCTGGGAATTTTCTTCCTGGTAATCAACGCGCTTATGCTGAGGCTCGCCGGTACCTTCGTGCCCGGCTTTGGAATAGCGACCTTCGGGGCAGCATTTATCGGCGCAGTCGTGCTCGCATTGCTGCATGTGCTGTTTGAATCGATTGCAAAGCACGGTTAAAGTGTTTGTCCAAATATTGAGGGAGACGCAATAACGGGCAATTGCGAGGCTGTTACGGTCGAGTAGCATCTCCCGATGCCGGGGACGGAGTTCTCGGCACTGCAACGCCGGCAGGCTTTTGCGTTTGTGGCGAGATAAGCGCACGTCCGCTTGCCGTCTGGCGCACCGAACGCGCACGCCCCTGCGGTGGCGCCGATACCGGCTGATCTGCTATGTGCGCGGCAGAGGCTGCTCCCATGCCGGAGGATCCTGCGGGAAGTCGGACGCCGGGTACGGTAGGCAGAATCCTGTGCGAATGGTTCACGCTACCGGCAATGATGGCCACGCATCCGACCAAAGGCGCGGCCACTCCGATGGCAAAGCGAGGAAGCGCGAAGAAGCGGGCACGGCTTGCGCTCCGGCCTTGCGTCTTTGATCGCTCTCGAGCGAGACGAGCAGAGATGCGGTCTTCGATACCTGCGGCCGGCGCTACAGAGCCCAGCCGCCGCAGCGTCCGGTCGATACGCTGATCGTGATTCTGCTGCTCAGGGTTAATTCCTCGGTTCATCGCGATACTCCTTCCTTCTCCAGCAACGCGGAGAGTTCGCGCCGCGCGCGAAAAATTCGCGAACGGATGGACGATTCGGTGGTGCCGAGCACAGTTGCGATCTGCACGGTTGAAAGCTCTTCAACGGCGGAGAGCAGGAGCGCCTCGCGCTCCTTGCGCGGCAGGCGATCGATCAGCTTCAAAATTCGCCCGTGCTCCTGAGACGAGATGAGCGAGTCATCGGCTCTGCGGTCCGCGGCAGGCAGGACACGGACGAAGTCGGCGATGTCATCGTTCTCGGGTCGAGTCTTGCTGCGGCGCTTCTTGTCGAGTACCACGTTCCAGGTGATACGAATCAGCCAGACGCGCAGATCGTGAATCTCTCCAAGTCTCTCGCGATGCTTGAGTACGCGCACAAATGCCTCCTGCACGGCATCTTCCGCCTCGGCAGCATTGCGCATCACCGAGTAGGCCACGCGGTACAGCGTCGCCGAGTACTGGGCAACAAGGGCAGTGATCGTCTCGGTCGAGTCCAAAGTCTTTGCCGGCGCGAACGTCTCTTCAGAAGCCAACGCTTTCTCAGATGTCAGAGCCGGAGCCATCCAGCCGGTCAGCTGTCCCGGAAAAGAACTCATTCCTAACTCCCTGCTCTAAGGACGGAGGATACCGCGTTTGCGCTCATGAAAAACAGGCGTCAGCTGAAATGCGGATATCGGAGAAGCGGTTCAGTTAGAATTCCGTTAGCCGAAAGGCAACGCGGACAGCATCGAGGGCCAACCCAGATCGTGCAAAGAAAAGAGTGGTTCGAACTTCACGATCATCCGCACTTTCCTGGCTTTCTGCGCGATTTGATGACCGATGGGCTGGAGGCGATGTGGAGTTCGCAGGATATCTATGGACCAATTGTGCCCCGGCTGCAGCATGCTCTTGCTGCAGCTGGAACGCGCCGCGTCATTGACTTGTGCTCGGGCGGCGGGGGGCCATGGATCAGGCTTGCCCGCGATCTCGCTGAAAGCGGAGAGCCAGCGCCTGCAGTTCTGCTTACCGACAAGTATCCGAACCAGCGGGCCTTCGAGCGGATTCGCGCTGCGACAGGAAATGCGGTGGGCTTCCATCCGGACCCGGTTGACGCTACGTGCATTCCGCCCGAACTTGCGGGATTCCGCACGATGTTTACAACGTTTCATCACTTTGCACCACACGAAGCAAGGGCCATTCTGAAGGATGCCTTCAACCAGGGCCAGGGCATCGCCATTTTTGAGACACCGAAACGCGATGCGCGCACGCTGCTCATGGTCTTCCTTGTACCCCTGCTGGCGCTCGGGCTTGTACCGCGCATCCGGCCATTTCGGTGGTCGCGTATCTTCTGGAACTACTGCTTACCTGTCATCCCATTTACGTTATGGTTCGATGGCGTGATGTCGTGCCTGCGCTCCTATTCGCAGGCCGACCTCCGAGAGTCGATCGCCGGTTTCGCCTCGGAAAATTACCGCTGGGAGGTGGGCGAGGAACGCGGCCAGTGGGCAAGTATCACGTACCTGCTCGGCTGCCCAGTACGGAGGGGTGAATTCGAAGATCTAGAACTCGCGGCCGCGGAAATAGAAAAGCCCACATAGCGGGGCACTACGCCGGCCGATTGTTGAGTCGAAATACACCTCGGGCGGGGGCTACTGCAAGGGTTGCTTTCCACCGGAAAGCTTTTGTGCTGCGATCTGGCCGGCGGCCGTGGTCTTGTCCTGATCCTTGATCTCGGCGTAAAGCTTCTTGGCCTGAGCCGGATTTGTCGTCTCATACAGCTGCGCCAGCTGTAGTTTGGCGGCTGAGGCGGGAACGGTGAGCGTCGGGCTCTTGATGATCTGCTGATAAAGATCCACCGCTTGGCCGTCGCGGCCCGTCTGGCGATAGAGGCCGGCGAGAGCCATTTTGGCTAAGGTCGCCAGAGCGTTATCGTGCGAATTTGAGGCCTTCTGCAGTGCAGCTTCTGCCGGCCCCGTCTGGCCCATGTCCAGATACGTGAGCCCTGCAAAGTATTGCGCGTTGGCGCCGATCTTGAACCAACCGTATCGGTTGGCGACATCGACAAACAACGGATTGACTGCCTTGGCGCGCTCTGCGGACGTCGCGTAGGATGCGTCGCCGGGCGCGGCCGGCTGACCGGGCTGGCGGAGCGGCGTGGTGTAAATATCCATCGCCTTGCCGAAGGCGATTTGTGCATTGTTAGAGCGCGAGTTGTAAACGACAGCGCCGGTAACAATGAGTGCAACGACGATAAGGGCTGCCACCGCGAACTTGATGACATTGGTGCGATGCAACTGCAACCAACTTAGGCTCGAGGCGGTTGCCCCGACAAAGCGGTCTTGCTTAAGCGCGTGACGTGTCTGTGTATCCAATTGGAGATCCTTCGGAATTCTTGTGGGCGGGAACTGGCCCGACAACAGGCTGTACGCAGACAGGCATGCCTAAATGGGCTGTCTGCTTTTAGATAACTCAAGTTTAACAGCGTGCGAATGGGTGGGTCAAAGCCACGAGCAATGGGGCCCTTAGCAAGCGGGCGGGGGGCGGCAAGGGAACGAGAGGCAAGAGCCCCTGTGGCGCGGACAGATTCGTCCCCCCCAAGAGTCAGGCCGCGCGCACCGGATCCTCGATCTCGCCGTTTTCGATCTTTTCCTGGCACTCGATACAGTGCGGAGTCCATGGCAAGGCTTCCAGGCGCTTTGAGCCAATCTCAATGCCACAGTGAACACATTCACCAAAGCTGCCGTCCTGAACGCGAGTCAGCGCCTGTCGCACCAGCATGAGTTGGCGGTGACCGGTCGTGCTTTGGCTGAAGAGTAATTCCTTTTGGTATGAGAGAACCGCTTGATCGGCTACATCCTGCGTGTCTTCCGCGACGGTTTCACGACCTTGCTCTACAGCGGTCAACATCACTCGCTCCAGCAACTGCTTCTGCTC
>JBAVYX010000404.1:0-18072 GCA_049588475.1 Silvibacterium sp. | reverse complement strand
CCACTACCCCGGCAGGTCCGATGGAACATGAATCGCTCGCACTCTTCCACCGGCATCGGCCTTCCCCGAAATGTCGACGGGTCGGCTCCTGCATTGCACTTTTCGAGGCCTGCTCAGCGTTCACTCGCGTTACGGCCTACATGCTTGCCAAGTCGCCAAAAGCGACCTCCTATACCGGAGGCTTCAGCGGCTTCGTCTCCTCCCCCGCTGCTCCGATTGCTACCGGGTGGAGCGATCCAGTTCCCGGGCGGGACTCTCACCCACTGTGAACCAACGCCTTTGCACGGCGCACGACATTTCATCTGCTAACTCAACCGGACATTTGATGTGTCAACGACAGTTCTCATATCCCCTGTTGACAGATGATGGTCGAGTGTCTACTATCACCTCCAGATTGGAGGTCGAATGACTTCCATCACAAAGGCAAAAGGGATCGCCTTACGGCGAGGATGAACGCGCACGCAACGGAGAACTCTCACGTGACAAACTCACAGCGCCCCTTTTTCATTGGCTGGGTATTGCGAGCTACTTTTCTGCTCGGCCTCACGTGGATTTTAACCGGTGCTTGCCCTATTACCGGCGTAGCCGCACAGGGGCTCTTGCAGGCGAAAAACTTCCACTGGAATGGGACTCTTGCGCAAGCAAAGATCCTCGAAATCCGCGGAGTATATGGCTCGATCCACGCAATTCCAAGCACGAACGGCTCGGTTCAGGTCGAAGCGCGTATTCATAACCCTGCCCTTGTCCGCGTGGATGTTGTGCCACGTGAAAACGGAATTACCATTTGCAGCGTTGTCCTAACTGCGAGCGGAGATGAGAGCGAGTGTCAGCCCGGGCTTCTGACAGCGGACGCGAAAGCAAAGATGGGGTCGACTTCTTGATTCAGGTTCCCGCAGGTGTTCGGTTCTCCGCGAGCATGATTCACGGCGACATTACGGTCAATAGTCTGCAGTCGGATGTCAATGCGGCGACCATCGACGGGAACATCGAACTGAACGAGTCCCACGGGCATAGTGCTGAATTCTATGGAAACACTGTAAGCGGAGCGATTGACTCAGACTTTCCGATATACGACAGTGCTCCGCCTCCGCCTGCAGGCCATCCTGTCGATACCCGCCGTCCGCGAATCGTACGCGCCAGCATCGGGAAGGGAGGACCAGTCCTTAACGCTTCCATAGTCAGCGGCACTATCAGCGTACGAACAATGGCAGAACAATAAGTATCCTCAGAGCCTATGCGGCAAATGACGTATCAAGGATTTCTTCTATGGAAAAAAAACAACAACGCGCAAATCTCCTTCAGGGAACGTTAGACATGCTCATCCTCCGAACGCTCCTTTTCGGACCAACTCATGGCCATCAGATCGGAAAGCATATCCAGCGAACCACCAATGACTTTCTGCAGATGCAGCACGGTTCTCTCTATCCGGCGCTTCATCGTCTGGAGCGTAAGGGGTGGGTGGTCTCTAAATGGGAGACTGCGCCGGACCGTAATCGGGAGTTCAAGTACTACCGACTGACTGAAAAGGGCCGGAAGCAGCTTGTTGTCGAAGAGTCGCAATGGAAGCAGATGGCCGAAGCTGTAGCACGTGTGATGTGGCCCGCCGCTGAGGAAAACTGACATGTGGTGGTGGACCAAAAAACGGGATGAGGATCTGGAGCGCGAGTTACGCTCGGACCTCGAACTTGAAGAAGAAGAACAGCGGGAACGCGGCTTGTCATCAGAAGAGGCACGCTTCGCTGCTCTGCGGGCGTTTGGCAATCCCACACTTATTCGTGAGCAAACTCGCGTCGTCTGGAGTTGGAACCGGGTTGAAATTTTTCTTCGAGATTTGAGGATCAGCGTCCGCACTCTATTGCGGTCGTCTAGTTTCTCATTGATTGCCGTCCTCGTGATGGCATTGTGCATCGGTGCTGCAACGTCCCTGTTCACTGTAGTCCGATCGGTCCTGCTCAAGCCATTTCCTTTCCGCGATCCAGGGCAGCTTGTCATGATCTACGAGCATTTCCGCGCTCCCAGCATGAATACGAAAGGGTTCAACTACAATCCCGTTGCTCCCGCAGACTACTACGACTGGCGTACACAGACTCATGGGTTTGAGGACATGGCTGCATTGCGCTGGTGGCAATTCAGCCTGACTGGGGAGCATCGGGAATTGCCAGAAATCGTGCAGGCTCGCGGGGGGAGCTGGAACCTGTTTCCGCTGCTGGGAGTGCAGGCCGTGGTGGGGCGGACGTTCACCGAGAGCGAGGATCGTCCCGACGAATATGTGGCGATGCTTTCGTGGAATCTCTTCGAGCGGAGGTTCGGCGGAGATCAGTCGATTGTCGGCAAGCAAATCCACCTCGACGGGCAGTCATACACCGTGGTCGGTGTTCTCCCGAAAGGGTTTACCTGGCCCGATGCCAAGGTGCAGATTTGGGTTCCGTATGCCTCAGGCTTGCCGCCCGCGATTTTACAGCATCACGACTTTCACTTTAGCTCTGTAGTTGGCCGCCTGAGGCCGGCGGTTGGCCTTGCAAGCGCCATGAGCCAGGTCGCAGCGGTACAGTATGGGCTGCATCTACAGAATCTGAATGCGCCGGTGGCCGAGGAAGTGGCGTCGAAAACTCTTAATCAAGCTCTGGCGCAAGATGTGAAAGCGCCGTTGATCATATTGCTGTGCGCTGCCGCGTGTATGCTGCTGATCGGCTGCCTGAATGTGGCCAACCTTATACTCGCGAGATCCGCCGCGCGGCAGCGGGAAATCGCAGTCCGAAGCGCACTCGGTGCGCAACGGAGCACGCTGATTCGCGCGCAACTGATGGAGAGCCTTCTGATCTCGCTAACCGGCGGCGTGACCGGAGTGCTGTTGTCATTGGCGGCCACGAAGTGGCTGGTAAGCAACTGGCAGGATTTGCCCACCGCACAAAACATCCACGCCGATGGCACGGTGCTAACGGTTGCTTGCGGGCTTGTGATTGTTACGGCTCTACTGGCAGGCCTGCTCCCGGCGATCTTATCAACGGGCAAGGGAGCGATTGCGGCGTTACACGCTTCGTCACGGAACACTGTAGGTAGTCGATCTCGTACAGCACTGCGTAAAACGCTGCTTACGGTGGAGATTGGGGTGACGGTGGTCCTGCTAATTGCCGCCGGCCTTCTGCTCAAGAGCTTCTGGCGATTGCGGACGACGAACATAGGCTGCACTACCGACAATGTGTTAACGATGGGCTACAGCCTACCCAGCAAACAATACGACACGCCTGCGAAGGTGAACGCATTTAATGAAGCGTTGCTGGAACAGGTACACAGCTTGCCGGGAGTACGCGCCGTCGGCTTGGGATCGACCGTGCCAGGGGCGGGAGCCGGAGAGGACGATGCTTTCACCATTCCCGAGCATCCCTCAACCACACCCAACGCGGCTGAACACGACGCCCTTTACCGGACAGCCAGCCCAGGATACTTCAGTACGCTGCAGATACCGCTGCTAAGCGGTCGCTTCTTCACTAGCGAGGACCGGATCGGCCATCCGAACACCTGCATCATCAGTCATCAGTTGGCGCAGCAGTCTTTCCAGGGTGAAAATCCGCTGGGTAAGCATCTGCTCGTGCCCTCACGCAAAATTGATTGCGAGATCGTTGGGGTTGTGGCCGACACACTGTATCAGGTAGGAAACTCAAGTGAGGCGACGATGTATTTCCCGCTGCTGAACGGTGACAGCGATCAGGGGCTCACGCTCGCGGTGCGGGTGGCATCTGACCCACTGTCACTTTCGCTTCCAGTGCAGAAAGAGATTGCGAAACTTGATCCACAGCTGCCGGTTTCCGATGTATTTACCATCCAGCAGATCGTTGAGCGGTCATTGGGCAACGCCACGCTAAGCGCCAGCGTAGTACTGGCTTTCGCTATACTGTCGCTAATGCTGGCCTCCGTAGGGTTGTATGGAATCCTCGCTTACGTGACCACGCAGCGCACCGGAGAGATCGGCGTTCGCTTGGCGCTAGGCGCACAACGCGAGCAGATTGTGCGTCAGATGCTGGGCGATGGTCTGCGTCCAGCACTCTACGGGTTAGTGCTTGGCCTTGCAATCAGTGTGGGAGCGGTACACCTGATTGAGTCCATGCTGTATGGAACCCGGCCGCTCGATCCGGCGATCTTTGTGTCCGTGGCGGCAACGCTGCTTTTGGTAGCGATGCTGGCTTGTCTGGTTCCGGCGTGGCGTGCGTCGCGGATCGATCCGATGCAGGCCTTGCGAACTGAATGAGCCAAGATCCTGCTTCGGCACTTTCGATTGACGCATTATCGCCATAAGCGGCCAATCGGTGCCCATTTTCATTCAGGTGGTGTGGAGTTTTCTTATCTCGGCCAGGATCTTGAAGAGGCGCTTGGAGAGCCTGAGGAGACGATTGCGCGCAGGACTGTTTGGGGAACTACGGCGGAAAATTTCCATGACGTGTTGAGCGGCGATTAAGGCGTCGATTATGCCGTCGAGGCCTGACCGTCCGGGTGTGACAGATGTTTTGGGTTGTGGAGCGAGATGCCTGGGCTTGGAGCGAGCTAGATGGAACTCGCGCTCGAGATCGGTGAGGGCGACATCTACGTAGCGCATGGTCATGGCCGGATCGACATGACCGAGTAATTTCATTAGGACTGGGAAGCTGACGCACGAAGCCTGTTCCGGATCAATTAAAGTGGACTCAGTGCTTACGTTCGGTGTAACGCAGGGTCCGGCGGATTGGATCAGCGTCCGTCGAGGAAATCGTCAAGTAGTTCATGAAACACGACTGCGGTTGGTTTCCAGTCGCCTCGCATTGCCTTGGCGCCAGCGTCTGCGTAGGCACCATCGGGTCTCGGACGCAGGCGGATAAAGGGCGGCAGGCCGTAGCGCACGGAAAGCCAGTTGGCCCAAAGGCGCGCCGTGCGGCCGTTACCATTCGCAAATGGATGGATCCGTATCCACTCGGCATGCGCCCAGGCGCAGAGATCGACGATGGCCGCCAGTTGATCGGCGGTCGGATCTTGTCCCACCGGCAATAGCGCGTCCAACTCGGCGAGCAGCGTCTGAAGCTTTGCTTCAAATTGCCTCAACGCTTCGGATACTTCGGATGGAGCCACGCCATAATTGGCCCCTACTCTTACCCCTGTATGCTCCAGGCCTGGTTCACCACGATACGCGCCGGCAAATCGCGCATCGGGCACGTCGAGACCCATCATGAAAAGGGCCTGCCACTGCCTAGCCATTTCTCGAGACGGACGCTCGCGTAACTCCGCGCCGCGAACGATTTCCACTAGAATCTTGGCAAGATTCTCACGTAGCTGGGGACTGTCTTCGTCCCAATTAGGCACCTAGAAGCTCGCGAATCCTGCTTTGCACAGGTCCCTGGATCTTGACCTGTTCCTCGAATGGCTCACCCTCGAGCGGATCACCGCCACTAACTTCAGCCTCCACAAATTGGGCGATCGCACGCTGAAACCCAGGGTCATGCTTCCGGTACGCACGCAGTCGCTCGATGTTTGCTTCCAGGCTACGCTCCTTTGGGCTCTGTTGGTGGAGATAGCTCTTGATCGCGTCGTTCAGCAGCTGATTGATTGGGCGCCCGACGACCTTGCTCAGATCCTCCAAGGCTTCTCGCTCTTCCCTTTCGATTCTCAACGTGAACGGGACTCTCGCCATAGACACAGACTACGCCGAACCAAAAGTGATGTCAATATTGTATTTTGACATCAACATTCTCCCGGTTGAGTAGGATCATCCGCCCCAGTTCATGGCAATTCCGAGGAACTCGCAAGTGGGTATCCACCGGTAAATATTTTGTAGACGCTCTTTAGAAATGTCATGTTCCCGCCCATTAGAAATGTCAGGTTCTAAGGATGGGCTGGATTTTTATGAGCGAACGCGATCTGAAGCGGATCGAAGTGTTGAGTGACGTGCGGTCCGGACGTTGCACTGTGGCTGCGGCAGCAGCGGTACTGACCGTCAGCGAGCGCCAAACGCAGCAAGGGTCACAAGACACAAAAGCAGTGCAACGCCGGCAAATGTGAGCGGATCGGTTGCGCTAATGCCAAAGAGAAAGCTGGAGAGGAGCCGCGTAGTCGCGAGCGATGTAAGGGGTCACTTCAAGAAAGGGACTGCTACGTACGCTAAGGCGAAGTAGATTCTCAGAGGTCTTTTGTAATCAGCAATATAGAAGGAGTGAGTGGACCACTCTTCGATAAACTATACGCTGTTGTCAAAGTCCTCCTAAATTATTGAAAACATTGCGTTGATTTTCTGCAAACGTACATAAATTTCCGTTTCGTGCGGTGTCCCCGATCACAGCTCCCTGGCTTCCGACCAGCAGGAACAACAGCTCCAGCGGCTTGGGGTCCAGTCGCACAGCTTTTCCGTTGCGTCGCAGAGAGAAGCTGCGACGGTCCAGTTCCAATCCATCGATTGTCCATTTGTGTTTCGTCATCGGCCGCTAAAACTTCAGAAAAACTTCAGACCGTGGTCAGGATTTCGAGCGAAGCCCATGCAACTATCACTTTACAGGGCAGCAGATCGACTCGACAGAAGTTTCTGAAATGCGATCTCCAAATCGAAAAGGAGAACAGAAATGGGTCAGACATTCACTTCAAACGACACAACGGCTGGCGTGACTGCAATTAATGACAATACAACCCAACAAGCCGGTCCCGGCGTGCACGGAAAAAGCGCCGCGGCGGGCGTTTGGGGGGAGAGCACGACCTGGCATGGTGTTGTCGGGCTTAGTACAAGCCCGACCGGTGGTGCCGGTGTCATGGGTGGGGCTGTGGGTCCGGGTGTGATTGGAACGAGTGAGACATGGCATGGAACTTACGGTGAGTCGAAAAGTACCACGGGTGGCGCCGGAGCGTGGGGCGAACACAAAGCAGGAGGTACCGGAGTGCAGGGTAACAGCACTTCCGGTCGTGGCGTTGCCGGCTCCAGCAACACTGGACAGGGCGTTTACGGCCACAGCGCCTCGCAGGCGGGTGTGGTGGGCGAGAGTGACAATTTTGACGGCATCTTCGGCATCAGCCACAACGCAGCACATGCGGGTGTCTCAGGCCATAATCCCGGCGGGCTGGCTGGTTTCTTCGAGGGCAACATTTCTGTTACCGGCAACATAACGGTTTCGGGCGACATTTTCCTTCCGGGCGCGGGCGACTGTGCCGAGCAGTTCGAGGTGACCGGCTCGCTTGGCGACCCGGGGACAGTGATGGTTTTTGACGATTCGGAACGTCTGTCGGCTTGCATGGAACCGTATGACCGCCGCGTTGCGGGTGTAGTTTCGGGAGCGAACCGCTATCGCCCGGGCCTTATTCTGAATAGCGGGGAGCCGGCCGCCAATCGCCGCCCCATCGCACTCATCGGCCGCGTTTACTGCAAGGTGGATGCCTCCTATGGCGCAGTCGAAGCCGGCGACCTGCTCACAACTTCGCCCAATCCAGGACATGCCATGAAGGCTGCAGACCAATCGAAGGCGTTCGGCGCAACTTTGGGCAAAGCGCTTCGTCCCGTGTGCGAAGGGCAGGATCTAATTCCGGTTCTTGTGGCGCTGCAGTAGGACGGACGGGAGACCACGATGACGGGATGCGGCAAGTACTCTGGGAGGCAAATCTGATGAGCAGTCAATTTGACATACGGGCGATCTTTCCAGGCGCGAGTGGTGGCCTCAGGCAATTTTTCCCCCGTTTCAACGTATCGCCAGCGAGTGGCCTTCGCTTGCTTGCTGCAAGTGCGCTGATTGATCAGCTACATGAGCGTCTGGGAGGATACAAGGGCCGGTTGGGCGTCGCGCTATCTTCCGTAACACAGAACGCTCCCGTTTCATTTGTCCGATCTTTCGAAGGGGGGATGATTCAAGTCACCGACGCGCAAGCCGCGCTATCGGGCCCACAATCGTTCATCACGGTGTCGTACCAGGGCGCACATTGCTTCGGCAGCCCAAAATTTCCGGAGAGTCACAGCGGATATGTGATTGTAATCGTGTACGTCGCGAACAAACAGAGTAATGCAAAGGTTGTGAAACTCCCGGATGATGCTGGCGGCGACACGTATAGCGGCTGGGATCAAAGCGTGGACCAGACTGAAGGTCAGGGAATAATCTTTGGGGGAACACAAGAGGACGCGCCAACGGACCTCGTTATTGAAACTCTGGTCATCGGTCACGAGCCATTGGGCGACCCGAAGGGCGTCAAACAAAAAATCAGCGATGCGGTCCAACAGGCTGGTTCGGCGGCTTCGGCTGCAGAAGGCGTCCCTCCCGGCGGCATCCCACCTGCGGTCTATGACATATTGACCGCTGGCCTTTTTGCAGTTGTGGATGGCCTTTTCGGCGTGACTGACCAAGTCCGCGGCAGACCGGTTGCCAAGACCATCAAATATGCAGACTGGGATACTTTGCCGTCGCTCGACTCCAAGCAAATTGGCAATATTACGTTCAATTGGGAAACGGACCTGATGACAGACGGCGACGCGTCTTATAAGGCTTTCTTTAATCTCGCCAAACACACGTTCACGTCGTGACGGTATTGTTTGTTGCCCGTATTCGTCGGCGCCTCTCAGTATTTTTCGAATCAGCCACTGAGTACACCGATTACGTCATAGATGTTTAGTTTTTGACGCAAACGGATTAAGGCCAACGTGGCCAGAGGCGATTCACGGGTGGACGTTGTTTATGCGGTAGGGTAAACCCAACATTGCCACCGGTGTCAATGTTGTGTCTACCCCAGATGGGGCGCAACGACAGACAACGTTGCATGCCCGAACGATTCCCGTGATTTCGTTCACGGTCCTAGGGAACCGTCGTGTTCAAGGAATAAAGTTCCTCAGTGCCTGCATCGCGCAGGATTAGAGGGTCATCTTCGGGCGTGAGACCTGTCCAGACCGCATTCCGAAATCCCGTTTGCCTCACGCCAGTTAGACTCGCTACGATTTCCGTCTTTCCGTCTGATACGCGAATTCTCTCGATCGCCGGTTCGTTACCTCTTTTGAGAACGTAGACAAATCTGCTGTCTGAAGACCAGTTGGCGTACCCGAAGCTCTCGCCGCGAGCCAGTTCGTGCCAGGTCTGCCTATGAACATCGAAAAGAAATAGCGAAAGGGAGTCGGCGGATCTGCCCAGGATGAAGCTCCCATCGGGCGCCCATCTTGGCATCCAAAGCCCGTCCGATCCCGGGAGCTTGGCCAGCCGATGGGTCGAGAGATCGAACGAGTACATGCCCAGATCTGCCTGCCGATCAAAAACGGGGAAGTGGCTGAAGACGAGCGTATGTCCATCGGGCGACCAGTTGGGATCAATCTCGTTCCACGGCTCATCGACCACCGCCAGGGGCGAGCCGCCGTTTGCAGGCACAAGGAAAAGCTTGAACGGCTTCCCCGGCGAAGCATCGAAAAAGGCAATCCGCGTCGAATCCGGTGACCATCGCGGCGCCGTCGGCTGCATCGCGGGTCCTGTCAGTTGGAGACAATGATCGCCTTGAACGTTGCAACGCCAGAGCAGATGGTCCGGAAAACTGACATAGGCTATCCACTTCCCGTCTCGTGAGAAGTCAACAAATTCGGCGGATACGCCATTGAGATACGGAACGAACTGCTTCAACCTCGCATCGTATCTGTTCAACTCTCCGCGGAGCTGCTGCCCGATCATGTAAAGCTTACGTCCATCGAGGCTCATTTCCGGCGCGAGAGAATTGATTGGTCCCGCCGTCAGCTGAATGGGCTCGCGTGGCTTGCGGTCAATTAGGCCGGAAGGCTCAGGAAGCGCCCATATATCTGTCCTGCCATCGCGAGTAGATTGGAAAACGTACCAGCTGCCATCGGGACTCCATCGCCCGCAGCACTCGGCCGGAACCGGGTTCCACCCGCGCAGGATCTCGTGCAGAGATATCCCATCTTTGAGCAACTCCCAAAGAGATGACCCCAGGGTCTTCGGGTCCATGATGGTCAATCGCAACCGCTTTCCGTCAGGCGACCATCGAATGGACGATGCGGTTCCGGACAATTGAGCAATCTCTTTTGGGTTGGTGCCATCGCTGTTGACCACGTACAGAGCGTGATTCCAGCCAACGGCGATGGTCCGCCCGTCTGGAGCGAACGCGCCGGCATCGGCGAAGAGATCGCCAATTCGCCGGACATTTCCGGGAGGCAACGAAATGCTCCACAGAGCCGACTCGTTTAGCCCTGCTTTCTCACCCATGGAAGCGCCCGGATCAGGTCCGAACGAGGCGGCCAGCAGTTCGCTTCCGTTCGGTGAGATATCCATCAATCGCGGAGACTGGAGCGCGTTAACGAGAGTTGAAGCCTCTCCACCGTTGACCGATATCTGAGAAATGCTTCGATGATTCATGCTCCCGGAGACGAAATAGATGCGAACGCCGTCAGAGAGCAGCGGACCCTGTTTCGGCAGGCCGTCATGTGTGATTGCCGTGTAGTTGGAGACTCGCAGAATCTTCGGCGAAAGACGGATGCTCGACACGACCAGGCAGATTCCTAACAGGGCTGCAATGCTGGCGAGCAGAGTCCCTCGGATCGTCTTCGGAGTTGATGCGGGCCCCTGGGGTGGAACAGCTGGCCGCGTGGGCTCAACCAGAAAGCGGTAGCCACGTTTGCTGATCGTCTGGACAAAGCGGGGGCTCGACGAGTCGTCGCCCAGAACGTGCCGTATCTTTCTGACGGCTGTATTGATGGAGCTCTCGGTATCAACGTTGATCTCATCGCCCCAAAGCTCTTGAATGATCTCCTCTCTCCTGACCAGTTCGCCAGGCCGGGTGACCAGCAGAATCAGAAGTTCCATCGGGATCCGCTCGAGCTTCAGCTCCGAGCCCGACCGCAGCAACCGATGGTTACGTACGTCGAGTTCGAACTCTCCGAACTGTAGAACGCTCGAATTCAGGTGAACTCCGATCAGCCCTCCGGTGAGCGGGCAATGTCCTGGACTCGAAAGTACCCCAACCCACTGCTAAAAGAAAACTACAGATTTCTACACATTCTCTCCATTGCTAACAAAATCAGGCATATAGGAAGATGTGCAGGCTAGACGTTGATCCACGTTGCTCAGGTGTTTGCCCGGAGGTCAGTCATGAAAAGGTTGAGGTTGATGTCCCAGGTTGTTTTTCTGCTTGGGGTCATCGTGAGTGGGTTTTGGCTGTTCTCGCACGCTCAGGCCCAGCAGCGACGCTCATCTTTCACGACGTTGGTTCCACGGGTGTGGGATGACGAAGCGATCGCGACTCTTGAACTACCGCTCGCAGACCCTGTGGGGTCGCCCAAGCACATTTCGTCCGACTACTACTATCGGATTCCCATTCGCCCCATTTACAAGAGCTACCCGGTCTACGCACCAGGGCATGAACCGCCAAACTACATGGAGTGGCTCAAGCAACAGGCCCCTGAGGTCGTGTGGGACGAATCAGCTCACAAGCCCAATCTCAGTTCCAAGGAAGACTGGATCGCGGCCGGACGAATCGTCTTCAACACGCCGATCTATTTCACAACGCACCGGATCGCCGGCATCGACGACGTACGAGATCCAAAGTGGTATCAGACGGCTGGCGTTCCGGTAGCCAAGGATGGCACGGTACCGTTCGTCCGATATGTCATTCGAAAGAAGGGCGAGGTAGAACTCGGCGATTTTGCCTGCGGCTTTTGCCACACGCGAGTCATGCCGGGTGGAAGTGTTCTGGAGGGTGCCCAGGGGAACTTTCCATTCGAGAAAAGCAAAGCCTGGCTCTTCCGGAGTAGATTGGCCAGGTCCGAGGATCCACACAAGGTGGATGCAGACCTTCGACGCCTCGACCATTCGTTGTTCGCAGCTCCCTGGCAGAAGCCTGATCCATCGGCGCCAATAGACAACATGACCACGGATCAGTTGATCGCCGCGCATGCGGCAATGCCTGCGGAAGTAACAGCCCGCCATCGGAGCAACCTCTTTTATCCACTCCAGATCCCAGACCTTATTGGCGTGAAGGACCGCCGTTACCTGGACCACACGGGACTGCAAAAGCACCGTTCCATCGCGGATCTGATGCGCTACGCGGCATTGAACCAGGGTGCAGATGATCTTGCTTCCTACGACGGATTTGTGCCCGCCGATTTCAACTACTCGACGAAACGTCCGGAACCCGAGGACCCGATCTCTGTCGGCGGTCGATACAGTGACGAGCAGCTTTATGCCTTGGCGATGTACCTGTACGCTCTCGAACCACCTCCCAATCCAAACAAGTTCGATGCACTCGCCAATCGCGGCAAGAAGATATTTGAAAGCGAGGGATGTGGAACCTGCCACACACCTCCTCTTTACACCAACAACAAGCTCACGCCGGCTGAAGGCTTCCGTGTGCCTCCTGAGGCGCGAATACAGTTCGATATCGCACCGTTCTCGCTTGGGACAGATCCAAATATGACATTAAAGACGAGACGAGGCACCGGTTATTACAAAGTGCCGTCGCTGAAGGGCGTATGGTACCGCAGCATGTTCGGTCACAGCGGCTGGTGCGCGTCTCTCGAAGACTGGTTCGACCCCAAACGCCTGGAAGACGACTATGAGCCGACAGGTTTCATGCCTTATGGCGCCCGGAGCTATTCGGTCAAAGGTCATCCCTTTGGATTGGATTTGCCTGAAGAGGATCGCCGGGCGCTCGTCGCATTTCTGAAGACTCTTTGAGTTTTCTGAGAGCACCAGCCTCGGGCACTGTACGGCAGCGTGGAGGTCAACTGCCGATAACAAGCTTTAGCGCGTTTCCACCCCCGGGCAGGCTCGAATTGATACTCGGCGATTTTGAGTAAGCCAAAAAAAACTCGGATCGCTGGCAAAACATTGGCAGAGATCCGACCCCAGGACGTCGGAAAGATAAATTTCATTCAAGAGACATGTCGAATTTCTCCCATTGGCGAGTTCCAGCTCATCAGTTGCCATTAGTTGGTAGCCCGTCCAAAAGATGGGCCACCTTGAATTATCACTTCCTTCAGAAAAAACAAGTACGTTGTCCTTCTCCTACCGCTCAAGAGCCGGTTATGGTGATGGTGGCCGGGGCGGATCTGGCCTGGTAGTACGGACCTACCGTGATGCCAGCCGAGCCAGGTGCCGCAATGTTTTCATACGAGATCTGCACCTGCAGTTCGGTCGAGCTGATGTACGTGGTGACAGGCAGGACGGTGTTATTCCACCAGACATAATCCCCCGGGGCGAAACCCTGTCCGTAGATCGTGAGCGTGAATGTCGGGCCTCCCGCGACAACACGATTGGGACTTATGCCGGTAATGGTTGGCACGGTGACGGTTAAAGTAGATGGAGCTGATCTTGCCTGGTAGTAGGGGCCGGCGGAGAAGCTGAGCGTGCCAGGAAACTCGATGGATGCGTAAGAGATCTGCACCTGCATTTCGCTTTGGACTGATATAGGCAACGACGGGCGACACGGCTGTGTTCACCCACACGTAATCGCCCGGGGCGAAGTTGGTGCCGTAGATGGTGAGCCAGAAATACGGACCGCCAGCAATGACCGGATTGGGGCTGAGACTGGTGATGACGGGGGTTGGTGCGGTGACGGTGAGAGCTGCCGGAAGTGACTGGCCCGGACTGGTGATTACGGTGACGTTATCTGTGCTAGGAGCCGCTACGATAGATGCAGGAATTCCCATCAAGACTTCAGTGGGGCTGACGTAATCCGTGTTCACGACGGTGGTGTTCCACATTCCCACCGTGCCCGGGGCGAAGCCCGTTCCGGTAACGATCAGCGTGAATGCCCCGCTGCCGGCCTTGACCGAATTCGGATTCAGCCCGTTAATGACCGGCAGTGCATTGATGACAAAAGGATCAGTCCGAGCGGCCTCCGGATTTCCGGCCTTATCCACGCTGTAGTAGAGAACGCTGTGGGCGCCGATAGAGGTAAAGTGGATGGGGCCGCTATAGGTCGTAAGAGCCCTGGCATCAAACTCTTGATTTTTATTGGATAATGCCGAGTCGGAGTTCCCATGGGGAAATCGAAGCAGAGCGACGGCGATGTGCAAGTCGACTAGGGACGCTAAGAACTGCGGCGGTTCGGACGGCGAATTAAGATCGAGAAGAAGTTCATGGAATTGTTGATTTTTCTGCTTGGGCGCCGCGAGCAGATGGTTTCGCGTGAGGAGATCGTTAAGAAGCTTTGGCGCTCCGACCTGTTTATAGATACGGAAAAAAACGTCAACAACAACCCTCTAAGCCCTCTAGGACCGTAGTCGTCATAGCTAGGCGCCTGTCGACCATCACGGGGTGTAAGCCGATCGTGCGGATATTTGAACGCAGAAGCTGATTCAAGGATTTCGAGGCCTCAATTGAAGCCATCGCACCCTGAAAAGAAAGAGTATCCATCGCAATCGGTATTAATACCCGCTCTGCATAGACCATGGCGCACGCCGTTGCTGTCTTGCGCGGCCACGGCATTGCAATTGATGATGAGTCCTTAGCTCACCTCTCCCCGATCGGCTTGGGGAACACATCAACCTCACCGGCGACTATACCTGGCAGGCCGCAGGACGCATCCGCAAGGGTGCCTTCAGGCCTCTACGACCCTTCGCCGCCTCAAACGAATGATCCAAATTCCTTAGCGTACGATTTTTGACGTTTGGTGTAGTGACCCCTTAACGAGCACTACACTGACACCGGCGGCTTCTCGGATCACGTCTTTGCCATGTGCCGGCTGCTGGGTTTCCGCTTTGCGCCGCGCATTCGCGACCTGAAGGAAAAGCGACTCTATCTATTGCCGGGCACTCCCGTGCCGCCCGAGCTCGCTTCGATGACGGCGGGTACCATCAATATTCGCGTCGTCAGCGACCACTGGTTCGAATTGCTGCGTCTCGCTCTGTCAATCGAAACAGGAACGGTCACTGCCTCTGTGATCCTGAGCAAGCTCGCGGCCTATCCGCGGCAGAACGGCCTGGCGCTCGCGTTGCGCGAACTCGGAAAGTTGGAACGGACTCTATTTACACTCCAATGGCTGCAGGACCCAGAACTGCGCCGTCGTACCACGTCGGCCTCAATAAGGGCGAGCAACAAAATGCGCTTCGCCGCGCCGTATTCTTTAACCGACTCGGCGAAATCCGCGACCGCTCCTTTGAGAACCAGCGCCATCGCGCCAGCGGTTTAAACCTGCTCGTCGCTGCCATCATTCTATGGAATACGACCTATTTGCAGCGCGCCGTCGATCACTTGCGCAACCAGGGGCATGATCCGGCACCCGGTGATCTGGCCCATCTATCGCCACTCGGCTGGGAGCACATCAATCTAACCGGCGATTACCACTGGGAGACATCGCCGATCCTCGGTCCAGATCAATTCCGGCCGCTCCGCACCGGGGCACATGCAGCCGCTGCAGCCGCTTAGCGTGCTTTAAATTCCGTTTCGTGTCTTCTCCTCCACCTGCCTACCTTTTCCTACCGGTGCGCCGCGCACGCTCTGCACTGACAGACTCTTCGGAAGTGCCCAATGTCAGCTGAGACGCGCGGGTCAGGGACCGGATAACCGATCGCAAAATGGTAGACGACCTGTCCTTGGTTAGGTACCAGGTTGAGATGATGGTGCACCTCGTCATCGTAGAAGGCACCGATGCCGGTCGCACCCAGTCCAAGTGCTTCAGCGGCGAGATACAGGCCGTGGCCAATAGCGCCTGCTTCAAAATGCGCATAGCGATAACCACGGTCGCCATAGCTGCGAGCGGCACGCTCGAGATCGCCGACCATCGAAAAGGCCACACAGGCGTTACCGGCCAGGTCCTGACCAAGGCTCAGGCCAGCGGCCGCGACGCGCTGGTTACCACTCCTCACCTTTTCCAACTCAGCACATTCCGACCAGAACCTGTAAACCCCGGGTGGTAACCCATCAACGCGGTGAACATATAAATACAATTGAATGAGCCGTGTGCAAGCAAAGTCAGCCGACAATGGCTGGGCCGCAATTGCAAGGATGGCCGAGAGATCCGCCAATGAGATCGATCGTTTTCCACCCATGAAGTCGAGCGCCGAGCGTCGCATGCGGGCAACCTCGCTAAAGCTACGATTCGATGAAGCCGGAGAAGGCAGCTTGATCTCGCCGGAGCCAGTTGAGGCCGACTCTGCGAAGGAGGTTCCACTACTGCTTCGTTTCGTGGCGAAGTGGATGCTGTTAATCAGTGGGTGAACAATCGTCTCCTTTGAAAGCTGGTTCGCCTGCCCACTGAACCAGATAGCCTTTCGGGTGTCTGCTTCGCGCACTGGAGTGGCCTTGCCCTGCAGGCTGACGATCAGCATAGGCCACTCGTCACTGTTAAGGTGAAACACACGCGCCACGTCATCGTCCACGAAGTGTCCAACCGCGGTGTGCTCGCAACCGATAGCCCGCGCGGAGAGTGCAAGCGCCTGCCATGCGTGCCCTATGTCGTGCAAGCAGTACCGATATGCCCGTTCACCATACTTCCACGCCTCGCGCCACACGATACTAGTCAAAACAAACACAATTGGCGCAGAGCCGCTGGCTGGCTTCGTTGCAAAATCGCCGCGCCCACGCTGCTCCGCCATGTGCCTGGATGGATCGTAGTGATACAACCCATCTGGCCACCCCTTCAGACCACGTGTAAGGAAGTGAAATTCCGTTGGGTGCAGGTTTCCGGAGGACGGATTCACTCTCAGCGCATACTTTTCTCCGGTGGAGGGGACACGCTTGGACGCGCTGATTGCGGCGGAATAGAAGAGAAGCTGCGAGAGGAAAGCTGGTCCGTCGCCCGCCGGCGTGGTGCCAGAGGTACCCTGAAGCAGGTCGAATGCTGGTATTTCCGGGGCAGGCGGATCTGCTGACAGATCGAGCACTGGCACGCCTTCGTAATAACGAAATGGATTGGGCATGTTCGCCCAGTCGAGAACGTGCCGCGCTCGCCTCAGCGATTTAACGCTATGCTTTGTGGCTTCGTGATATTCGCGCCACGTCATTGCCTGTAGATGGGCTTGGATCGCCCGATATTAGCGTGAGTAGTCATGGCGTTCCGAAGGCATTCTCTTGCCTGTCTTGATCTGCGGCGCGACGGCGCCATTATTCGTCTTATCCCGGCAATAGGTTTGGCACTTACATCACAGTTAAGTGAATCACTCGGCTCTTCAACGAGACTACACCCAGCGGCACATCCCCACGAATGAATCATCTGCAACGGGCTGGTTTAGCAGGCAGACCGAGGACACCGCGCCCGAAGCGCGTGGAGGAGAAACTAAATGGGAGGCGCTATAACCCGCCTCCCATCTCTGCTACAGGCTCCTGAGTTTTACGCAGCCTTGCCGGGAACTTTGGCTTCGAGAGCCTTCGCCCCGCCAATAATGACTTTGATCTGCGTGGGCTTGGCTTCGGCCTTCTTGGCCAAGCTGATCTTCAGCACGCCCTTGTCACAGCGGGCGTTCACTTGCCCCGGATCCACGGAGCTGGGAAGCGTGAACGAGCGTGTAAAGCTTCCGTATTGCCGTTCGACGCGATGGAAGTTCTCCTCTTTCTCGTCCTTTTCGATCTTGCGCTCGCCACGGACGGTGAGGGTGTTGTTCTGAATGCTGACATCGATCTCTTTTTCGTCGATGCCCGGGACTTCAATCTTCAGAATAATGTTGTGCTCGTCTTCGTAGATGTCTACCGGTGGTGCGAGGGTGGTGGTTGTCAACGCCTCTTCCGGGCCTTCGGGGCTGTGCGACCCACGGAAAACACGGTTCATGCGGTTCATACGGTCTTGCATAGCGGATAATTCGCGGAGAGATTCCCAACCTGTCAATAGTGTCATGACGCAGATCCTCCTTAGCAGTAATCTAAGAGGAATAACTTCAGATGGGCTGACTTAGTTCAGGGAACCTGAAAGAGTAAGAAGGGTACTTGCTCAATTTCTAGGCTAGGCTCTTATATTAACAGTTGTCAAGATGCGGTAGTGTCCTGCGCAATGTTACCTCTTCGAAAGCTCGCTCTCAAAATGACTTTCAACTTGGTGACGTAAAGTTCAGTGTGTAAAAGAGCAGAGGGTGTAAGTTGGCTTTGGCCTGACGAGCTAAAGCCGATTCCAAAAAGGAGACTTACACCCATGGCGAAGATTGTATCGATCACTGAGCATTTC
>JBAVYX010000403.1:0-73065 GCA_049588475.1 Silvibacterium sp. | reverse complement strand
CACCGCGTCCGCGGCAAACGCCTGCGGCTTCCTTCTCACCCCCAAATCGAAAGCGCCTCGCAGAAGCACCGTCGCTTCCTTAGGCATCGTGCGCGAGACGCTTCCGATCTTGGCTAGCGGTCACTCGACCCCAATCCAGTTTTCGGAGCTTCACATTGAGATGGCTGTACACATATAAAGTGATTCTTGTTGTTGGAATCAAGAGGGAGATGCCCGATGAAACTGTGGTTTAGCCACCTGATGGCCGTTGCACTCCTGTTGAGCCCCGTCGTTTCTATAGCAGGAGAGGTTGAAGGTCCCGCTTTCGTGCTTCAGGGTGGGAGGGTTTATCCATCGCCGACTGCCAGCCCGATCGACGATGCCGTAGTACTCATACAAAATGGCCAGATCGCGGCGATGGGAAAGCGCGGCCAGGTGATAATTCCGAAATCTGTCCTGGTGATCGATTGTACCGGCAAGATAATCGTCGCCGGCTTCTGGAACAATCATGTGCATTTTGAAACTGGATGGCAGGACGTTTCGCACACCTCCATAGGTCAGATCGAAGCACACATGCAGGAGATGCTTACTCGCTGGGGTTTTACAACCGTGTGGGATTTGGGCTCCGAGCCCGACAACACCCTGGCGCTCCGGCGGCGAATCGAGGCCGGAGAGGTTTCCGGACCTCAAATTCTGATGGCCGGGGATATCTTTCCCAAGAACGGCCATCCAGTCTATCTCCCCGCCGAAATGCAGTTACCTGAAGCTGCCAGTCCCGAGGAAGCGGAACAGATGGCGCAGCGATATATGAAAATGGGCCTCGACGGCATAAAGCTTTTTACCGGCGCATTCATGGGCGACAAACCCGTAGTGAACATGGATACCGCCATCATACGAGCCGCGTCCGATGTGGCGCACGCGCAAGGCAAGCCGGTTTTTGCCCATCCGCAGAACCGCACAGGCGTGGATAACGCATTGGCTGGTGGCGTTGATGTACTGGCGCACACAATTCCAAATGAGGGCAGTTTTACAGCAGATGAGTTGTCCCGCATGAAGCAACAACATACCGCGCTCATTCCTACCCTCACATTGTGGACGACTGTGGTTACCGACGCTGCCATAGCGAACAAACTTGTGGACACTGGCGTCAGTGAGCTGAAAGCCTATTTCTCCGAGGGCGGCACAATTCTGTTTGGGACTGATGTAGGCTTCCAGTCCAAATACGACACCTCTCAGGAATACGAGTTCATGGGACGAGCGATGGGTTGGCGCGACATTCTGGCATCGCTGACCACCAATCCCAGCACATTTTTCAAGGAACCTACAAAGGGCAGGGTCGAGAAAGGTTTGAGCGCCGACCTGGTCGTGCTCGATGCCGATCCAGCGAGTGATGTGAGAAATTTCGCCAGAGTGGCCTATTCGATCAGACAAGGAAAGATCATCTACCGCAGTTCCGGCAAGCTCCAATAAACAGCCCCTGAAACAGAATTACAGCCGCGGCGCAAATGCATCCGCACAAAGGACGGCTGAGTGATTTGACTTTTTCAAATCCCGCCAGGTTTCCTGGCGTAATTAAGTAGGACGAGGCGCAGCGCATTCCATTCAAGCCAGGAGACAGCTACTCCAACAAAGGGTACAGACCGGAGAGATAGCTGACAGAACAGACCGGGAAGATCCCTGACACTGCAGCGAGGGTATGTAGAACCAGAACATGCCCTGGAAAGCGAGCAGAGTAGTGGAGGAGCGGACGAGGTTTGTTTTGGAGTACGAACGCGGGTTGTCGAACATGGCGGAGTTGTGCCGGAACTACGGGGTCTCGCGAGAGACCGGGTATGTGTGGCTGCGGCGCTACGCGCGCGAAGGACTGGAGGGTTTGCGCGATGGCAGCCGAGCTCCGCATGAGCCCGGCAACCGCACGCCCCAGCAGATCGAGGAGATGGTGCTGGAGCTGCGGCGGGAGCATATGCGCTGGGGTCCGAGGAAACTGAAGTGGGTGCTGGAGCAGGCTGAGCCGGAGGTGCGATGGCCGGCGGCGAGCACGATCGGCGCCCTGCTGGCGCGCGAAGGCCTGGCCATGGCCCGCAAAAAGCGTCATCGCGTGCCGCCCTACACCCAGCCGTTTGCTGCGGCCAGCCAGTCGAACCGGGTGTGGTGCGCTGATTTCAAGGGCTGGTTCCGCACAGAGGATGGAACACGCATCGATCCTTTGACCATCACCGACGCGCACAGCCGCTATCTGCTGCGTTGCCAGGCTGTGGAGAAGACCGACACCGAGAGGGTGCAGGCGATCTTTGCTGCGGCCTTCGGCGAATATGGCATGCCCGAGGCCATTCGCAGCGACAACGGAGCGCCTTTTGCGGCGCGCGCGGTCAACGGCGTGTCGCGGCTGTCGTTGTGGTGGATGAAGCTGGGCATTCGTCCGGAACGCATCCAGGCCGGACATCCGGAACAGAACGGGCGGCATGAGCGCATGCATCGCACGCTGAAGCAGGAGACGGCTTCGCCGCCGGCGGCGAGCCCGCGCGCCCAGCAACGCGCTTTCGACCGCTTCCGTCGCGACTACAACGGACTACGTCCGCATGAAGCGCTGGGCATGCAAACGCCGGCTGCGGTGTACGCTGCATCGAGTCGCATCTATCCGGGCCGGACGCGGGAACCGGAATACGATCTGGCCTTCAAGGTGCGCCGGGTGCAGCAGCAGGGGCAATTTCGCTGGAAATCGGAGCGCGTCTTTCTGGGCACCGTGTTTGAGGGCGAGCGGGTCGGATTGCTCCCGCACGACGATCGTTATTACACCGTCTACTTCGCCCAGTTTCCCATTGCACTCCTGGACAGCCGGGAACTGAAGATCGTGCCGCTGTCCAAGAAAACAGTTTCTCTAGGCGATGAGGCAGGGGAAGAGGAAGTCTCCCCTTCCCCTGCACCCCATCCCCTCAACCAAACTAAAGTGTCAGGGATGTCCTCGGTCTAAACTGTCAGGGATCTCCCCGGCTGCACAAAAGGCCGGATTCATTGCGCAGACCAATATGCCGTTTCCCTGCACAAAATCGGCGATTCCCTGCAAACCTCTCGTTTCATGCACAAGTCTCTTTTAACAACAAAGAAGCCAGAAACGCGGAGCGATAAAATGTGCTGGCATCTCACGCCGGTCCATCAGGCATCGCCACCTTGGGTGAGTTGGGATGGATCTTAGGGTGACACAGCTGACAAACGACACGGAGGATTTGGTGCCTCGATGAGACGAAGTCTGATTCTTGACCTGAGTTGTGCACTGGGATTGCTTGCCGTTGCGCTCACAACCGCTACCGCGGCATCTTTGCTCCCAAATTTGAATGAGCGGCGGCTCCTTTTCAACGACGATTGGCAGTTTTACAGGGGCGATGTCGAGGGTGCGCAAGTGCCCGAGTTCGACGATTCGCAATGGCGTGGACTGCGACTTCCTCACGATTGGGCGATCGAAGGCCCTTTCAGCCCCAAACTCAATCCACATACGGGCGCTTTACCATACTTCGGCACGGCCTGGTACCGCAAGTCATTCGTACTTCCCGCAAGCGCCAAGGATCGGTTTGTGGCAGTTGAATTTGATGGGGTGATGAGCAACTCTCAAGTGTGGATCAACGGCCACCTTTTGGGAGGTCGCCCCTACGGATACATCGGCTTTCAATTCGATCTGACGCCGTATTTGAAGTTCGGTCGTGAGACCAACGTGTTGGCGGTCCGCGTGGCTCCCGAGGACCATTCATCCCGGTGGTATCCAGGGGCGGGCATCTACCGCAATGTCTGGCTCGAAGTAACTGGTCCAGTCCATGTGGCTCATTGGGGGACCTACGTCACAACTCCAAGCGTGAGCGATGAAGAGGCGACTGTCTCAGTCAAGACAGGCATTGTGAATCGCTCCGACCACCAAATGGAGGTGATACTCCGCTCCTCCATTTTGGATCGAGATGGCAGAACGGTCAGCAGGAACGATTCAAGGGTGACCATTCGCCCTGACGGAACTCAGAAGGTGCCTGGAGATTTGAGAGTGCTCCACCCATATCTATGGGACATCGACGATCCAAATCTATATACCCTGGTGAGCGAAATAAGAGTGCAGGGACGGACCGTCGATCGTTATACGACGTCCTTCGGGATTCGCACCATTGGATTCGACAAGGCAAAGGGGTTCCTCCTGAATGGACGTCACCTTAAACTACAGGGCGTCTGCATCCACCACGACTTAGGCGCCCTGGGCGCAGCCGTCAACCGACGCGCAACTGAACGGGAACTCGAGATCCTGCGAGGCGCCGGAGTCAACGCCATTCGTACCAGCCATAATCCACCTTCACCGGAACTGCTTGAGTATACGGACCGCATGGGCTTCCTGGTGATTGACGAGGCCTTCGATAGTTGGCAAATCTCTAAAGTGCCGAATGACTACAGCAAGTATTTTGATGCATGGTCCGAGCGCGATGTGCGCGATATGGCGGATCGCGACCGCAACCACCCTAGCATTATTCTCTGGAGTATCGGCAACGAGATCCCCGATCAGGAACGCCCTGAGGGCGCGCAAGTGGCACATCGCTTGACGAGCTTTTTTCACGAGGAAGATCCCACTCGCCCTACGACGGCGAACTTCAACGAATGGCAGTTTGCAATTAAGAACAAATTGGCCGATGAGGTTGACATACCTGGATTCGACTATTGGCCTGAGCACTATGAAGAGATTCTTCACGAACATCCAAATTGGATCATCGTTGCTTCTGAGACGGAGTCCTGTGTGAGCTCGAGAGGTGTGTACCACCTGCCAATCGAAAAATACGACAAGCACCCCTCCCTTAAACTAACTAGCTATGACGTCATAGGTCCTTCCTGGGGTTACTGCCCTGACGTAGGGTTTGCCTATCAGGAAAAATTCCCACAAATTCTGGGTGAATTCGTCTGGACCGGTTTCGATTACATTGGCGAGCCGACCCCCTACTTCTGGTCGGGTGAGGACATCGATTTGAAGGCCGCGGATTGGCCGGCGCGCAGTTCCTATTTCGGTATGGTTGACCTTGCCGGTTTCCCGAAAGACCGGTATTACCTTTACCAAAGCCAGTGGACAAAGAAGCCGATGGTCCATATCTTGCCGCATTGGAATTGGCCGGGTAAGGAGGGCCAAGCCATTCCTGTCATGGTGTACTCAAATGCCGATCAAGTGGAGTTGTTTCTCAACGGAGAATCGATCGGCAAAAAGGCTCGTTTCTCAGATTCATGGGAGATGCCCGTCTCGAAGGACATTATCGCTTCGGGCAAGTTTGTCACTAAGTACCGGCGGATATGGCAGGTTCCCTACAAGGCCGGTACGTTGAAGGCCGTGGCGTACGATCACGGGAAAACGGTAGCCGTAGACGAAGTGCACACGGCGGGAGTTCCCGCGCAGGTGAGGCTCATGCCAGATCGCACTTCGATTCTCGGCGACGGCTACGACCTTTCTTACATTACCGTGCGCCTCGAGGACAAGGATGGGAATCTCTGTCCCCTGGCTGACAACCTGATTCGCTTCAACCTAAGCGGAGCCGGAGAGATTGCTGCTGTGGACAATGGCAACGCCGCAACAGATGAGCCTTTCCGTGCCGATCATCGCAAAGCGTTCAATGGCTTGGCACTTTTGATCGTGCGATCGAAGAGGAGCGGAGAAGGGCCGGTCCGAGTGGTGGCCGCGTCCGAGGGCTTGAAAGAGGACAGCACAGTGATCACCATGCAGGGAGCGACGACGAGGTGAGCGCGTCGGTACGAAACGCTTAGCCGGCTGAAAGTGAGGGAAATGGTAGGCAACGACAGGAATTCTTGTTGAGCGATAAGACGATTACTCGATATGCCCCCACCGTAACCGATTAAGTTGATGGAACAGCTGGGTTATAGCTTTTGAACCCTGCATTGGCCATACCACGTTGCGCCTCGGGGTTTTTCATGAAAGTCTCCCATACAAAGGAAGTGCGTAAATTTTCCGCCATGAGCATGGTGATCCCTGTGTCAATACCAATAACGTCTTTGTCATACCACTGTTTCAACGGATTGAAGGCATCGACGAACCCGTAGCGGCTCCAGGCTTGCGGATAACGAGCTTTGATGTTCTTCAGAACACGCATGGTAGCGTGGGGCAGAAACGGCAGCGAGCCCCCAGTTGCAGCGGGGACTACGGTCCCGTCGATCGGACCCGTGGCTGGTGGGCCACCCCAGACCACGTAGCCGTTGTCGGAATCAGATGCGGTGATGCCCCAGAGATCGTCACTGTAATCGGGAAAGTTCCTGGCCAGTTCCACACAAAAGCGGCGGTGAACCTCCGTGGCGATGGCCGAGTTCTGAAAGTAATCCGCATACTTGTCGCGCTTGTTCCGGAAATCGAACCAGGCTTGGGAGTACTGATGCACAAAGAGTGGGGCAAACGAGCCGATGTAGCGTAGCCCATCGTACTCGAAAGTGGTCCGTTTCCATGCGAACCACGTCTCAGGCCGTAGGGGATGAGAGGAAGAACCCATCCCGAGCAGATAGATCATCATCAATTCGCTGTAGTAGTCCCACTTGGAAGGCAGGAAGCCAAGCTCAGGCGTCCATCCCATAGACAACAGTGCGATGTCTTCTGATAGCCAGGTCCAATCCACACGGTCAAAAATTGCATGTGAAAGTTGGACAATGTCTCGATCCCGAAAGTGCTGGCGGCAGGTTAGGATGCCGCAAAGCAAGATCGCGGTATCGATGGAGGAGACCTCGGAATCCCAGATTCTTTCCCCGGTGTTCATATTGGCAAAGTGAAAGAAGAATCCGCGATGCGTTGGCAGCTTCTTCCAAAGAAATGCAAGTGTCGCGATGACGCGCAGACGTGCGTCCTGATGGGAGATGAACCCGCGCTTCTCTGCAATGCAGATTGCTGTCAGGCCAAAACCGGTTGATGCGACGCTTGCAGCCACACTGGTGTCCGTCGCGCGCACGGTGCAGCGGTCTTTGATCAATCCAGTCTCTGGATTAGCTTGCTCCCAGAAGAAGAGGAAATTGCTGCGTTCGAGGTCGTCCAAAAACTGATCATCCTCGGGCGAAAGCGCGGTCGGCAGAGAGAGCGGCGCTGGTTCTCCAGGGTGGTTCTCAGTCCGAGGCTGCATGGATACCTGCGCCAACGCAGGAAGAGCTATCCATTGGGCGAGCGGAAGGCCCAGGGAGACACTGGCCATTTGCCGCAGCAGTTCGCGCCTAGAACTGCTATGCTGGCGCGTATCGATTGTTTGGCGAATTTGCACTGCTCTTCTTCCATTGATTCCATCGGCACTTTCATCCATACTCATTTAGCCCATCCGGAGTTCGCCGGGAAACTAACGCTAGGTGACGCTTATTGAATAATTGAATAATAGATGCAGGATGCCCTGGTGAGAGCAGCCCGTAGACAGCGTGTGCTCCATTGTGTGTCTCATTGCTTATAAGCGTTGAATCATGGGAAAGAAAGCTGTTTGGACGATCATCGCAGTCGCCGTCATTGTAGTCGCTGTGCTATTGCTGCGCGCGTACTGGCTGAAATCAATCGCCGTACGGCAATCGGTACCGATCGAGGGCGCAGTGATTCGCCGTGATGTTGATGCTCAGAAAGAAGTGCCGATAGCAGATGTTGCGATCACAGCTTCGGATGGCGTGAAGACTATCACGACTCAGTCGGAAGCTTCGGGATATTTCAAGCTCGTCTGGCAAACGGGAGTCTTATCTAAAAAGTCGCTTATCATCAGTTTTCGACATCCGAATTATGATCCGCTCGACTTGAAAGTGCAGACGGGAAGATTGGAGACGCAACCCCAGCTATATGTTGCGGCGATGGTTCCGATTCCCACGAAGAGCATCACTGGATCCAGACGTCCCGAGAAGGTGGTCTCCAATATACGGGTGAGATATACGATCAATTCCCGGGCGCAGACGAATGTGGGGAGCGCAGTCAAGACTTTTCAGGTTGTCAATATAGGAAATGTGCCTTGCAATCACCAGGCTCTATGTTCACCGGATGGAAAGTGGAAGGCATCTCTTGCGTCTGCGTCGCTGGATGCTGGAACAGACAATGCATTTGGCAATGCAAGAGCCTCTTGCATTGCTGGCCCCTGCCCGTTTACGCAAATTGACTCAAGTGGTTTTGTCCACGGTGGGCGCAACATTCACGTTTCGGCCTTGAACTGGTCGGACACGGCTACGTTCCTGATGGAGGCTGAGGTCTTTCACAATACAATCATTTCCAATGTTCGCGAGTTGTATCCTGTCATCTTTGGCCGGACCCTTAACTTTACAGTGCCCCCAACCGAGGAAGGTGTGAGTCTGGAGGCCGAGGTCGATGGCTTTCCCATCGTGTTCCCTCTGAGTCCGGGTCTCAATTTGAGCTGGGCCACTTGTACAGTCCGGACTGGCACGGAAAAAGAGAAGACCACGGTGTATCGTTGCGAGCTCAAGTCGGATTATCGGTTCTAATCTCGCTATCCAGAACGGCGTTCTGCGAAGTGCCGAACCATGGGCTCCGGACGGTTTGTCGCCATTCGGGTTCTGAGTGTGTGTCGCCCAAGCTTCCTCTACCCCAAATTGGGGCTACTGGATCACTGGATCAGCGGTGAATCATCCAATACACCGTTTCCACTAGCCGAGATTCCAATTTGCCGACTTGTGGGACTCATCGGTCTGTTGATGAGTGCGTCAGCGATTTGGCATTCGTCGACATTTAGACCCAATATGATTCGTTCACTCAAATTTATTCGTCGCGGAGCAGGATCATCGGGTCGACGACGAGAGCACGCCGGGCGGGGATCAAGGCAGCGACGATGCCAACAAAGAGCATGGTGAGAATGACTCCACCAAGGATAACCGGGTCCTTTGGCGTTGCCTGGTATACGATGGACGAAAGAACGCGGGTGGCCAGGACACCGAGGATCATACCCGCTGCTGACCCGATGGCGAGCAATCGGAAGGCGCGCCCCAGCGCCGCACCGAGCACCTTGCTCTGATTGGCTCCGAGGGCGATGCGGATGCCGAGTTCCCGAAGGCGTTTGCTAACCGTATAAGAGGCCATACCGAAGATGCCGGTGATGGCAAGCATTGCGCCCAGCAGTCCAAGCACGCCGAGAGAGATTGTGGCCACACGGGCAGCGAAGAGAGCCGAATCCAATTCGCTGTTCCACGTCTTGATTTCGAGGGGCAGACCTGGGTCGAGGCTGCGCATGGTGCGCTGCAGGGCGGCGGCGATCTCGTGCGGGTCGCGCTGCGAGCGAACGACGATCCAGGTGTCGCTGGACACATGCTGCAGGAAGGAAAAGAACATCGCAGGCTTGGGATCCTCGGTGAGAGTCTCGTACTTGCCGTCTTCCACCACGCCAACCACTTCCGCCCGCTGGCCGCCCCAGAACTTGAAGTGCCCCCCGATCGCTTTTTCGACGGATCCGAATACCTTGCGCGCGAATTCGCGATTGATCACGACAACCACGGGTGTCTTGTTCTCATCACGCATGGTCAGGCTTCGGCCGGCCAGAAGCGCGGTCCCGGCAGCTCGGAGGTAGTCCGGCGAAATGCTGAAGTTCTGGGCATCGGCCACCGCATTCGTGGGCCGGAAGTCGGTGGTTGTGTCGGCGAATACTTCGGAGTCGCCGCCTCCAATACTCAGCGGAAGTCGGTCGGCATATCCCGCGGCAGTAACGCCTGGGATCGCCGCGGCAGCAGCGAGCATGCGCTTCTGCATCTCGATGCGGTGGTCGCCGTTGTATCCAGCCATCTGCAGATCGGTCTTTACGAGCATCACCTCCTTAGGCTGAATACCGTAGTTGGTCTCAAGCGAGCGCGCCAGTCCGCGCACGGCGACGAGCGAAGCGGTCACCAGAACGGCACAAATGGCGATTTGCAAACCCAGCAACACGTCGCGCAGCGTAAAGCGACCCCCACCGGCGAGGCTTGTAGTCCCAGAACGAATGATCTGCCAAGGATCGGAGCGGAGTATCTGGCGAACCGGGACTAGTCCGAAGAACAAGCCGCTAAAGACAGCCAGCAAGAAGGCCAGGAGGTAGGTCTTCACATCCGGATTTACCGGCACATTGATCGGAATATCCGGAATTGGCCGCCACCCGCTGAGGACGCGCAGGATGGCCACGGCTCCCGCCATGCCTATGACGCCTCCCGCGAGGGAGACCAGAACCGCCTCGGTGAGGAGCTGGCGAAGGATCAACTGGCGGCGCGATCCGAGAGCCATACGGACCGCGATTTCGCGAGAGCGATCTGCCGCCCGCGCGGCGAAGAGGCTGCCGAGATTCGCGCAGGCGGCAAGCAGGATCAGGCCTGCCAGAAGCATGAGCCCGGCCATAAAGGCGCGCGTGGGCCGACCAAGGGTATTTCCGGCGAGTCCTGGACGCGACAAGGAGAATTTCAGGCCGTCATCCGATTTCGGATAGGCCTTTGCCAGCGAATTTGCAAGAGTGTTCAAGTCCGAAGCAGCTGCTGCCGGCGTGACTCCGGGTTTGAGGTGTCCGACCACCCAGTCGGAATGGTTACCGCGCTCCTCGAGCGAATCCCAGTCGCGGATTTGTGGTGCATTGACGATGGGGACCCACAGATCAGGCGCGAAGAAGAGCTCGGTGCCGCGGAAATCCGGCGGCGCAACTCCCACGATCGTGAAGGGATGCTTGTTGATTTGAACGGTGCGGCCCACCGCGGCGCGGTCACTGTTGAAGAAACTGTGCCACAGGGAGTAGCTGAGAATGATCTCAGGCATGCTGTTTTTTCCATGTTCCTCGGAAGCATGGATGAAGCGGCCAAGATAGGGCTGAATGCCGAGAGCATCGAAGTAGTTGCCGCTCACCACGTAAGGCCATACCACCGAGGGGTTCCCGCTGCCCGTATCGAGCCCGATGCCGCCCATGATGTCATAGTCCACCAGCGAATCGAAGCTGTGGTTCCTGTCGCGGAGGTCGCGATAGTCCGGATAGGATTGCGATGGAGTGGTTTCGGACCCGTAGTTGCGCTCCAGCATAAAGAGGTTCTCAGGGTGCGGCACATTGAGCGGGCGCAGAACCAACGCATTCAGCACGCTAAAGACCACGGCATTGGCGCCGATGGCCAGTGCCAGCGTGAGCACAGCGGTGATGGCGAATCCAGGCGCTTTTCGCAACTGTCGCAACGCAAGTCGTAAATCGGCGTTCATGCTCCACGCTTGTGACGTATGGTGGGTCCGCTCTTTCCGCGCGTGCGCGGGCTTTGTATCAGTTGTACGCTGGTACGAGAGCCGCGGTTCCATTTGATATCGCCACGTTCCCGACAGGCATTAAGAGTCAGTATGAAGTGACCGGCGCCGATGCGCTGATCGTGGGTTGGCTGTGAGGCTGTGAGTTCAGACGGACACACAGCTCAGAGTGACAGGCGGAAGGGAGCCGGTCATGAAGGAAAAGTCACGATTTTTAGCTTTGGATGTCCATGCCGAGACGATGCGATAGCGGAACCAGATGGAGAAGTACGAAGTCTTGGAACGATTCCGAACCGAGTAGAGCCCACTATGCAGAGTTGACTCGGTCACTTCATAACAGGCCAAACCGCTCTTCTATCAGAGACGCCGTCAGTTTTCCCGGTTCCGGTCGGATTGTCGTCGGCCCTTCGCTAACCCCAAATCGAGTAGGGTCCGGTTTGGCGTGATCGTGTGCCATGAGCGCGAGAAGCTTGTGAGAGCAAATCGCGCGTAACCGCTTTTCCGATGAGGGAACGCCCCTCGGAATCGGCCTACAGGAGCGGATTCCAAACCACCTTCGGCGGATGTGGTCAAAAGCCATGGTCGTGAGCGCGAAGGCAAAAGGCCCGGCAACGACTTCACGATCCTATGCTCTGACCCAAACCGAGCAGGGCAGGAAGCTGCTGCACGGTGTCCAGAATTGCTAAGTGGGGAACCTTTTCAAAGTGATCTCGCGAGTGGCGGCCAGACAAGACAGCAACAAAGCCCACTCCGGCCTTTTGGGCAGCTTCCGCATCGAGGAGGTGATCTCCCACGTAGAGCGCGGCGGATGAGTTGACGCTCAAGCTCGTCAGGGCCAACAACAATCCTTCTGGATGAGGTTTGACTTTTGTAACGTCGTCGGCACCGACGATGACATCAAAGAAATCTTCAAGATCGTTTCTCTTCAAATTGCTCCTAATGCGATAGTTTAGCTTGGTCGATACAACTCCCACTCGGATAGTGGCAGTACGGAGCGATTGCAGCACCGAAGGCACGCACTCGTATACCAGGGTGAGACGATCCATAACCTGATCAGCACGACGGTGGAAGCAATGGGTAAAGTGCGCTGTCATCTCAGAACCAGTTTGTCCGGTTAAGGATTTAAGTGTCTCTGCTAGCGATAATCCTATCGTGTCCATAACTACTTCATCGGATGGGATCGGAAATCCGAGCTCCTGAAGTGCGCACCCGACACATTCCACGATACCTTTGGAGGAGTCCACAAGGGTGAAGTCGAAATCGAAGATGATTGCTTCCAAGGAATTCGCTCTCTTCCTGCTATCTTAGATACACGTCTGGCTATCGCAGAGCCACTCGCACGCCATCTGTCCGCCAAGTCGGCAACTGCGGACAACATTGAGTCGCTACTTCTGTAGCAGTTGTTTCACCCTTGCACCGAAGACCGGCGCGTCAAGCTGAGGTCCCTTTTCAAAGGTTTGGTGCATAAAGAAATCGGGAGTTGGCGGCAAATCTCCTTGCCACCGCGCGTTTGAGCCATAAAGAAGGTAGACGTCCCATGCGTTGCCTTTCCATCCGAGCACTCGCTTATATTGCACGCCGAGGAGATTGTCGCCATCCCAATACTGCCGCGCTGAGGAATCCGCTACGACGCCTGTCGCGGAAGGAACATCCTTCTCACGACCACCCCGTCTTGGCACCCATAGCACATAGAGCGGAACATCCTTTCCGTGATTGATCTCTGATATCTGCTCCGAGACTTCAGAAGCACCTTGAAGGCAGGTGCCGCAGGTTGGAGACACCAGCATCAGCACCCTCACCTTGCCCGCGTCGGCATTGAAGGCTGACCGCACTGCGGCTGTTGTACTTCCTATTACTTCGTATGCTCTTGCCGGACCCACCCGCGTGCATGCGGTTGTACTGAGAAGAAACACGATGGCCGGAATAAGGAAGAACCTTTTCATGACTAGCCTTTTACGAAGTTAGCCAGCAAGATGGCCGCTCCTGTGACCACAGCGGCAAGCCATAGGAGTGCGCGTGTGATCTTTGCGCTTGCCGCGGTACACGTTTTTCCAATGCATCCGCCTTGCGGTCGATAGGCGAGCCAGAAGCCCAAACCCAATAGCAGAACCGAGCCGAGAATGAAGTAAGGTCGATAGGGCGCGAGCCTGGCAGCAGCAAGCACACCACTCGTGCCAAGAACTGCAAACACGGCAGGGCCAACGCAACAAAAGGTGGTGACAGCCGCCGCCAGGCTCGCACCAATCGCGCTGAGCGAGGAACCAATTACTATCGAATTCTGCTTCATTGTGTTCTACTTCCATTTTGCCGCTGACCGGACTACGGTCCGAATGAGTTCGTGGGAAGGGATTCCGCCGGAGTATCTGCGGCACATCAATCCAAAATCCTGCCTATCCAGGGCCGCGGGTTCGATGTCGATATTATTGACGCGGACCGTAGGCGAGCCCAGAAATTTCACGGTTTGAGCCGTCAGCGCATCCGGCACCAGAACTACTCTGACCTCCGCATCGGGGCCCTCTTCGCGCAGGATTTCGTTGATTCGCTCCAGCGTGGGAAGGTGGTTGGGACAGCCCTCAAAATAGAGAATGTCTATCTTCATCAGGAAACCCTCGGGATACGCGCACCTGAGTAGAAGCTTTCGAGTCTTCTTAAGCCTTATTCCTGTATCTGCCCAGAGGAACTTCTGCCAGACAGGCAAGTATGGTTATTGCCAGAATGGAATACAGGAAGATGCCGGGCTGCATCGGTACGAGATGGTAGCCCCACAGCACGACATATGCGGCTGCAAACGGGGAGAGCGGTCCTGTTACATAACAATGGACCCTTCCGCATCGCGCAGCATTCGCCAGACACGCCACACCCATTACCAGGAATGCGGGAATCCATAACCATAGCGCAGCTTTCCGCCAGTATGAAACAACCACCAGGGCGACCACAGGTAAACACTGGAGCAGGACTGCGCTCCCTTCGCAGGTCAGGTCTCTTGTTTTGCAACTTTGCCCCGACATGGAACACCTCAGTGGTTCCCGTGCGTCTTGGAACTGGCCATCTGCCTGAGGACAGGACAGGCTTCCGGGTGTTGCGGTTGTTGCCGCTTTAATACCTGATTGCACTTGCGCAGTGTGGAGCGCAAATGAGCTTCCAGTTTCATCAGATCGGCCTTCTTGTCGCGGACTATGGCCAGCCTTTTCTGTAGAAGGTCTCTCACTTCCAAGCATGCGTCCGCGTGCTCGTCTTGGAACACGAGAAGCTCGCGCACCTCCTCCAGAGAAAACCCAAGATCCTTGGCCCGCTTTACAAACGCCAGCCGCACCACCGCCGTCTCCGAAAATTTCCGGTAGCCCGACGTCGTCCTGGGTGCAGGAGGAAGTAATCCTTGCTGCTCGTAAAAGCGCACTGTCTCCAAATTCACCTGGGCGCGCTGTGCAAGCTGGCCCCTTGTTAGTCCATCCATAGCTATAGCCTAAACCCTGCAGTACCCTACAGGGTCAAGTGAATCTGGGTGCTCTTAAAAACGTGACCTGGAAGGGTGTCAAGGGCTTGTGAATGCAGGTGTCTACTCGGGAACTTTCACATGCTCGTATAGTCGGCAAAAGCGGACAAGTGGCTTCGGACCGAGCGAGCAGCCGCGGCGCGTCTTTGATTTTCGTTGATTGGGCAGATGACATCCTGTAGAGTGACAGGTCTTTGCGCAGCGATGAGTCCTGATCCTGGGCGAGTCACCATCTACACGTACTTTACCGTCTGGTTAAGGAAGGGTAGGCGACCATCCGATCGGAGCCAAGAAAATACGATAACAGTCGGGTGGATGAGCGCGTTGGCCTGAAATCAGCAATTGAGTCCGGGCTGCTAGGCCGGCGGACGGCGATCACGCGTCGTCCTGAGGCCCGACGATACGCCCAAGAATGGGGTGAAGCCCTATGACGTTAAGTCGTACTCCAGGTTTGGCGATCGCGCTTTCGGCGGCCTCTCCATGATGGATTTCGCCATGGTTGGCCTCGGGGAGCCTTCGCCGATCGTTTTCTAGCTGTACCAGGAAGTTGTCGAGCCAGGTTTTTAATTTCCCCGGCGCAATGGCGATTGCGAGCCTTATTTCTCTGATCGCTGTATCGAGATCGTTCACCTCAAGGGCGACCTGCGCGGCTTTCGTGTGCGGCATCCAGATGTCTGGATCCTGGATATTGTCGCGCACAACTTCTGCCAAATCCTTGAGACTGCGGCTAGGCTGCTCTTGGGCCCGGGTACCCTCGCTATAGACTTGCTTCTGGTTGTCCATAACGAGCGCTTCGTCATTTCTATTGACCGTTTCGTACTGGCTGCCAATGCTAGTTTGGGCAAGAGTTTCCCTAAGTACCCTTTCCCACTTCTTTTCTCGCTTCCCCGGGGGATCTTCGCCTTCGCTTGCGTTGGCCAGGTGTGGTGCCGCTTCCGAGCTGTGAATGAAGGGTGCTTTATCCCGGTCGACAGAAGTGTCATTTTCGACGATGGCGGGAACTCTCTCAATACCTCCGGTTTTGCTCTCGCTGAGAATTCCGGTCGAGGGGGACTCCTGAAATGTGAGGGCGTTATCCACCGTCTTCATCGCGCCGGGTGCATCAGGATATACGCTTTCAATAGGGTGATATCGCCACGTTGCAATACCTAAATACAGAAGCCCGCAGAGAAATCCCGTCAGCGGCCCGGGCCACGAAAAATTGCTTCTGTCGAAACTTGCCAACCGGACTAACCTGAACGGATTCTCTAATGAGAGGCCAGGCGGATTCTCTGGAACAGGAATGGGGGCTTGCTGCGGCTGAGATAGAGAAACAGTCTGCACTGTTGCGCCACGGCCTTGCACCGACAGCGTAGTCTCTTCTCTCAGTATCGCCTCTTGCCGTTCCTCGGTTGCGATCGCCTGCATCAACCGCAGTCGATCCTGGCGCAGTTGACTTATCTCTGCAGCGCTTGTATCAACCGCCTTTGAGTTGCCACTCAGCATTGGCTGGTTTCTCACGGGCGGGAGTGACGTCAGTTCTCGCTGAATTTCAGCGATGTTTTCCTTTGTTGTTTCTACATCTGGATATTCATCGGTGTACCGCACGCGCAGATCCGCCAACCTCTTCTCCGCCGCACTCAGCTGCACCTGCAGCAGCCGTCGGTGTTCATTTTCGGCATTTGATGGCTCCAAATCTGCGTTTGCCTTGTGTGACACAATCGCCTGCTCTGCGCTCATTGAGGCCAGTTTCTGGTCGTTAGCTGACAACTGCGCCTCTAATTCACGCAGAGAATTAGACAGAGGTGGTGAGGCATGGTGTCGACGCCGATCGAACTCGGGTGGCCTAACCGGTGACGCGGCCTGCTTTGTGAGAGGGATAGGCGGAGGTTCAACAACGGGAAACGGCATCCAGGCTGCCAATATGATTGCTACGGTGTTGACCGCTGTTGCCGATTTTTTCTGATCCGCGTCGTGATAACTCACCCGCAACGTTGTGGCCGAGGGCTGTGTGATTTCTAGGTGTGAACGAAACTCTGTGACATCATTCTTCGCTGCGGAGAAAGACACCCCGGCTTGTTTCGAAATCGCCTTTACCACGTCATCGCTTAGAATCGTTTGCGCCAGTGCAACAGCTGGCTCTTTCGCATCCAGGACCCTAGGCTCAATCTGTCGTGCTACGGAAGGGTTGAAGGAGAGCGACGCCGTG
The DNA here is from genome assembly GCA_049588475.1 of Silvibacterium sp. Classification (GTDB taxonomy): domain Bacteria; phylum Acidobacteriota; class Terriglobia; order Terriglobales; family Acidobacteriaceae; genus Silvibacterium. Next base: position 56,202 of record JBAVYX010000403.1, on the reverse strand, counting down.
GTTGCAGACGTTGCCACGCCGCGCTTCGATAAGACATAAACTCCGCCTACAATTGCAACTGCAACACCCGCCGCAATGATCTTATGTCGGAGCGGTACAGCACGAAGGCGTACGACAAAAGTGCTCACTTGCATAAGCTCCTCGATCTAATTGACGATCAAAGACAGATTTTTATCGAAGTGAAGCACGCGCTGAGGTGACCTCCGTAGCCCGGCCTGGAGTCCACCACAGTGTGAAAACTGCTATCGTCCGGTCGTTTGTTGGCGTGCCTGCGACCGTATAGTGACGAATTTCTAGCTCTTGCGATAATCCCCATGCTATCCGATAGTGCAGGCTACCATTGACAAACATCCCGTGGTATGACTGCTTGGTCGTCGGATCCACACCCTGAATCCCGTTCAAACTCACACGCGTATCCGCAATGTGACCGAAAGAGTGCCGAATGCCGGCTGCACCCGTATTCAGAAATACAGAGTGCTCAAAAACGCCATCGCTCAGGTCTCGGCCCCCTGATAAATACATATCAGTTGATCGTGTAAAGCGCGTGTAAAAAGTCGCCGTACCTGTGAATTGCACACGCCTTCCGCAGGATGCACTGGCTCCGTTCAGTCCGCTGGAAATATTCAGGCTGGTGCGTGTTCCCCAGGCAGCCAGCCAGCGCAGTCCCGCCCCTCCCAGGCTGCAATTCAGCGGATCCGTCTGATGCTCACCATTACCATACAGTCCGACTCCCATCGTCGGCGTCAGTGCATGTAGATACTCGACTCGTCCGCGAGCCGTCTGGGCAAAAAAGTTGACGGCGTTGTATTGGGTGTATGCATGGGTCGCGCTGAAATCCCAATAAGACCGTCGAGACTCCATGAAGCGCAGCTTGAGGCCCTCCTCGCCGGTCATCACTCTTCCGGGATACAGCCCGTACACAACTGTATCGGCGGCAGGTGCTTCCGCCTCGCCTACCTGCCTGAAATCCAGCGGAGCCACCACCCGGGCTGCATCTGTTCCATAGGTATTGGTTGCGGTGCCTTGCCATGACCAGCGCGAACTGATCTCGCCGGTCGCGCGCAACGCACCGCGGTTCAGCCCAACGAGATGAGCTCCGTTGAGTTGGAAATCTGCGAGACCTCCGCCGTTTTCTACCATGAATTGCCAGCGCCGTCGCTGTATAAAACCGGCCACGGCTCCTAGTCCACCGTAAGCGTTTCCCTGGCCGGCGTTGGGAAAGCTGAAGCCGCTCAGTCCGCCCATCGTGAACTTGAACGTGGACGGCGCATACTTGGGCAGGTTGACGCTCACATCGGTTCCCGGCTGCAGACTCGACACGAACGCCGCCGTATTCCATCGCTCCACGGTCCGGATATTCGCCCAGCAAGGAAATTCCGGCGTTCCCTGCTGCAACGCAACAGAAAGCGAATCGCCGCAACTGTTCAAAGGTTCGGTATTGGTGGTACGCGGATTGTCGCTGTCGGCTCTACGAACGGCGGCATCATGGCCGTTTCCGCTGTCATTATCCGCTACGTACCGCGCTTGTTCCTGTGTCTGCTGCGCAGTTGTCTGCGTCACAACTCCGCCGGTCATCATCATTAGGGGGAACAGAATGGGGCCCAGTTTCTGAATTTTCATGGCACCACCACGGTATCTCCCGGCGCCAGCTGGACGTTCTGTTCTGGCACCTGGCCTTTCAAAACTTTCTCGTAATTCACGTTGACACGTGTACTATTCGCAGCCCGCAGAACGTACACTCTTTTTTGCTTCGCAAAGTCCGTCAATCCTCCCGAACGAGCCACTAATTGCACTACATTCATCGTGTCCATTAGCGGATAAGCCCCGGGTCTTTGCACTTCGCCGGTTATAAACACCATGCGGCTATGAATTTCCTGTACTGTTACTGTTACGCGCGGCTTGTGGACAAACTTGCTTATCTGCTCGGTCAACGCCTGCTGCGCAGCGTCCGGCGTCATTCCCGCTACATTCAACTCCGAGACCAAGAGCATCGAGATCTTTCCATCCGGTCTTACTACTGCTGTCTCTGTGAGCTGAGGTTCCTCCCACACCGCAATGTGCAGGACATCGCCAACACCAATTCTGTAAGCAGACGTGGAAACGGAGGGGAGGGTCGCGTCGTTGCCTCGCGATTCGTCTGCAGTAGCCTGCATCTCTTGAGCACAGCAATAAAGCCCTGCCATAATGAGCAAAAACACCAGGCAACTGGGTGCGCAATGCTGCCGGACACGCGTCATGTCTGAGAGAATACGTCTATTCTCGACTTGGATGTATCGTGTTACCAAAGATTGGAAGAAATCTGACGGTTAGTCACCTGCTAATTGCCGGGGATCGGTGAGTCAACAATTTATTTCATAAGTTGGCTAAACAGCTATTTATCCAAATCGAAGTAGTTGTTCCGCCGGAGGAAGGAAATGTATGACCCATCGCGTCCGGACACGATCGGCAAGCCCCGGGGCGGGGTTCCGATCGTTGAGAAGTTTACTTTAAGACGCGACAGACACTCCTACGAACCTTACGCGCGATGTCAGAATTAGGTTTGAAAGATTAGTTTCCGATGTTTTTCGGCGGTCCTGTTGTTGATGCCAAATACCAGCCTTTCCCGCTAGCCTGCATGTCTTCATAGAATCGTAAGCCACACGGCAACGGACCTTTATTGGGTCCACGACCTCTGCGGGTTAGACGTCGCTTTCCCACTCGGCGAGGGTAGCCGTTTCCCAATGTTGAACAGAGATCGCCTAAGAGCACTTAGAGCCTCGGGTCTACAGGCTCGCGCTCCAGCGCCAGATCAGCAAAAGCGCATTCGTGTACTCGGCGTGAAGGCTCGCGCTCCACAAACCGCTGCAATGCCTCATGCCCAGAGCAAATTCGCGCAAGGCGAGCGAACGCTTCTTGCCGAGACCCCGTGGGCGGAGCCGTTCCAAGTGCTTCGGGGTCGTGTATTCGGGCCCCGTAGATATTCCGGAGATACTCCTGTGCTTTGCGCCTTTTGCGTTGGGGTTCGACTATTGCGGCACCACTTCGATACCGGTCACGGTTGCGTATCCCTCCACGGGAACAAAGCTCAGCAGTAGCTTGCCTTGAGCGTTGGGCTGAAGGCTCGAGAACCTGCGAATGACTACATCTCCCCGGCGCGCTTCCTTGAGCAGATTGAAATTCTCGAGCAACGCCGTTCCGTTGCAGAAGACATTGAACACATGCGCGATGGCATCGTCGTTTGGTGACGTCACCGGGCCGTCCCACTCGCCATGGCGAATCGCGAAATGCAGGGTAACCGCGTACTTTCCCGGGGCAACCGGAATCGCATAGGAAAAGTTGCCCCAACGCTCTGTTTCGTACAGCTCAGGGTCGTCGGTTCCGGTTACCGGGGTAGTGTAGGTTGCCAGTTCGCCACCTTCGAAATAATTGTCAGGGCTCCACCAGTGACTATCGTTGGAGTAGTAGGGTGTTTGCCGAGCCAGTATGCGCACAGGTCGAATGCGGCTCCCGGCGCCGGGAAGAATCTCGATTGCCGACAGCGCAGCCTGCTTGCCGTCTTCACCGGCAAATTCAAGATGCAACATGCCATCCCTTCCCGGTGAGATCTCGGGGAATACCTTCAGATCGGCTGTGCGGCTGGCCCCGGCGTCGGCAACCACATCAAAGTTGGCAAGCAGGGTTTTGCCGTTGGCGCGCACCGTCATGATCCGGCTACCCTCTCCGCCGGATCCGGTAGATTCCGGACCAAAGACGGTTTCGGCGAAATGGAGGCGCAACTCATAGAGCCCTTTTTTCAAGGGAATGTCGTAATGGAATTGTCCTTGCCGGCTGTTGCGATAGAAACCGGGATCCTGGGTGCGCCAGATGTGCTGGACTGAGCTCTTGACCGGGGTTCCGCCAGTAAACCAGTTGTCGGCGTTCCAGAGTTTTCCCGCGTGGTCCACATAGCTTCGGCCTTCGCCTGCCAGGATGCGCACCTCTTCGCCGGCGGGAAGCCCGATTTGTGGCTTAGGTTCCGGTGTAGCCGGCTGATTGGATGAGACCGTCGGCACTGACTTTTGATCATGGCGCGCAATGAGCAGAACAGCCAAAGCTCCTAAAAGCATAAAAAGCAGGAAGACGCCAATCCAGCGGAGACGACGCGCTTCAGCGCTGATCCAACCGATTGGCGATCGGACCGGAGTCCCGATGGCTTGCGTCTGAGGCGCACGAGATTCCGCGACGACGCTTTGCGTAAGCGCATTCCGCGCGGAGGCGCGCGCAAAGCGCGGAACGTACTGCCCTACCGGGACGGTGATCTGCAAGCGATGGGATTTGCCCTCGCCGGCGTAGTATTCGGCGAGCCGCTTGCGCAGGCGGTTTGCTTCTACGCGAACAATCGAGTCGGAATCCTGATCGAAGGAGGCTCCACGACGGAAGACTTCCACGCCGACGGAGTATTCCTTGATTTGTCCAGCTTCTCCGGCGAAGAGCTTTTCACACAAATAAGAAAGCAAATGGGCCAGCGTGGGCGCGCGCGTAAACTCTTTCGCATCAAGTACCGCATTCAGTTCCGCCCGCTGCTCTTCCGGTTCGACCGACTCTGGGCTTGCTACGGTCATCCTTGTCGCCTTCTACCCTAATTGGACCATCAGCTCGATGGGGATGTTAGCACCATGGAATTGTTGACAAGTGGCGTTAACGGTGTAATTCGCGGCCAAGGATGGTCATGTAACGGCATTTAACCCCTCCGAGTAATGGGTTGGATTGACTTGGTCAGGGGACCCATTGATCTCTAACTCGAAGTTTGCCCAGAGTTTGTGTACTCTCCGCACGAATTAACCCTGCGAAGGAAACCTGCCGGTAGCAGCTGTAGCGTTGTTTGTCGGGCGATTCCGCTCTTTACTGGGAACAATGCAGCGAGTGGATCGCATGGGGCGGCGGCAGGCATGGAGAGCGCCTTTTGCGAGGCTCGTTGCCGAAAAGGAGAACGACCATGCGAACCTTTGCAAAGATGCTCATGAGCATGACTCTCGCGATGTGCGCTGCCGGGTACGCGCCCGCGACCACTACACCGGATATCCCCAGCGCGGACAAGCTTGCGGCGGCCAAGACAGCGGAGCAGAGGGGCGACGAGGCGCGGTCGCGAGGCGATTATTCAACGGCGGCCACGTTTTATCTGAACGCTGCCCGTTCCGGTTCGAAGAGCTCGGCGCTCTACAACAAGCTGGGCATTACTGAATTCAAACTTGGATACAAAGGGCCAGCGCGCAAGTTCTTCATGCTGGCGGTGAAGTACGATCCGCACAACTTCGCAGCATTCAATAACATGGGCGCGCTGGCGTGTGTTGAGAATAAGTACAAACCGGCGGTGGGATATTTGAAAAAGGCGCTGGCGTTGGATGAGACCAATGCCACCGCTCACCTGAACATGGCGGAGGCCTGGATGGGGCTTGGTGAGATCGACCGCGCAATGACCGAGTACTCCCGGGCACTGGAATTGGATGCCGACATTCTGACCGCTGGGCGGGGAGGTATCGTCGCGCAAGTTTCCACGCCGGAGCAGCGCGCACGCGTTTCCTACCTGATCGCGAAAGTCTACGCGAAACGCGGCAATCTGGGTGGCGCTTTGGAGTACCTGCAACGGGCCAAAGAGGGCCATTACGCGGATTTGGCCAAAGTTTACTCAGACCAGGAGTTCGCTGGACTGTGGTCGGACCCACGCTTGCAGAAGATCGTCAAGCGATAAAGCCATCGAGTTTGCGGGTGGCATGCTGCGTCCCGGCGGGACGCAGCTTTTTTTGTGCGAAACCCTCAACGGTATGGTGGCTCGGCGCTCGGCGAGCGAGAATCTCGCATAGCCCGTTCTGGGCGAGTAACCCCAAAAGCTATTTCGTTGCGCAGAGCCTGTCAGCGACTTGGGACATTAAAATGGAGTTCTCAGATTACGCGCAAGGAGGCCGTAATGGCGGCAGTATCGAGAAGAGAATTCATTAGGACCGCATCGGCGAGCGCCGTGTTGGGCGGGGTCCTTGCATCGGGAACGCGAGCAGTGCACGCCAATCCTCTTGGCTTGCCCATTGGGTGTCAGACGTGGCCAGTGCGGGAAATGATCGCCAAGGACTTTCGCGGCACGCTTCGCGAGCTTGCCTCCTCCGGATTCCAGACGATCGAGTTGTGCTCGCCGGTGGGCTACGCCGACTCCGGATTCGCCGGGCTCAGTAAGTACGGCGGGGCCGAGCTTCGGGGTATCCTGCACGATGCAGGCCTTACATGCGTCAGCAGTCACTTCTCCATCAATGAACTGAGGAAAGATCAGGCGGGCCGGATTGCGTGGGCGAAGGATGTCGGCCTGACGCAAATGTGCGTGCCCAGCCTGGATGGGCCGAAGAATCCCACCATGGACGACGTGAGGCGCGCCGCCGAAGAATACAACCGGATGGGTGAGCGGGCAGCGGCGGCCGGGATCGTGCAGGGCCTTCACAACGAGGACTTTGAACTCACCAAGGTCGACGGGCAGCGGACATATGAACTTCTGTTTCAACTTCTCGATCCCAGGTACGTCAAGTTCCAATTCCAAGTGTCCACCATCAGCGAGGGATACGATGCGTCCGAGTACTTCACCCGATACCCCGGCCGCTTTATTTCCATGCACGTGCAAGGCTGGTCGGCCAAGACGCGGCAAATTGTGTCGGTTGGTCAGGGCTCTCTCGATTGGGGAAGCATCTTTAACGCGGCAAAATCCGGCGGCGTTCAGAATTACTTCGTGGAGATGGACTTGCCTATGATGAAGGCCAGCGTTCCCTACCTTCGTCATTTGCAGGTGGGGTGAAACCGCCCTTCACCACGATCCGGGAGAGAGGGCGATATTGCTCTTTTGGCGCTTTCCAATCCTGTCGCGGGCGAGTAACCGCCTACATGACAACCGCCTAACCGTCAACCGCCATTCCGTCAATACTGGGTATCCATTTGACTCAGGTAGGCCCAACCTGTAGTGTTCGGGGTCATGGAAGAGGATTATCCGCGGACGCTTTTGGAGCTTGAGCGGCGCTTCAGCACAGAGGCGGCTTGCCGGGAGTACCTGTTCGATCTCCGCTGGCCGGACGGATTCCGTTGTCCTCGATGTGAAGCAGGCAAGAGCTGGGCGTTGCAATCGGGCCGTGTTCAGTGCGCCGGCTGCGGCTATCAGGTTTCGATGATCGCGGGCACGGTGTTTCAGGATACGCGAACGCCACTGACTGTGTGGTTTCGCGCCATGTGGTGGCTGACCAGCCATAAGAACGGGGTGAGCGCGGTAGCGTTGCAGCGTGTGCTTGGCTGGGGCAGTTATCAGACGGCATGGACGTGTTTGCATAAGCTACGCCGCGCTATGATCCGGGCCGGCCGCGAGCGGCTGGCTGGAGTGGTCGAAGTCGACGAGAGTTATCTGGGCGGCGACGAGCAGGGCGTGCACGGTCGCCACATCGCTGGCAAGGCGCTGGTTGTAGTGGCGGCCGAGGAGGATGGCCGAGGGATTGGCCGCATCCGGCTACGACACATTCCGGACGCTTCTTCAGCCAGATTGACTCGGTTTATCGAGGACAGCATCGAGCCCGGCAGCACCGTGCATACGGACGGCTGGTACGGCTATCTGCCGTTGCGCACGGCCGCCTATCAACACCGTATCAGCAATCAAAAGGGCCATTCGGAGCGGGCTTCCGAGTTGCTGCCACGCGTCCATCAGGTCTTTTCGCTACTAAAGCGTTGGTTGTTGGGAACTCACCAGGGATCTGTCGCCGGGGAACATCTTCAGGATTATCTAAACGAATTCGCGTTCCGCTTCAACCGCCGCAAATCGCGCAGCCGAGGAAAACTCTTCTACCGCTTGGTGCAGCAGGCCGTCGCAACCGAACCAACAACTTACAGGCAGATTGTGGACTCGGCCATCAAACGGAAATAGTCCAAAACACAACCTGTTGGGGGTACCTGAGTCAAATGGATACCCAGTTCCGTCAATTACTACTTGATCAACCGCTGAGCAGGGCCTTCGTCAGACGACAAAATTACTACCTGACGACCGCCTCGGATCGCTCATCCCATTCGCCCATTGATAAGCAAGCACCTCAAGTTCTGTGACCGTCTGCGGATATTTGTCGGCGAGAAGGGCCAGAAGTCAGCTTTGAGGAACGGTGACACGGCTGAGTGCGATTCACGGGCTAATGCCCTCCAAGCCGTTTCCGGCCAACTTCCCGTTGGCCAGACCCACGGGAAAGTTCCCAGATTTGATGAATATAGAACCTAGAGCGCGGAAGCATCCGTGACGGCGCTGCCGCTGGACCTTAGATGGCTCAGAATTCTTGTGCGACCACGATCTCGTTGATTCGATCGGTGGGCTGGGAGATTACATACTGCCTTCCTCGCTTAACCCTCAAGTGGATTTGGTGAATTTATGCGCCATTAAAGTTTGGTTTCAGATCCTTGAATTCACACCAAAGCGCTTGCTTCACAAGGGATATGGCTCCTAGCATGTAATTTCTGAGAACCCTGCCAGGCTGATCCGCGCACAGAGGTGCCGTTTCGGGGTTTGCCTTCCTAATCAACAGAACCGCGTCGAGAAGTGGGAATACGAACAGCGAGGTGCAACATGCAGACGCAGACATCCCCGGAACCAACCGTGCAGATCGAGGACTATCGCACTGCAATCAGTGTGGAGGCTTTGAAACGCGCCATTCTGGACAACCTCTTCTACCTGGTGGGAGTGAGCCAGGAGACTGCGAGTGATCAGGAGTTTTTTACGGCAGTCGCATACACGGTGCGGGACCGCATATTGGCGCAATGGTTCTCAACCTGGGAAAGGTACAAGCAGCACGACGTCCGCGTTGTGTGTTATCTATCGGCCGAGTTTTTGATGGGCCCTTATCTTGCAAACAATCTCCTCAACCTCCAGCTTGAGGCTCCCGTCCGGCAAGCAGTTGCCGAATTGGGCCGTGACCTTGATCGCATTGTGGAGGAGGAACGCGAACCGGGCCTGGGCAATGGCGGCTTGGGCCGGCTGGCGGCCTGCTATCTCGATTCCATGGCAACCGAGGGGGTTCCTGCAATTGGGTATGGTATTCGGTACGAGTTCGGCATCTTCCAACAGAAAATCCAGGACGGCTGGCAGGTGGAGCTCACCGATTATTGGCTCCGATATGGAAATCCCTGGGAAATCCGGCGGCCGCACGAAGCGGTAAACGTGGGCTTCGGTGGTTACACCGAAGGCTGGTCGGACTCGACCGGCAAATACAAGGTGCGTTGGGTTCCCGCCCACCCCGTGAGGGGGATTCCCTACGACACTGCAATTCTGGGGTATCGCTCGGGTATAGCCAACGACTTGCGGCTATGGAGGTCTGAATCCACAGAGTCGTTCTACTTCGATCGCTTTAACAGTGGCGACTATCAGGGTGCAGTTGCCGGCAAGGTGTTTGCTGAGAACATCTCCAAGGTTCTGTATCCGAATGATGAAGAGATTCAGGGCAAAGAGCTTCGCCTCCAGCAACAGTACTTCTTTACCTCGTGCGCCATACAGGACATGATCAGGCTCCATTTGCGTGTCGGCCGGCCGATTGAAACCTTTCATGAGAAGTGGGCGATTCAGCTGAATGACACGCATCCTTCGATCGGTGTCGCGGAACTCATGCGGCTGCTGGTGGACGAGCACGGCCTGGTTTGGGAGAAGGCGTGGGAGATCACGTCTCACACCTTTAGCTATACCAATCACACGTTGCTTCCGGAAGCACTGGAGCGTTGGCCCTTGTCCATGTTCGCCTCGCTTCTTCCCCGCCACATAGAAATCATCTATGAGATCAATGCGCGCTTTCTGGATCTTGTGCGCAAGCATTTTGACGGTGATCAGGAACGGGTCTCGCGGATGTCGATCATCGACGAGCAAGGCGAGAAACACGTGCGCATGGCGAATTTGGCATGTGTTGGAAGTCACCGGATGAATGGCGTCGCTGCATTGCATACGGAGCTACTGAAGAAGGATGTGCTCCGCGATTTCTACGAATTGTGGCCCGAAAAATTCATCAACGTAACGAATGGAGTAACGCCGCGGCGTTGGCTTGCAGTGAGCAACCCGGAGCAATCGGCCCTGATGACCCGCAGCATAGGAGATACGTGGATCGGCGATCTGGACGAACTCAAACGGCTCGAAGCATTTGTCGAAGACGCGGCCTTTCGTGCCGATTGGCGCAAGGTGCAACATGATGTCAAGGCACGGTTGGCGCGTTACATATTAGAGGAGACTGGAGTCTCGGTTGATCCCAGCTCCATGTTCGATGCTCAGGTCAAGCGAATCCACGAGTATAAGAGACAACACTTGAGTGTCCTCCACATCCTTACCCTGTATTTCCGCCTAAAGCAGAACCCCAGCCTGGAAATGGCGCCGCGCACCTTCTTGTTTGGTGGCAAAGCAGCGCCGGGATACTTCATGGCTAAATTGATCATCAAGCTCATCAACTCCGTCGGGGAGATCATCAACAATGATCAGGATGTGAAGCACCGTTTGAAGGTGGTCTTCCTCCCCAATTACAACGTTACTTTCGGACAGAAAGTTTATCCGGCTGCGGATCTCAGCGAGCAAATATCGACTGCCGGCAAAGAAGCCTCTGGAACAGGAAATATGAAGTTCGCCATGAATGGAGCGCTCACGATTGGAACCCTCGATGGGGCAAACATTGAGATCAGGGATGCTGTGGGTCACGAGAATTTCTTTCTCTTTGGTCTTACGGCGGATCAGGTGTCGTCCCAGCTGTCAGAGGGCTATCACCCGCGCGCGATCTACGAATCCAACCCCTTCCTGCGCGAGATCATCGATGCCCTCGCATCGGGCCGGTTCTCGCATGGCGATGGCAGCCTCTTCCGCCCGCTCTTAGAACAGCTGCTTAACCACGATCCATATCTTCTCTTCGCCGACTACCAGTCGTATATCGACTGCCAGGATCAGGTGAGCAAAACCTATCGGGACCAGGAAAAATGGTCCAGGATGGCGATTCTGAATGCTGCCAGGATGGGACAGTTTTCCTCTGACCGCTCGATTCGCGATTATGCCCAGAACATCTGGCGAATAAAGCGACTTGACTAGGCTGTATCGCCATACGGGCCCGGTTCCGCGGATGACCCGCCCGTGCCAGGGGAGCAGATATGGTTATATTCTTCCTGAATAGGTGCACCGACCTTTAGGAGCATTCAATGGCGACAGAAGCGAAAGTGCAATCGCGTATTTCTCCCCTGGCAGGGAAGCCCGCTCCGAAAGAGATGCTGATTGACGTCGACGATCTCAACCGGCAATATCTCGAACGCCGCCCCGACTTAAGCGATGCAACTCAGATGGTCAGCTTCGGAACCAGCGGCCACCGGGGCACCCCCCTGAAAGGGACGTTTACCGAGGCACACATTCTGGCCATCACCCAAGCCATCTGCGACTACCGGCGGATGCAAGGAACCGACGGTCCGCTCCTCATGGGCAAGGACACCCACGCCCTATCCGCGCCCGCCCAGATCACGGCTCTCGAAGTGCTGGCCGCCAACGGCGTCGAAACAATGGTCCAGCACAACGACGGCGTCACCGCCACGCCAGTCATTTCGCATGCGATCCTTGTCTACAATCGAGGCCGCAAAGACCATCTCGCGGACGGCATCGTCATCACGCCCTCGCATAATCCGCCCGAGGACGGCGGCTTCAAGTACAACCCTCCAAACGGCGGTCCTGCCGACACCGATGTCACTAAGTGGGTCGAGCAGCGCGCGAATGATCTGCTCAGGGCCAACAACGTCGACGTAAAGCGCGTGCCTTATTCGCAAGCCATCAAGGCTGCCACCACTCACGAGGAAGATTTCGTCCTGCCGTATATCAGGGACCTGAAAAACACTGTGGACATGGACGCGATCAAACACGCCGGCCTAAAGATGGGAGTGGATCCGCTCGGCGGTGCATTCGCGCCTTACTGGGACCAGGTCAATTCGATCTACGGGCTTGAAATCGAAGTTGTGAATCCCGTCATCGACCCGACCTTCTCGTTTATGACTGTCGACCACGACGGCAAGATTCGCATGGACTGCTCCAGCCCCTACGCCATGGCCGGCCTCGTGCGCCTGAAGGACAAGTATCAGGTCGCCTTCGCCAATGATCCCGATTCCGATCGCCACGGGATCGTCACTCCATCCTCGGGCCTGATGAATCCCAACCACTATCTGGCGGTTGCCATCCAGTATCTGCTCACGCATCGTCCGGAGTGGCCTGCGAGCGTCATTGTCGGCAAAACAGTGGTCAGCAGCAGCATGATCGACAGGGTCGTCAGCAGCCTCGGCCGGCCACTGTCAGAGACGCCGGTCGGTTTCAAATGGTTCGTTCCGGGTCTTTTTGACGGATCCTTTTGCTTCGGCGGTGAAGAGAGCGCCGGGGCGAGTCTGCTGCGCCGCGATGGCACCGTGTGGACGACGGACAAGGATGGTCCCATCATGGATCTGCTGGCGGCGGAGATCACCGCGCGCACCGGAAAGGATCCAGGCCAGCACTTTTCCGAGCTGGCCCATAAATTCGGAATGCCCTACTACACGCGTATCGACGCGCCCGCGAGCCCCGAGCAAAAAGCAAGACTCAGCAAGCTGTCACCCGACTCGGTGAAAGAATCGCACCTCGCTGGCGAGCGAATCATAGCCAGGTTGACCAATGCTCCCGGCAACAATGCGCCCATCGGGGGCCTGAAGGTCGTCTCGGAAAACGGCTGGTTCGCAGCCCGGCCTTCGGGTACCGAGAACCTCTACAAGATCTACGCGGAGAGCTTCAAGGACGAAGCCCATCTTGACAGCATAGTGGATGAAGCTCAGCAGATCGTCACGAATGCGCTTGCCTGATATCTTCTCCCTACTTTAGTCGTCAGATATCTGCCCGCTCGAGGGCCAGCTTCATTAGTGTCTGGTGAGTTCCGATGCTTTCGGGGCCGCTTGCTCCATCTTCCGGATGCAGCTGAGTGTATTTTGCGTCAGATCCGAGAACCCATGCCTCCCGCTCGTCGCGAAGGCAGATATCGAGGATTTCCCAAAGACGCTGCTTGGGACCTGCAGCAAATACCGGCGTAACCACTTCGATCCGCTTTGAGAGATTACGGAACATCCAGTCCGCCGATCCAATGCAATATTCGCCTTCCGCAAGGTCCTCGGTGCCATTGGCGAAGTAGAAGATGCGCGAATGTTCTAGAAAACACCCGATGATGGAACGAATGCGAATATTTTCGGTGTGGCCCGGCACTCCTGGACGGAGGCAGCAAAATCCGCGAATGATGAGATCGATCGGTACACCCACCTGCGAGGCTTCGCACAGGGCCTCGATCATGTCCGGGTCTTCCAGCTGGTTCATTTTGGCGACAATGCGCGCGGGCCGTCCGTCGCGCTTGTTCTGAATTTCGCGATGGATGAGATCCAGCAGCCGCGGCCGCATGGTTAGTGGAGCGACCAGGAGTGAGGCGAGTCAGCCGAGGATTCATCGTCAAGTTCGACCTCAGCATCGCGGGTGATCCGCATAACAGCGATTTCGCTGATCTCCATGCCGCTGTAAAGTTTGTGCAGATTGCCTCGAATTACCTGGGAGAGGGGAATCAGCAGCTTTTGACCGGATTCAAGGTCCGCTTCCACGGGGATCCACTGTTTGAGTACTCCAGGGACCTTCACGCGGGCAAACATCGATTCGCCCTTGGCTACGTCGCGAACACGGAACACCAATGAGGTAGACAGGTTGGAAAGAAACGGAAATGGATGGACGGGATCGATGACCAGAGGCGTCAACGCAGGAGACAACTGGGAATCAAAATAACTGCTGGCCTCCTCCTGTTGCTCCGGAGTGAGCTCGGACCAATAACGCAAAAAGACCCCGTGCTCGGCCAGACGGGGAATGATCACGTTGCGGTAGCACTCTGCCTGGCGCTCAAGCTGGGGCAGCAATTTTTCGCGAACCTGCTGCAAGAGGGCGCGCTGACCATCGCTGGCTCCATGGCGTAGCACAGCCAAGCGTTTCATAAAGAACTCATCGAGGTTCGACGTAAAGATGGCCAGGAATTTGGCTCTTTCAAGCAGCGGTGTACGTTCGTCCAGAGCCTCGGCCAGCACGCGCTCGTTGAAGTCGAGCCAGCTCAGGTCCCTGTCGATCCAAATCTCGGGCAGGGCAGGGGATAAAGCCGCGTTGAGAACGCCGTGATCGCCAATCGATGCTAAGACAGTTGTCGCCATAAGGTTCTCCTTGATGCCCGCTCGTCGGTTCCCGTGACGCTAAAGATTCTACGGGCCGCCTATGGGCAGGAATGTGAATAGGCGGTTTCAATGAGGAATTCATTTGCCTGCACCGCCCGGAAAATTGCCGGCATCACTTTGAGATAATGGTTCTTCTCCGTCTGGCCGTTCTTCAAAAAGAGCTGCCGGGACGCATCACCGAGCTGACTTACGGCAGTGCCAGACAGATCAGAATGGACTAGCCAGGCCATGGATCGGAACGGACGCCGTCGGCTGACCCGCACTGGGTCACCGGGCCAAGGCAACTACCTGTGGAGCAATTCGCCGAGCCAGTTCTCCGCGTTAAGATCGATCATCCTGCTCTTCGTTTCTCTGCGGTACATGGAACGAACTCTCATCCAAGACAAGCAGAATGCGATCAACGCACTCCTCCGCGCTGTGGACGAGGGTGTCGAGGCGAACTTCGGGTGACATCGGAGATTGGTACTCGCTGTCGATGCCCGTAAAATTCACTAATTCCCCACGCCGTGCCTTGGCGTAAAGTCCCTTCGGGTCGCGTCGCTCGCATTCATCGAGCGGGGTGTCGACGAAGATCTCCAGGAATTCTCCAGGTTCGAAGTGCGACCGGGCAATTTCCCGCTCGGCACGATACGGGCTAATGAACGCGACGATCACCACGAGCCCCGCATCCACAAGCAACCTGGAGACTTCAGTTACGCGCCGAATGTTTTCTACCCGATCGGCCTCGGAGAATCCAAGGTCTCTGTTCAGACCGTGGCGAATGTTGTCACCATCGAGTATGTAGGTGTGTCTTCCGGCCGCGAACATGCGCT
Organism: Silvibacterium sp.; assembly: GCA_049588475.1. Lineage (GTDB taxonomy): Bacteria > Acidobacteriota > Terriglobia > Terriglobales > Acidobacteriaceae > Silvibacterium. The sequence goes on along the minus strand of JBAVYX010000403.1, from coordinate 41,167 downwards.
TTTCAAGGAGGTTTGCGATGGTCGATTTTCCAGATCCAGGAAGCCCCGTGAACCAAAGGCAGACGGGCTTCTGCAGCTTTTGCCTGGCGCGAGCGCTTTTGTTGATATCGGACGCTTGCCAATGGGTATTCGCGGCCCGGCGCAGAGCGAAATCAATCATCCCTGCGCCGACAGTCTGGTTCTGAAGCCGATCCACCAGAATGAAACTGCCGAGGCGCCTGCATCGGTTGTACCCTTCAAAGGGGACAAGTCGGTCAAGCGAGAGGTTGACGACACCAATGTCGTTCAATCCCAAAGATCGTGTTGCCAGACGTGTTCCGAGTCTAACGTCAACCTGGTACTTGATCGCGGTTATGGTTGCTACCGCCTGGCAGGTATGAAGATTGAATATATAGGACCGCCCTGCAAATAGGTGATGTTGCGACAGGCACAAAACCCTTGCTTCGAATTGGTCACTCATCTGTGTGGGATCGGACGCTGATGCAATTACATTTCCGCGAGTTAAATCGATTTCGTCCTCGAGACAGATGGTGATGGAATCTCCGGCCAGGGCCGTCAGCCGTTCTTCCTTCCACGCAACAATGGATCGGACTTTGCTCTCCATTTCGCCCGGCACGATTCGTACCCGATCACCGACCTTCACTTGCCCGCTGGCGACGCGCCCGCAATAGCCGCGGAAATCCTGGCTCGGCCGATTCACCCACTGCACCGGCATACGAAACCCCAGATTCGCTGCGTTCGAAATCACGTCGATCTGCTCCAGACAGGTGAGGAGGCTTGGACCCGTGTACCAGGGCGCGGCGGAACTGCCCTCGGTGATGTTGTCGCCATGCAGGGCCGAAACCGGAATTGCGCGAAAAGATTCGAATCCAAGTTCGCTTACAAGTGGCTGAAATTCCCGAATTATTTCGTCGAAGGCAGCTTCATCCCAGTTCGCAAGGTCCATCTTGTTCACTACCATCACCAGATGCCGGATGCCGAGCATGGCGACGATCCTTGCGTGGCGATAGGATTGGCTTTGCAGTCCTTGCTTGCATTCACCACCAGGACTGCCAAGTCGGAAGTCGAAGCTCCGGTGGCCATATTGCGCGTGTACTGTTCGTGCCCGGGTGCATCTGCCACGACAAACCGACGCCGCTGCGTGGTGAAGAAACGATAAGCAACGTCGATGGTGATGCTCTGTTCGCGTTCTGCCTGCAGGCCGTCGACAAGCAGCGCCAGATCCATCGCCTCGCCCTGTGTTCCGTAGCGGGTGGAGTCCTTGGCCAGGGCCGAAAGCTGGTCCTCGAATATCTGCTTTGATTCCCACAGCAGCCGCCCGATCAGAGTCGACTTGCCATCGTCGACGCTGCCGCAGGTAATGAAATGCAGGGCATCCCGCATCAGAAGTAGCCCTCTTGCTTCTTTCGCTCCATAGAGGCAACCTGATCGAAATCTATCAATCGACCCTGACGCTCCGAATTCTTGGCGGTTTGTACCTCACGGACAATCTCGCTCACGGTGCTTGCCGTACTCTCGATCGCGGCACTCAGCGGATAACAGCCGAGGGTCCTGAACCGGACGACTCGCATCTCGGGTGTTTCTCCCGGATTGAGGGGAAATCTGTCGTCGTCGACCATGATCCATTGTCCCGAACGCCTAACTACCGGCCTGGCCGCGGCAAAGTACAACTGCACGATCGGGATATTCTCCTCGGCGATATATTGCCAGACATCAGCCTCAGTCCAGTTGGAGAGGGGGAATACTCGGATCGTCTCTCCAGGATGGATTCGGGCGTTATACAGATTCCACAACTCAGGTCTTTGTATCTTCGGATCCCATCTGTGACCGGCCGAGCGAAAGGAAAATACCCGCTCTTTGGCGCGTGACTTTTCCTCATCGCGCCGCGCGCCGCCCAGAATGATGTCAAAGCCCCACGCATCGAGGGCCTGTCTCAACGCTTCCGTTTTCATCATTGTGGTGTAACGCTCGGAGTCATAGGTGAACGGGGTCACACCCTGGGCAAGCCGCTGTTGATTGGTGTGCACAAGTAGCTTTATCCCGGTTTCGGCAGAGATCCGGTCGCGGAACGAGATCATCTCGCGGAATTTCCATGTTGTATCGATGTGAAGAAGTGGGAGTGGAGGCACCGCCGGCCAGAATGCCTTTCGCGCCAGGTGCAGCATGACAGAGGAGTCCTTGCCGATCGAATACATCATGACCGGCTTGTCTGATAGGGCTACCGCTTCGCGGATTATTTCGATGGACTCCGCTTCAAGGCTGGCGAGATAGCATTTCATGGGGGTTGATCATACAAATATCCGGGCAAGGTCGTGGCCCTCGGGGACCGCCTCCCCTTCCAATGACCAAGCGGGGGGCCATCAGCCCCACCGCTTGATCTCATCATCGATTGCGCTTTTTCGTTATGGACACGCCACCTGCCGCCTTCGCATCAGCCCTTGAGGGTAAGACCCCCGAGTGCCGGATCCGAGAAGCTGTCTCTTCCGGTTTCGACGTGACCCGCAAGCCGATATTTGAAAGTTGGGTCTTCGGCAACTGTCACGATAAGGTCATACCAGTTATGGAGCTTATCCAGCGATAACTCATCTTCGAACGTCTCGCGAGGATGGAGAAGCCGCGTGCTCACGTCGCCTGTATAGGCATCGAGTACGCTGACTTCGACCCGAGTGCCGGCGACGTTGGTGATTTTCCATCCGATTATGGCGCCACGTTCGGAGCCGTGATCATCCCCGTTGCCATTACCCCAATCGCGATCGTCCCAGCCGTGATCTCCGATCTTATATCTGGAGCGAACGTCGAGAACTGCGGCTCGGGAGCCGATGCTGCCATTGAAATAACGCACAAAGCCATTGGGCCCGTAAACCGACAAATTATAGGACGACGCAACGTTCCACGTGTCAGCAAGTTTTTTGCCAGGTTCCACGGTGTAATTGCGCACCGGATCCGCAGCGTTGCCGGAGCGTACCTGAAAGACCACGGTCGCGCGGCCGGTATTCGAGAAGGTCAGCACTATAGTCGAAGCACCGACTGACGCGTGAACATCCAACTCATACGGCAAGGCGCGCGCGGGGCGGATACCTTTTTCCTGCTTCGGAACGCCGATGATCACGCCATCCTGAGTGGGAATGAAGGTGGTGGTGTCCCCGCCTGCGAGCTCGTCCACCGGCGGTAGAAAGCCATCGGTGCTCGGCAGGCCGGCCGAGCACCGGTTCGGGTCCCTAAAGTTGAACACCGACATCAGGTCACCCGCCACCGCGCGACGCCACGGGGAGATATTGCGCTCGTGTACTCCAAAACGCTCCTCGATGAACTGGATCACCGAAGTAGCATCGAAGACCTGAGAATTGACGTAGCCTCCCTTGCTCCAGGGCGAGATCGCAAGGAAACTCACCCGAGTGCCGAGGCCGATCGGTCCGTTCGGGGTCGACGTTGTGACGATTTCGTTTTCGATGCTGACGGTCGAGGCCCCACCGGCGGGTGTTGGCGGCGGCGTGGGCGGCACCAGGTGGTCGAAGCTTCCGTCGGCCTCGTCGTAGTTGATGATGAAGACGGTCTTGCTGAACACCTCGGGGTTGGAGACCAGTATGTCGAAGATCTGTGAGATGTACCACGCGCCGTAGTCGATCGGCCAATCAGCGTGTTCAGTGTAGCCGGCCGGTCCGACGATCCAGGAAACCTGCGGCAGTTTACCGCCCTGCACGTCGTTTCGAAACTGTGCGAACAGCTGCTCCTGCCAGGCAAGCCAGGCAGAGCTCGGCGCTCCAGAGCTCGGGATACTGTTGATGATTTCCGTACCTGTACAGGCGTTGTCGAAAAGCGGCGTCCCCGGCGCGGAAGACTCATATTGTTTGAAGTAGAGCAACGAATTGTCGGTGAAGTTGCCAGCGAAGGAATTGCCCGTCCCGTCTCCGAAATCCGGCGCGAAAGGCACCCCGGCTATGTCCTGGTAGATCTTCCAGCTGACGCCGGCCGCCTGCAGCACCTCGGGGAACGTCTCCCAGACGAAGTACGCATTGTTGGGGCTAAGGCCGTTGGCCGTGACCGGCCCGGCGCCGAGGCCGTCGGTGCCGCCGCTGCCCAGGTAGTTTACGTTGCCGACGCAGCCCGTCCACAGGTAGCAGCGATTCGGGTTGGTCGGGCCCATGATCGAGCAGTAGTAGGCATCGCCGATCGTGAAGGCATCCGCGAGAGCGTAGTGGTAGGGGATGTCATCGCGCGTCATGTACGACATGGCAATGGGACCCTTCGTGGCCGGCCAGCTGTCATACTGACCCTGATTCCAGCCAGCATGGGTGCCCGCCCAACTATGATCCGTTCCCGGCAGATAGGTGAGACCTAAGGTCGTCAGACCCGGGCTGACGCTTTCGGGATCCACGCGGAACGGCGGGATTACAGGCACCCCGTCCGATGGGCCACCGAGGTTGCCGGAGTTCGGCGGTACTCCGAATCCAGCAGCTACATTCGCGGCGCCGGCCGGCTGCAAGAAAACCGGGACCTGGGTACTGCCCGTGCCGCTCTGCAGCGGGAGATTGATCTTAACCGCGCGCGGATCGGAGTAGCCGCGGACACCGCGAAGGGTGCCAAACTGATGGTCGAACGGGCGGTTTTCCTGCATCAGGATAACGATGTGCTCAACATCACGAATCGTGCCTGTGCGGTTGTTGGCCGGAATTGCCAGCGCCTTCGCGATGTTCGTGTTCAGCGCACCCGTTACGGTGGTGATGCCCAGCAACTGCAGGAATTCACGTCGGTTGGAAACGAAGGTCTTCTTGGAATTGCTCATGAAGGTGACTCCTTATTTCTGAATAGGGTGGGGGATCGGAATTGTGGAGTTCGAGATTGTGAAGTTCGGAAATCGCCGTTTCGAGCTACCGCCGGCCGACGGACACGCGGACACAAATCAGACACGGGCAACCTTACGCGCGGGCTTATGACGCCATGATGAACCGGCGATGAAACTTGTTTGACTGTGCGACAAATATCCAGACTGGGTCGATATTATGGGCGAGTACCATGCAAAGCGCCTCTGTGTCCTCGCCGATTGAGATCGAGGTGGGCCGCATCCGCGAGCTCAGCAAAGCCCGCCGACAACCCGAAGCGCTCGCCGCGGCCGAAGCTCTGGCGACTGCAAAGCCCAGGAATCGCGACGTCCTGTACCTGATCGCCGCGAACCAGCGATGCCTGAACCGGATAACCGAGGCGCTTCTAACCTTGCAACGCCTGGAGCTAGAGCATCCACGGTTCAGCCTCTTGTATCAAGAACGCGGTTATTGCTACGCGACCCTGAGGGACGCGCCGCGCGCGATCGATGCCTTCCTGCGAGCCGTGAGCATCAACCCGGCGCTCACAACGAGCTGGAGCATGCTCGAACGCCTGTATCGCATGACGGGCCAGGTGGAGAATGCGGCGGCGGCAGCCGAGCAGGTATCTACCCTGAACCACCTGCCGCCCGAGATCGTGCGGGCCGGGAGCCTGTTCTCGGACGGCGAACTGTCTGCAGCAGAGAACATCCTCCGAGCATTTCTGCTCAAGGCCGACAACCATGTCGAGGCCATGCGGCTCCTTGCCAGAATCGCGCACCAGCGCGACGCGCTCGATGAAGCGGAACTGCTGCTCGAGGCCGCTCTGAAGCTCGCACCGAACTACCGCGCTGCTCGTTTGGATTACGTCCGTGTATTAATCGATCGGCAGAAATATCTGCAGGCACGTGAAGAGATCGACACCCTGCTGAGGCTCGAACCCGCCAACAATGATTATCTTTCACTTTACGCAGCCGCGTGCGTCGGCCTCGGAGAATATGAGCCGGCGATCGCGGTGTATCGCCAGCTCAGCGCGGCGTCGGCTTCCTCCGAGCTACACGTGTCGCTCGGCCACTGCCTTAAGGCCGTCGGACGGCCGAAGGAGGCCACCGATTCCTACCATGCGGCGGCGGCAGCCAGACCGAGCTTCGGCGATGCCTACTGGAGCCTCGCCAATCTCAAGACCTATCGCTTTTCGCCTGAGGAGATCGCACACATGCGCGCCGAGGAAGCCGCACCCGACGCTCCCCCCGTCGATCGATACCATTTGTGCTTCGCCCTCGGCAAGGCATTCGAGGACCGGAACGAATACGCTGAATCCTGGCAATTCTACGAGCGCGGCAACGCACTCAAGCGCGCCGAAAGCCGCTACCATCCGGACATTACCGAAACCAACACGCGCAAGCAGATCGAGGTGTGCACGGCGCAGTTCTTCGCCGCGCGTGCGGGTGTCGGCGTGCCAGACTCTGATCCGATTTTCATTGTTGGACTGCCACGATCCGGATCCACGCTCATCGAGCAGATACTCGCCTCCCATTCGCAAGTCGAGGGCACGCAGGAACTCGCCGACGTCCAGTGCATCGTCCTCGGGTTGCAGGGACACCAATCGGATCTCGACGATCCGCGCTATCCAGACGTGCTGGCTGAACTTGCGCCTGAGGATTTCCGCAGGCTCGGCGAGCGCTACATGACCGATACGCGCGCTTACCGCAAGCGTAAGCCGTTCTTCATCGACAAGATGCCCAACAACTTCCGCCACATCGGGCTCATTCACCTCATGTTGCCCAACGCCCGAATCATCGACGTGCGCCGCGAGCCGATGGCCTGCTGCTTTAGCAATCTGAAACAGCTGTTTGCCAGGGGACAAGAGTTCACCTACAGCATCGAGGACATCGCTTGCTACTACCGGACTTATCTCGACTTGATGCAACACTGGGACGCCGTGCTTCCCGGACGGGTACTGCGAATCTGGTACGAAGACGTCGTCGAGGATCTTGAGGGAAACGTGCAGGGCATCCTGGAATTCTGCGGCTTGGAATTCGAACCGGCTTGCGTCGAGTTCTACATGACAGAACGCAGTGTCCGCACGGCAAGCTCAGAGCAGGTCCGCCAGCCGATTTTCCGCCAGGGGCTTGTCCAGTGGAAGAACTATGAGCTCTGGCTCGGCCCGCTCAGGGACGGTTTGGACGATGCACTGAGTCGCTACCGTGAATAGGCCTCGGTGGCAATGAATCAGTACGCTGACGGGGAACCTTAATCGTGAATCCTTCAAATCGGCTGATTAGAAGGTGGCAGGCACCGATCCCAACTGCCGGAAATCCGCGTGTTACCAATACCAGCCGCTTTGTCCCTCATCTGTTTCGTTAAGACTTCCGACCTCAAAGTGAACACCTGAAGGAGCGGCTCCCAACCATCCCGCCCGACGCATCCCTCTTTGCAAAAGCAGTGTGCTTTGTTAGGCTTAACGGGCTCTATGGAGTTCGTAAAGATGCTCAATAAATCGTTTCACTTGGCTGCCTCCATCCTCACCCTTTTCATGGCTGTCACGACGTCGCTCTTTGCGCAGGAGTCCGCGGGCCCCGTACCTCGGACTACCGCCATCGACCAGCGCGTCGATGCCATGCTCGCCAAAATGACCCTTGAGCAGAAACTCGAGCTCCTCGGGGGCGAGGAAGATATGTTCATCCGCGCCGTACCCGCTGCCGGCTTTCCCCGACTCAAAATGTCCGACGGTCCTGATGGCGTTCGCACCTGGGGACCGGACACTGCCTATGCCGGCGGTATCGCGCTCGCGGCAACCTGGGACCCCGACCTGGCTCAACGCATGGGTGCTTCGATCGCGCAGGACGCGCGCGCGCGCGGTGTTCACTTCATTCTCGGCCCCGGCGTGAACATCTATCGCGCGCCCCAGAATGGCCGCAACTTTGAGTACTTCGGCGAAGATCCTTTCCTCGCCGCGCACACCGCTGTCCCGTACATCGAAGGCGTGCAGAGCCAGGGTGTCATCGCCACCGTCAAGCACTACGCCGCCAATAATCAGGAGTTTGACCGGCACAACGTCAGCTCCGACGTTGACGAGCGGGCTCTGCGCGAGATCTATGCGCCCGCGTTTGAAGCGGCGGTGAAGGTCGCGAATGTGGGCTCGGTGATGAACTCCTATAACCTGCTCAACGGCATCCACGCCACGCAGAACTGCCACCTCAACAATGACATCCTCAAGAAGGAGTGGGGATTCGACGGCATCCTCATGTCCGACTGGGACGCCACCTATGACGCCGTCGGCGCGGCCAACTGCGGCCTGGATCTCGAAATGCCCAGTGGCAAAGTCATGAACCCCGCAAACTTATTGCCCGCAATCAAGAGCGGCAAGGTGACCGAGGCCACGATCGACGATAAGGTGCGCCGAATCTTCCGCACTGCCATCCGCTTCGGCTTTCTCGACCGCGACCAGACAGACCCGAGCATCCCCGAAGACTCGCAGACCGGCAGACTGGTTGCACTCGACGAGGCTCGCGAGGCCATTGTTCTTCTCAAGAACGATGGCAATCTGCTTCCGCTCAGTACTGAAAAAATCCACACCATTGCCGTCTTCGGAACCGACGCGTGGCCGGCGGTGCCGGGCGGCGGCGGTAGCTCAACCGTTACAGCATTCGCTCCGGTGAGCATCATGACCGGAATGTCGAATTACCTCGGCGACAAGGTGAAGGTTCTCTACGCGCGCGGCCTGCCCACTAGCGAAGACTTTTTCCACGATACCGAGTTCTATCAGAAATCCGGCGAGCCCCACGCCAACGGGTCGGAAAGCAGAGCCGTCAAAGTCGAGATATTCAACAACTCCAATTTTACGGGCACCTCGCAAGTCACCTTCATCCCGCGGATCAACTCGTACAAGTCCGAGGAGTGGACGCCGAAAGCTCCGCACCCGCAGAGCATCCGCATAACCGCGCAATATATGCCAAAGAAAACCGGCTCGCATCTCGTCCTCGTCGGAGGCGGAGGGTCAGATGCATATAAAGTGCTCATCGATGGCAAACAGGTCATGGAGCAGCCGGCGCGCGAAGGCCAGGCGCCGCAGTTTGCAGAAGTCTCCTTCACCGCGAACCAGCCTGTCAGTGTCCAGATTGACTACCTGCCCGACGCGGCTTATCCACGCATCGGCCTCGGCATCCGCTCCGTCGACGAGCTGGTCTCGCCGGAGGTCGCCAAGCTTGCCTCGATGGCCGACGCCGCTGTCGTTTCGGTCGGCTTCGGCCCCTCCACTGAGAGCGAAGGCTTCGACCGCACCTACGCGCTGCCCTGGGGACAGGATCAGCTTGTCCAGACCGTCAGCGCCGCCAACAAGAACACCATTGTGACCGTCACCGCGGGCGGCGGCGTAGATACGCACCGCTGGATCGCGAGCGTTCCTGCGCTGCTGCACAACTGGTATCCGGGCCAGGAAGGCGGCACGGCGATCTCGGAAATTCTCTTTGGCGCACGCTCGCCCGAAGGCCATCTCCCCATCAGCTTCGAACACTCGTGGGATGAGAACCCGGTCCACAACAATTACTACCCCGCGCCTGTGCCGGCTGGACGGACGCCGCATGTCCAGTACGCCGAAGGCGTCTTCCTCGGTTATCGTTACTACACCACCATGAACAAGCAGCCGCTCTTCCCGTTTGGATTCGGCATGTCCTACACTACCTTCGCGTTCTCGAACCTCAAGGTCTCGCCGGAGACAGCTTCGGCGGATGGGCCGATTACGGTCACCTTCGACGTGGAAAACACTGGCTCGCGTGCAGGAGCGACGGTCGCGCAACTGTATGTCGGCAATCCTTCGGCGAAGATCAAGCGGCCGTTGAAAGAACTGAAGGGATACCAGAAGGTCAGGATCGAGCCCGGCGTAACGCAGCATGTGACGCTCACACTCGACAAGCGCTCGCTCGCCTACTGGGACGTGACCTCCAATTACTGGCGCGTCGACCCCGGCCGCTTCACAGTGTTCGTCGGCGACTCCTCGGAGAGCAGCCTGCTGACTCAGGACTTCACCGTCCAATAGGCGTTCACTCAAGAAAGCCGGCACGAGGCCCAGTTCTCGCTGGCTTTCTCTTGAAATCACGCGATCCGTGAGTCTGTTTTCCGATTTGCTTCGTCTTAACGCCGTGGGAAACGTGCCGTCGATACCTATGTCGATCTTGAGAGCGCGACCGGGGCTGGCAGTTCTGCTCTCTTCGTCTATCGCCCTGACCCAAGTCGTTCCTGATAAGTCCGTTCCTGACCGGCCCGCTCCCACGCCCACAATTCAGATCACTTCCCGTATCGTCTATGTGGACGTCGTCGTCCGCGACAGCTACGGCCGCATCGTCCGCGGGCTCACCGAAAAAGATTTTCGCTTGCTCGAAGACGGCAAGCCACAGAAGATCGATTTCTTCCGTGACCATACGCATGATGAGCCGACGGCGCCTGCGAAAACAAACAATGACGGCGCGCTGAACTTCAGCAATGTAGACGCGAGTGGCCAGGCGGCGAACTCGGTCAACATTATTCTGTTTGACTTTTTTAATACCGCTCCCCAGGATCAGCTTTACGCGCGCAAGCAGATGATTCGGTTCCTCGACAACTTGCCTCCCGGCCGTCAAACCGCGCTCTTCGTTCTCGGCACCCACCTAAGAATGCTGCAAAGCTTCACCGGCAGCACCGACCGTCTGTTGGCGGCCGCGAAGGCGATGCAGTTGGAAACCTCGACCGTAAAAACAGTCGGCGCGCAACAGCAGGATATCTATATGGCGCAGGCATTCGCCGCTGCGGTGGGCAGAAGTGCATCCGGGATAAATCCCGTCAGCGACAGCACCACTCTGCAGGGTGGCGAGGATGCGCAGCATGCGGCCGACGTTACGAAAACGGCTCTCGACCAGATCTCCGCTGCGGTCAGCGGCTATCCGGGTCGAAAGAATCTGTATTGGCTCGGTGAGACGTTCCCGCTCTACGGCGGGCCTACGCTCGAAATCAATGACCTGTCTCAAGCCATAGCCGGCAACGCCATGAGCACGGCAGATATGGCCGACGCCAACCGCGGAGTCGCCAGCGCGCAAATCGCGATCTATCCCATCAGCCTGATGGGGCTGGAGGTTGGTGGTATTGGGCCGGAATCAAACATAGACCCGCACAACGGTCAGGAATATGCCCGCCAGTTCAACCAACGCAACGCCATGCACGAGATGCTCAACAACATGGCCGACACCACCGGAGGCCGCGCCTACTATGGAACCAACGACTTTGCCGGCGCACTGGCTCGGGGCTTTGAGGATGGATCAAGCTACTACACTCTCGCCTATCGTCCCGAGAATCATAACTGGAATGGCCACTTCCGCAAGATTGCCTTGAAACTCGAACCGCACGGCTACACTCTTGCCTACCGTCGCGGATACTATGCATTTCCCGATCAGCCCACCGGACCCATCAATCCGGTGAGCGAGCTCAATGCTGCCCTGCAACCCGACACTCCCGAATTGACGCTGCTGCGGTTACATTCCAAGGTCGAGCTACCCGACGCGCAACATCCCGCCGTGCGTATCGATTCCGTCATCGACCCTGCGAACGTCGACTTTTCAACCGACGCACAGGGACGCCGTCACGCCCGCCTGCTCGTCTCGCTCATCGCCATCCCTGAAACCGAATCTCGCAGCGCAGACCATAACAAGCAGCCCATCGGCCCACCTCAGACCTCCGGTGCCTACGTCGTCGATCTCGACCCACAGGCATTCCAGAAGCTCTTCACTTCAGGCATGCCTATGCATCAGGAACTGGCTCTCACCCCCGGTCACTACCGCCTGCGCCTCGGCGTGACGGATCTCGCCAACCACCACATCGGCACGCTCGACATGCCAATCGAGATCGCCGCTCAAACGGCCGCCACCGCTCCGTAAGGAAACTCCCTTGTACCCGACAGCGCAACAGTTGTCATGTTTGGATTGATGCATTGATTCATTAATCGATTGGAGATAGATCATGGACCGCCGCGTCGATGCCCACGTAGCCCGAACTCACGGACAGATCATGGACCGTGCCGTTGAGAATCACGAGCGCTTTACCGTGGACCGGCGCGGAGAACCCGCCGTCGTCATCATGAGCGTCCAGGACTTCGTCAAGACCGTTGCGCCCTCCCCCAAATGGCTCGAAGAGGCATGGGCGGGAGCGAAACAGCGCGGGTTGGATAAGCTTACGCCGCAGGAGATCGACGCCGAAATCAAGGCATACCGGCGTGGCAGGAAGTGATTCGCGCCGTCATTGATACCAACGTTCTTGTGTCGGCCCTGATCGCGCCATCGGGTAACGAAGCTCTGCTCCTTCTCGCCGTCAAGGAGGGTTTCATAACGCCCTGCCTCTCAGAAGAAATCAGCGCAGAATATGTCGGTGTGCTGGCGCGACCAAAATTCGGATCCTCTTTAGACGAAATAGCCGCGCTGGTAAGTCTGCTCCAGAAACACGGAGAACTGCTGCATCCCGCTCCCTTGCGCAGTGGCGCTCCCGATCCCGGCGACGATAAGTTTGTCGCCTGCGCACAGGCGTCCGGGCTGACTATTTGATCACAGGCAACATGAGCGCGCCGATATTAGTAGCGGACAGATTGATTCGGGAATGAAATTCGTTTGGGCGTACTTCACAATTTCAAACTCTGTTCCGTCTCAGATAGCATGCTTATGGGCGCGGCATCATCGCGTCACGCAAAAGAGGATCATGCTCACCTCCCGAATCCGCCGCCTGCTCGCCGTTCTGCTCTCCCCTGCACTAGCTGTTGCGCAAACCGCGCCACCCGCATCCGACAACATCATTCATGTCACCACCCGCCTCGTCTACGTGGATGTCGTGGTTCACGATTCCTCAGGCCATCTCGTTCGCGGCCTCACGCAGAATGACTTCAAGGTCATCGAAGACGGCAAGCCGCAGCAGATCGACTATTTCGTGGCGCATAGCTACGACATTGCGACTGCGCCTCCGGCGCCTCCGCTTCAGCATTCGAAGACCGAATTTGCGAATGTGCCGGCGAGCGGGCCCACCGGGTCGGTGAATATGATCCTGTTCGATTTGGTGAACACTGCTCCCGAGGACCAGCAGTACGCGCGCAAGCAGATGCTCGAATTTCTGAAGGCTCTGCCGCCTGGGCAGCAGGTGGCGCTGTTTGTGCTGTCCGACCAGCTGCACATGTTTCAAAGTTTCAGCGGCAGCTCCGACCTGTTGGTGGCGGCAGGGAAGCTGATTAATCCCAAGAATATGCGGCTCTACCAGTCCGACGCCGAGCAGCAGCGGGATATCGACAACCTGGGCCGCATGGAGGATGCCCTCGGCGGCCGCGATCCGGGATCGTCAATCCAGTCGCTGGCGAACCAGCTTACCGCTGAGAATATCCAGACGGCGGAGATCCGGCAGCGCATCACCTTGATGGCATTTGCCGAAATGGCCAGCGCGGCGTCGGGCTATCCCGGACGCAAAAACCTGTACTGGCTTTCGGGAAGCTTTCCGTTCAGCATTGCGACTCAGGGACAATACAACATCACCGCGCCAGTCCAGTTCAGCACGCTGAACATGCCCAATACACCCACCTCTGACCTAAACGCAACGAACAATACGGCACAGCTGGTGGCTAATTCACAGATCGCCGTCTATCCAATCAGCGCACTGGGGCTGGAGACGGGCGGGGTGGGAGTGGAAGTAAGCGGCTCCTCAACAGCGTCGTTGACAGGAACCGCAGGCCAGACCACATACGGATACGGAACAAACAGTGTGAAGCACACCTTGGGCGACACCCAGGCGCAGCAGTTCGGCAACCGCAGTGCGCTGCGCACGGCCATGAACGACATTGCCAACGAGACGGGCGGCGAGGCGGTCTTCGGCTCGAACGACCTGGCGGGGGCGCTCCGTCGCACCATCGAAGAAGGGTCGAATTACTACACGCTGGCCTATCGTCCGCAGAACCACGACTGGGACAGCAAGTACCGCAAGATCAAGGTAGAGCTGACACGCTCGGGGTATTCGCTCAGCTACCGGCGTGGGTACTTTGCCTTTCCGGATCAGATCACCAACGCGGACACGGCACAGGCGCTTAACGCAGCCCTGCAACCCGGCGCTCCTGAATCCACCTTGCTGCTGCTCAAAGGCAAAGTCGAGCTGCCCAATGCGCAACAACCCGATCTGCACGTTGAAACGACGGTCGATGCCTCTGGCGTCGATTTCTCAACCGACGCCGCCGGTCACCGCCATGCGAAGCTGCTCGTGTTGCTGGTCGCGCTCAGCGGCGCTCCTGTTCAGACGGACAACCCGCCACAGACCTCAGGCGTCATCCGTCTCGATCTCGATCCGACAACTTATGCGAGCGCCCTCAAAGATGGAATCCGCTTTCAGCAAAAACTCGCGCTCAAGCCCGGCCGCTACCGCATTCGTCTCGGTGTAAGCGACATGAACAACAACCGCCTTGGCACGCTCGACATGCCGGTCGAGATCGGGCAGTCGAGCGCAGGTGGCAGCTGAATCGCCCACTATAATGAGTGCCCCTTTGGTTTGAATGATAGAAAGAGCCGCTTCAGAACTTGGTCGTGTATACCAGCGAGTATTATTCCTTCTACATGGCCTTTACCTTGGATCAGCTCGACCACCTCGTTCTCACCGTAGCCAATATTGACGCCGCCGTCGACTTCTATACCGAAGTCCTGGGCATGGACCCCATAACCCTGGACGGCCGCAAGTCCCTCACCTTCGGCACGCAGACCATCAAGCTCCACCAGCGGGGACATGAGTTCAAGCCTCACGCCGCACACCCCACGCCTGGGTCCGCCGACCTCTGCTTCGTGACCAGCACTCCCATCGAGGACGTCATCCGCTACGTCGCCGAGCTGCGAGTCCACATCGAAGCGGGACCCGTCGAACGCAACGGCGCGATGGGCAAACTCCGCTCCGTTTATTTTCGCGATCCCGACCGCAACCTGATCGAAATCGCCAATTATCTGTGACATCTCGACGACAAAGATAAAATCGAGCCATGCCAGAGAACGCCTCTCCTACCGTATTCGACCGCGCCAGAAAGATCCGCCTTTTTCTCATGGATGTCGATGGCACCCTGACCGACGGCGGCGTCTGCCTGATCTCGCTGCCCAACGAAGGCGGCATCGCCGAGATGAAGGTCTTCAATGCTCATGACGGCCAGGGTCTCAGCCTCGCGCACACCATGGGTATAAAGACCGGATTCATCACCGGCCGCAAGTCTCCCGCCGTCAAGCGGCGCGCAGAAGAGCTGGGAGTGGAGTTCGTCTACCTCGGCCAGGCGAAAAAGATGGCCGCGTATGAAGAGTGCATGCAAAAGGCTGGAGTCTCCGAGGACGAAGTCGCCTACCTCGGCGACGACCTGCCCGACATGCCTCTCGCCCGGCGCTCCGGCCTCGCCGTCGCCGTTGCCGACGCTGCATTTGAGCTCAAGGCCGTCAGCCACTACATCACCCAGGCCCGCGGCGGCAAAGGAGCAGCCCGCGAGGTCATCGAGCTCATCCTGAAGTCCCAGGGCAGATGGGAAGAAGCGGTTCCCAAGGCACTCGCTTGAACCAACAAGGCTTTCATTAAAAGTCCGCTTCGAACGGCGTTTGGAGTTAGAACCGTGGCTCGCGAAACCGGAACCGGGAAAGTCGAGCGGCTACTGACGCGATGCAAGCGTCTGGAGCCATTCCAACCGCGGTGGCGCATCCACGCGAGGCTTCGGCGCTCTCCGGCGCGATCGAGGCGGCACACCAGAGACTCATCGTGCCTGTCCTGGTCGGTCCGCAGGCAAAGATAGAGGCCACGGCCAAATCCGCGCATGTCGACCTGAGCGGCTTTGAAATCATCGATGCTCCACACAGCAACGCCGCGGCCGTAAGGGCGGTTGGTCCGGGAAGGCCGCGCCGAACTGCTGATGAAGGGCAGCCTGCACACCGACGAATTGATATCGGTCGCAGGCGATCCCGACATCCTTCTCGCGCCGGATCTCGAAGCCGGAAACCTTCTTGCCAAGCAACTAAGCTTTCTGGCGAACGCCGACAGCGCCGGCCTTGTGGTGGGAGCCAGAGTACCGATCATTCTCACCAGCCGGGCCGACAGCGTGCGCTCACGGATAGCCAGGTGCGCGGTCGCCATGCTGGCGGCTCGTGGGCAGTGCAGGAAAGCGGCGAGGCATCTGTCGGGATAATTCGCCGCAAACAATCTTCGACTCGGAGTCAAACGATTCGCCCGTCCAAGGCGCTCGCCTGATTTCACACAATTTCCAGTTGACGTCTCACAGGCTTGCCCCTATAGTGCTTCCATGTCTCAGCTTCCCCATCTGCAGAGATCTGTCGTTGATCTCGTTTGTTGTTGATGCACAGCTTGCTCCACGCGAATCTTCGAGCCTTGCCTGCCCTCTGCTTAGTTGAATCGTTGACTGTAGTTGTTTGATTCCCTGCTTCTGATTTAAGTACTGCAGGCATCATCCCGCCGGATAACCTTCGGCGCATGCGGACTGTTTTGTCCATATCCTTACAAATTCACTCCGCCTAACCCGCTCAGGCATTTCTGTGATGTAAGGCAGCGCGAAGATCGCACACCTTGCTTCCCCTCCCGGCAGCCAGCGGAGCTATGTCCGGACCGCACTTTGGGAATGCATAGACCATCGCGCATCGCTCTGCGCCATTTTGCGAGATGACCTGCGCCCTAAATCATTAAGGAGAAATCATGATGTTGCGCAAGAGTGTTTTTCAAGCGTCTTTGACCGCATTTGCGTTACTCTCGCTCTCGCTGCCGGCTTTTCAGCCGGCCGTTGCTCTCACCAAAACTGAACACAACGTACCCAAAGGTGTCGAAATAGCTTCCGACCGGGGACGCGTCGATCCAAACCAGGAGTTCAATCTCACCGTTGTGCTGAAGTTGCACAACGAGGCGGAATTCGACAAGGTCGTCGAGGACCTCTACGACCCCAAATCTCCCAATTACCACCAGTGGCTCACCGAGAGTGACCTTGAAAAGTACGAACCTACGGCGGCCGAATTTGAGACCGTAAGGAAAGAACTGGTCAGCCACGGCTACAGCGTTGTTTCGTCCGACCCGCAACGTTTCTCAATCCGGGTACATGGAACGGCCGGGATCACCGAAGAGGCCTTCCAGACCGAATTGCATACCTTCAGCCATAACGGCAAAGTCTTCCAGGCGCATATCCGTGACGCGCAGTTGACGGGCGAAGCCGGGAAGCTGGTCGACTCCGTCGCCGGACTCGAGCGCCATCAAGTACAGCCACTCATCGCGGTTGCTACGAATCCGCGCACGGGTAAACCTCTGTTTAAGAAGGTGGTGACCAAAGCCGACCTCGGATCGACCCTGCTGAGCAGCATCACGGGTACTGCACTTTCCCCGGCCGCAGAATTTACCTACCCCACCCCTGGATCGGCGTTGCCCATCGGCGTCTTCTACGGGAATGTCTATGACATCAAACCTTCGTTGGTAGTCTCCTATACGCCGGCCCAGTTGCAGAAGCACTACGGCCTCACGCCGCTCATTAGCAAGGGATATGACGGCTCCGGGCAGACTATCGCATTGGTCGAGGCCTACGGCTACGCTGCCGCCGAGTCAGATGCGAATGCGGCCGCAAGCGTGTTCAAGTTGCCGGCACTCAACTCCAGTAACTTCTCTGTCATCTACCCCGAGGGCAAGCCTCTCAATCCGAATGCCGCCGACCTGACGGGATGGACTGTTGAGATTGCCTTAGACATTCAGTCATCTCATAGCATTGCCCCTGGAGCCAAAATCCTTGTCGTGGCCTCGGCAGGTCAGGACAACGAAGACCAGATCGCATCGCTCCAGTACATCATTAGCCACAAGCTCGCCAACACTGTCTCCAACAGTTGGGAGAATGATGACGAAATCATCGCCGGCTCGGCCGAGGAAAACGCCTTTAATTCGGTCCTCAAGCTCGGAGCGGCCTCCGGCATATCCTTTCAGTTCTCCAGCGGCGATGGCGGCGACCTGGGTTTGGGCACGCCGGTTGGCGCTGTAAGCGTGCCCTCGAATTCGCCTTGGGCAACCGCCGTCGGCGGCACCAGCATCCTCAATAACCCCTACGGAAGCAATGACATCGTAGCAGGCTGGGGAAATAACGTTTCCTATGTCAATGAATTTGGCGTGGTGGATCCGCCCTTCGGCTTCTTCCTTGGCGGCGCGGGTGGAGGCGAAAGTCAATATTTCTCCAAGCCTTCCTGGCAGCACGCGCTTCCGGGAACCGGCCGCCAGGTACCAGACGTTTCTGCTCTCGCAGATCCCTATACCGGATTCGCGATCGTATTCACAAGCGGTGGCATTCAGTACGCCGAAGGGGGATGGGGCGGCACCAGTCTGGCTAGTCCGATCTTCACCGCAATATGGGCCATTGCCGATCAGTACAACGGTGCTCCTCTCGGACACGCTGGTGCGGCGGTCCCAAAACTGGAAGCCGGTCAGATAACCGATGTCTTACCAACCTCGAGCCTGAATACCACCGACCCCACGGGAACCATCGTTGACTCCAGTGGCGCCACCTTCTACTCCGCAACCGGATTGTTTGCCGGACTGCTCTACACGCAAGCCCAGTTCCCCAGCGCAATCTGGAATTTTGACAGTGAGGATGCCGCTGTCCTCAGTTTCGGCACTGACTCGTCACTGACGGTGACTCCGGGCTGGGACAACGTCACCGGCTACGGGGAACCTAATGGACTTCCATTTATCCAGGGGGTTACCGGAAAAACCACCGGCGCACCGTTAGTCAAGGCTCAATAACACCCTTTCCAACCGTTAACCAGGAAGGCGTGTCAGGCAAACTGCCTGATACGCCTCTTCTCTTTTTTACAAACATCCTCAAAGCTCAGGGCCGACGAAAAGAAGCAGTTCCCTAGCTAGACGCTTGCCTAAGCCCCGAAACTGGCTCGATTCCCTTACTTCTGTGTCTTCATGAACTCGCGCACCAGCGCCGCAATTTCGTCTGCTTTGGTATCAAGCGCGACGTGTCCTGCATCGAGGACGTAGACCTGTGCGTTGGGTACGCCTTGGCGATAGCGTTCCGGCTCGCCGGGATCGAACGAGAGATCGTGCTTGGCCCAGATGACCAATAGCTTCGGCTGCGTCTTCTGCATCCATGCCTGCCACTTTGGATAAGCATCGACGTTCGTGCGGTAGTCATAGAAGAGATCACTTTGAATCTGCGCCTGCCCCGGCGAGTTCAGGAATGCGTACTCATCGGTCCAGAGGTCCGGGTCATAGACCTCAATGTTCGGATCGTCTCCGATATGGCGCGTCTTCGTGACCGCAATCGAAAGCAGGTTCTTGCGGAGTGCCTCGTCGTAAGCGGCCCGATCCGCCCAGAATGCCCGCCGTGTCGCCCAGTTCGCCCCAAGCCCTTCGTTGTGAGCGACCGCATCCTGCACAAGGAGAGCCTGCGCCCGCTCCGGGTGAACCAATGCCAAGCGAAAGCCAACCGGCCCACCGTAGTCCTGCATATAAAGCGTGGAGTGAGACAAACCCAGCGCCTGCGTGAAGTCGTTCATTACTGTAGCGATGTGGTCAAAGGTATAGTCGAACTGCTTCGGATCGGGCCAGTCGCTATGCCCGAATCCCGGATAATCGGGCGCAACCAGATGATAGCTGTCGGCAAGCCTCGCCAGCAGCGGCTCGAACATCCGCGACGATGACGGAAGACCGTGGAGCAGCAGAATTGTCGGTGCATTTTTGGGTCCTGCTTCGCGGTAGAAAATGTTGAGACCATCGACCTTCACTGTGCGATAAAAAGATCTGCTGTTCCATTGCTTGGTCCTTTGTCTGAGCATCGATGTGCAGAGCAGCGGCGAGCACAATCGCGACGGTCACCAGGATCTGAAGGATCGATTTAGGATTCATAGATTCCCTCAACGTGATCCTTTGCCACTTCGTTCGCGGTTCCAGTGAAGAACCGGCTTCGCAATGGCGGAGACCTCGGATACGAGCGCCTCGAGCAGTGTCTTCGCGTCGCGGTGACGGGACAGGTTTGCACTTTGTCCGGCCCAGAGCGGGAGGAGCTCGGGCTTTGCGGCCTTCTCGGCAAGGGTGGACAGGTTTCTCACGAGATAGCGCTGCAAGGGATAGGGGAGGATTTTGACTTCCGGGCGATTGAGCTCTTCGAGCAACTGATTATGTATTCCGCGGGCCAGCCTTCCGGTAAAGCCCCGGGTCAATCCTGTCCTAGCAGCGCCCCCGCTGAAAATCTCATTGCGATGAAGTGCGCTGGCGCCTGATTCTTCACAGGCCAGAAACGCCGTGCCGATTTGTACGCCCTCGGCGCCCAAAGCAAACGCTGCGACGATTCCGCGAGCATCGGCGATACCTCCGGCGGCAATTATGGGGACCGAAACAGCGTCTGCAACTCGAGGAACGAGCGAGAAGGTTCCGGTCAGGGATTCTTCGGAGGAACGCAGGAAAGAACCGCGATGGCCACCTGCTTCAAACCCTGACGCAGCGATGACGTCGACTCCCGCCTGTTCAAGAAAGATGGCTTCGTCCGGTGTGGTTACGGTTCCGATAGTGAGGATTCCCTGAGCACGGCATGCATCGAGAATCTCCTTCGGGGGAACTCCAATGATGAAGCTGAACACAGGGACTCTTGCATCGAGCAAGACACGCGCCTGGTCTTCAAACTTAATTGGGGCATAGGGTTTGTATGTCGGCAGTGTGCCGCCCAGGGCCTGGATGTGGCCTGCGAGAGGTGCCAGGCTTCGCGCGAATGCCTCGCTGCCGGACGTGCGCGCGCCTTCATCTTCCATCGAGGCCCACAAATTGATCGCGAACGGTTTGGACGTGAGCGCACGGATTTCAGCGATGACATCCTTGATGGCTGAAGGGCTCAGGCCATGCGCACCAAAGGACCCCAGGCCCCCAAAATTCGAGACGGCCGCTGTCAATCGCTGCGTCGACAGACCACCGAGAGGGCCTTGAATAATCGGATACTCGATTCCCAGGCTTGAAGAAACACGAGTCTTGTTCCACTGCGGCGAAGTACTAAGTGGCTGCGGTTGCATAACTGCCCTCTGAAGCAACAGATACAGACCCGTTTGGCCTCTACTCGCTTTTGCTACTCTGCGACTTCGAAGATAACTTCGAGTTCCACCGGCACCCCGAGCGGAAGGCTGGCAACGCCAATCACAAGTCGAACGGGTATCTTCTCGCTGCCGAAGACATCACGAAAAAAGTCCGAGACTGCGTCCGCCACTTTCGGTTGATCGAAAAAGTCTCCATGAGTTGCCATGAAGATGCTGAATCGGACGACGCGCGCCACTTTATCGAGGGAGCCCATCTGCTCTTTAGCCGCCGCCAGGGCGCTGAGAGCCGCCGTGTAAGCCGCATCTCGCCCCGCCTCGGCGTCGAGTTCTTTCCCAAGCCGGCCAAGATACTTCGGCTTGTGATCCACTACAGGGAGCATGCCGGTCAGGAAAAGCAGGTTGCCGGTCTGCGTTGCCTCGACGTAGTTGCCGAACGGCGTCGGAGGGGCCGGGAGCTGAATCCCAAGGTCCTGCAACCGCTGTTCTGCACTGCCCGGCTGCGAACCCTTGGCGCCTACCATCGGCCTACGTGCGCACCGCCGTCCACGTGCAGCACCTCCCCGGTTACATGATGAGCTTCTGTCAGATACACCACAGCGTCGGCGATTTCCTTTGAGTCGGAGATCGTTCCCATGGGGTTAAGAGTTCTCAGGAAATCTTTCGGATTTTTCTCGTGCAGGGGCGTATCGACCACGCCAGGCGCGACTGCGTTAAAGCGGATATGATTTTTCGCGTATTCATTCGCGAGGCTGATGGTGATCGCGTTCAGTCCGCCCTTGGTGATCATCGGAACCGACGATGGGGCGCCGGCGATGGGGTTGTCGGCCAGGGCCGCTGTAATTGTGGTCACGCTGCCACCGGCACCTTGCGACAGCATTTGTTTGACTGCCTGTTGGGTAATGAAGATGAACCCTTCGAGATTGGTGGAGACGAAGCTGCGAAAGTCGTCGATGGTGTAGTCGGTGAAGGGCTTGGCTGCGTAGATACCGGCATTGTTGACCAAATGATCGATCGAGCCGAAGTTGCTGATCGCGGTCTGTGCGATCTTCTCGGCCGTCGCTGCATGGCCGATGTCTCCGTCGACGAGTGCAAGGTTCGGTGACGGAGCCAAGCCTGCCTTGGAAACCTTGCGTGAGGTTGCAACAACGTTATAGCCGCGATCCAGAAAGACCTGGACAACGGCCGCTCCGATGCCTTGCGAGGCACCGGTTACGATGACTGTCTTTTTGCTTGCCATACTCAGCTCCTGTTGTTTTTTTGTAGAGCCGCGGAAAATCCTGTCACCTGCGTGTTCAATAGAGTGCCGGTTCTGCCGGCACCCTCAAGGCAAGAAACCTTTGACCAGGTTATTTTGTCGGGACGGCTCGAGCCCCGTTGGAGACTCCAAAAGCGCTAGGATTCTCGGAGCAGCAAATCGCGTGCAGCTGAGAAGAGAGTTTTTTCAACACTCATGCCTGTTGTCGTCAAGTAAAGCCGTTGAATAGCGGGCGCAATTGATGCCGGGATCGCGCCCGCCAGGACTGCAAATGTCTACTTATTCTTCCATACCGTGCAGGCAAAATCATTTCTGCCCGTATGAATTCCCGACATGATCAGCGGGTGTGCGTTCCTGTTCGGACATATATGCATGTTGTTTCCCTGGGTCGATCCACGCAGGTTCAAGAATGTATCGCCCAGGAGGACATCCGGACTGCTCGAACAAAGCAGCCTGTTTTGGTCGGAGCGGAGGCCGCGCATGTACATGCCCGCGGGACAGACATGCATGTTGCCATTGCCGAGATTCCCCTGTGTCCCCGAATCGATGATTGAGTGGACGTCGCCTTCTTTACCCTCAGGAATCACTCGCAAACAGGTAAACCGATTGTCGCTGACATGGGCGCCTTGCATAGCGAATGCAGGCGGGCATGCGTGAAGCTGAATTCCACCCCAGGTCTCCTGGCGGCCGGGAGGTCCATCGACAAAGCTTGCCTGAGCGAAACAATGACTACTGAACAAAAAGCCGAAAGCTGCGAGGAAGACTGCTTGCAAGCGAAACTTCGCGATCATCTTCATTTGGATTTGTCCTCTCATTAGATTGTTCTGCGACGAGCTATCTCTCAAATGCTTATAAGCGGGAAATCCTGTCTAAACTCCCAATGGGTCCGAAGTATACGCCCTTCGATCGACTCCAGCGCCTCTCCGCTTTTGACTCGGCAATAACCTTGACTACCCGCCAACCTGTCCTTCATCGGAGCATTTCTACTGATCAGGCGCGCCCGCTAGCAGGACTACTTTGGCTGAACAGGCGGAGGCTGGATAAGCGGGAATTGCGAAGCCAGCTGTACATCGATCACCATTTGGATTCGGCGCTCCACCTGCTCGTACAGCGCTGCCTTCTTCGCAGGCAGCACCTTGCGAAAGGAAGGCCAGTACTTCTGCCGCAGCGCCGCGACTTCCGTATCCAGCTTCAGCGAACGCGTGGCCCAATCGTCAGCCTGAGCATCGGTCATCGTCTCGTAGCTCTGCGTGTAGTCCTTGATCAGCGCGTACTTCTCGTTGTTGATCTGCACCAGCTCGGCGGTGTACTGGTCGAATACCGGCCAGAAGCTTTTCGCCTCGGCCTCTGTCAAAGGCACATTGGTCGCAATGAGCTGCCTTTTCTGGTAGCGGATATCCCTGCGCAGCATATCGATATCCTGATCGGCATTGTCCTGGGAATTCTGACTCGCGCTGGCTTGAGAACCCCCGCCTTGCGAACGATTGCCTTGGGAACTCCCGCCTTGCGAACTACCGTTTTGTGCAACCGCCGCACCATGGCTCAGCAGGACCACTATGCTCAATGCAAACACTGCAAGTAAACGATTCTTCATTTCGCAGCTCCTTGCCTATTTTGACCAATGGCCTACTTGACCCACGCGTGCATCCGTGGAATCCACGGTCGGACGTTCCTGCAATACTCTTCATAGCCCGCGCCGAACTTCTTCCGCAGCGTCGGCTGCTCATACAGGAGCACAAACAGAGCCACGCCCAGCACCACCGCGCACGCCCAGATGATTGCGACCAGATTTGCCCGTCCAAAGATCACCCATAATCCTGCCCAGCCCGTGAAGAACCCAAGATACATGGGGTTCCGCACATACCGATAGGGCCCCACCACCACCAGCCTCTGCGGCGGAGCGATCGGCGCCGGCGTTCCGTGCCCCGTCCTTCCAAAGTCCCAGATACACCGCAACGCCATCGCGAATCCCAACACCGATGGCACAGCCGCAATCCACCGCCATCGCGCTGAACCCGCCGTATCCACCTCAAAACGCAGCCACGCCGGCAGCAGCCAGAACCACAGCGCAAGAAACGCCGCGCCTACCATCAGCGAGGCGACGGTTGTCGGCCAATGCACACCGTCATTTGGATCGCTCAGGACTCCAGTCTGCCCGCTTGGCATATACACCTCCGCACAAGACCCTATAAACGCCTATTGACACGGAGTATGCGCCCACGCTCGAATCCAGCGCAATCGAATGCGTCTTCCCCCTGTACCCGACGCGGCTGCCCCGGTCGGGCTGCCTAGCCGAGCTGAAAAAGAGAGCGATGACGAAGTCGGCTTCGTCCACCAACTGCCTGTTCAGCAGACCTTGTGGCCTTTCGCCCAAGGCGGGAACGGCGTCAAGCTCCCACCGCCGTGCCTGAAGCGTAACGCCCGTCGCTCTGGCATGTGCCGAGTTCCAGCTCTCGATGACCTCCGCCACAACATCCCGCTCGGAGACAACGCCGCTCGGAGACGCGATGAGCACTTCGTATCGAATCGACGGTCTCGGCATCCGTTCATTCTAGAACGGCACCGGGGCAAGGCCCTGCCGCTCAAGAACGAACGCTGGTCGCCGCATCCACCGAAATCAGTTGCACATCGATCCGGGTCGCCGGCTTTCCGTAGCAAACAAGAGAACCTTCAGCCTTAGGAAGCAAGGCCAGCACCGGGTTTAACCCGGCGAATTAAACCCAGCCCGCAGGATCGTACCTTGCTGCCGTAGGCCAGAGCGTAAGCGTCCACCATAGTGCGATCGGACAGCTACACGGTGACGCAAGAAAAGTCGCGCTGAATCAATAAAATATAGCTTCTATCTATTCCGCAACGACCCTTCGCCGATCAGTGATCGCAGCCCTCACCCTCACCCCAGCCGCCATGCTCGCCCAGACCGCCACCCCGACGCACGGCAAGAATGACTAAGACATCAACCAGCGCAAAATCGATCAGCAGGACCGGATCGCAAACGGCGTGAAGAGCGGACAGCTCACTGCTGGCGAGACCGCCAGCCTTGAGCACCAGGAAGCGGGCATCAACAAGGAAGAACGCGGCATGCGCGCGCAGGACAACGGTCACCTGACAAAACAGGACCGTAACACGATTCACAGCCAGCAGAACCAGGAGTCGCGTCGCATCTATCGCGACAAGCACAACTCCAAAGTTCGCTAAGTACGCCACGCGCCTCATGGCCGTCCTTGGTAAGACAACGAGGACGGCCAAGCGCGCCTTGTCAGATAGCCCCGATTACTTCCCTTTTAAATCACTCCGCAAATTGTCTAGTTATCCATCCAGCCTCAGAAGTAGCCCAGAAGCGCGAATATCCGGCTCGCCTCCGCCAAAGGGAATGCTGCGTGGCTTTGACATCGCGTGCACACTTCCAGCGCATCTTCTGAATAATCCCATGCAACCAGTAAGTCCCGTCGCACTTCGATTACCCGTCGGAGTTCGCGAACCGTATCGGCAAAGCCTTCCGGCATGTGCGGCTTCCGGTGCTCCCGCCAGATACCTTCCACCTCATCCGTGATCACCAGTTCCAGCATTCGCAGGAAATCCCGCGAATATTTTGGATGGACCTGCTTGCCATCGACAAGATCCCAGTTCAGACGCGCATGCCGCACAACCATATCCAGCAGCGACACCATCATCATCGGAAATCCAGCCACGAATGTCGCCTCGGCTCGATCCATCTCCCGGCCGTACGCGCGAAACACGTCCACCCGCACCCCCATTTCCGGATCGACACTCTGCATCAGAGTCTTCGCCGGCGGATCAAACGGATGAACGTGGCGAAACAGAAACTCGCGGCCCAGGGTCTTCGTAATGCAGTCGAATGAGTCCACCAGAAAGTCGATGTCATTGAGACGCCGTACACTGGGCCGCCCTCTGCGGCTCTGGATATGCAGTTCAATGGCGAAGCCGCCTGTGAGCGCCCAGCGCGAAATGTCATGGCGCGCAAGCTTATGGAGCACTTGCACTGCCCGTTCGGAGTCCGTCGTGCTGAGATACTGGTTAAGTTCCATCTTTCATTCTCCCGCCGTTTCCGAAGAAGACAACCGAACCTGCAGCCTTGCAAAATCAATGCCAGTTAGAAGCGCCGGGTTTTTAACCCAGCGAATCACACCCAGTCCGATGGACCGTACCTCGCTGCCGCGGGCCGGAGCGGAGTCGCAGACGAGCGACTGATTTTGAAAACCCGTTCCTGTTCCTCGCGTCTTTCCGAGGAACAGCGAGCGGTCCGATCCGTTGCGCGCAAGCGCCACAATATTAGGATTAGGCGCTTCAAAAAACAGCGCTGATCACTTCGCCTTCAAATACGTCGCAATCGCTTGCTCCCACTCCGGACCCATCTTCGGGTCGGTCTGGGCCATCTCGGCGATGTCCGGGTTCACCGACGGCGACAGCGCGGTCCGCTCGTACATCACGCGGACACTGGTTGTCGCCGCGTCTACAGGAGTCAGTTGCACATCAATCCGCGTCGTCAGCTTTCCATCGATAACGTAGACGTACGCCGCGTGTCCCGCCTGCGCGTCGAAGGCCGTGTTCACCCATGTCGCCGAGTGGTGCCCGTGATGCATGCGAAACACGGCTCCGTCGACATCTTTCGCCGGCAGGGGATAAACGAATTGCGGGTTCCAGTGTGGACCGGCCCAGGGACGCTCACCCTCCGGCCCGAACAGCGGAAACGCCTGTGCCATCGGGGCGTGCACCGTAAACGTGAACTCGCTCTTCGCACGCGCCAGTGGATCCTGCGGCCCGCCGAACCGACGATGCAACACCGCTCCAATCACGGCCAAAGCCACCACAAAAGCCAGGACAAACCACACCCGTCTCATTCGCCGCCTCCATTTTTTTCTCGCAGCCGGTGGCTGGCCGTCGCATCCAGATCGAGCCCATAGATCTTCTTCATCGCCGCCACCTGGGCCAGCGTCTCCGGACCAAAGGCGCACTTGCCGTCTAGGGCATGGAGGACGATTCCCTCCAGTAGGTCTCCCAGCGTTAGATCACAATACTCGGCCAGCGCCTTCAACACCTTCAGCAGACGCTTCTCGATCCGCACCCCCGTCTGCACCCGCTCCACTAGAAATCGATCCTGTATCTCCTCATCCATATGTATTAATGTACATTGGTACCAAATTTGACACAAGAGCTCCCTTACCAAGCGTTTGTCACGTCGTCAGAGATTGCGAGCAGCCGTAACTGCCTCGTTTCATGAAGAAAACCCTGTAGGAAAGTGGGCGTAGAATTGCCCGACTCTTCAATAAAATTGATGTAGAGCTAGGGAAAACCGCATGGAAGCCGTAACCGATTCAGAATGAGTCAGTTACGAATTCCTACTTTAGAATGAATGAGTTTCAGGCCCTTCCTTTAGAATCAATCCGTTTCGAATCAGAAGGGGAGGAGTGTCTAGGAAGCCCCCGCAGCCCGGACCGGACAATCATTGCTGCCACATACGCCGCGCCGAAGCCGTTATCGATATTCACGACCGAAACGTTCGGCGAGCACGAGTTGAGCATGCCCAGCAGGGCCGCAATCCCCCCAAAGGACGCTCCATAACCCACGCTGGTCGGCACCGCGATCACCGGAGCTGCAACCAATCCACCCACCACGCTCGGCAGGGCTCCCTCCATGCCTGCGCATACGATCACCGCCCGCGCCCGACCTAGCGCCTCGCCCTGCGAAAGGATCCGATGTAGCCCGGCGACGCCGACATCCACAATCCGCTCCACCTCAAGGCCTAGATATTCCGCCGTGACCGCCGCCTCCTCGGCTACCGGAAGGTCGCTCGTCCCCGCGCAGACCACCGCAATCGGCCCGAGGCCTGCGGGCAGAGACGTCTGCCGTAGCCCAACAATCCCGGCTTGCTCATGGAACTGGGCCGCCGGCATCACCGCCCGAACGGCCTCGTAAGCCTCCACCCCAGCCCGGGTAGCGATCACATCCCCGCCACCCCTCGCCATCCGCGAAAAAATCTCCGCCACCTGCTCGGGAGTTTTCCCTTTGGAATAGATAACTTCCGGCAATCCGATCCGTAGGCTGCGATGATGATCGATCTTGGCGAAGCCCGCATCTTCATAAGGCAGCTTGGCCAGGTGAGCGAGCGCATCCGCGGGCGAAGTCTCGCCTCGCTGAATGCTCACCAGGATTTCGAGGATGGTTTCGCGCGTCATGCCTTAACTGGATGCTCCGCGAAAGCCGCACGTGCAGCCTCAATGACCAGCTTCAGCGGAACCCCGTGTTCGCGCGCGGCCCGGCGGCAATCCTCATATTCGGGCATGGCGTTGCGCTGCTCACCGCCGAGGCTCGCAACCTTTACGCGAATCCGTCCGAAGCACGTCTCGACGGTGACGAAGCTCCTATCGAGAATCGACCGCTCTTCGCTCCTCTGCCGAATGCCCAACGTTGTCGTCTCGCGGAACAGCAGAGCCTCAATCGCCGCAGCATTTTCCGGCTTCGCGAGCACGGTCAGAAGTGTGCCCAACCGACCCTTCTTCATGGTCACGGGCGATGCCATTGCATCGAGTGCACCGTTCTCCAGCGCCAGTTCCATGGCGTACGCCAGAACCTGAGGAGTCGCATCGTCGATAGCGCATTCGAGCACGGTAACCCGATCCTGATTCCCTTCCGTCGCCGTGCTCTCCCCAATCGTCAGCCGCAACACGTTCGGGAAGCGCTCCGGATTTCGTGTCCCCGCTCCATATCCGATGACCTCCGCAACCATCCCTGGCGCCTCGCCAAAGCTGCACCCCAACGCCCGCACCAGCGCAGCGCCGGTGGGTGTGGTCAGCTCCTTCTGCGGCCCTGAGGAATAGGTCGGAATTCCCTTCAGTAACTCTGCGGTTGCGGGCGCGGGAACGGGAAACTGTCCATGTGCACAGTCGACAAAACCGCCACCCACGTTGATCGGCGAAGCGTGCCAGCGATCTATGTTGAGCGAGCAAAGGCCAACTGCACCACTGACGATGTCGACGATGGTGTCCACCGCTCCCACCTCGTGGAAATGCACATCGTCAACGGGTAACCCGTGGATCTTCGCCTCGGCATGCGCCAGAAGCTCGAATGTCCGAAGGGCGAGCCCCTTTGCGTCCTCACGCAGAGTGGCTTGCACGATCAGTTCACGGATCTGTCTCCAGCTTCGACCATGGGAATGCACGTGGCTGTGACTGTGCTCATGGCTGTGCTCGTGTGCATTATGATCATGGGAATGATCGTGAGCATGATCGTGGTGGTGATGATCCGCGGCTTCAGCCGGCTTGCCGTCGACCCGTACATCGACCTTGGTCGAGCGAATGCCGCTGCGATCTACGGAGTGAATGTCGAGTTCAGCGCCAACTGCGAGCGTGCTGACGG
Organism: Silvibacterium sp.; assembly: GCA_049588475.1. GTDB lineage: Bacteria > Acidobacteriota > Terriglobia > Terriglobales > Acidobacteriaceae > Silvibacterium. The sequence continues at coordinate 11,672 of JBAVYX010000403.1, read as the reverse complement.
CTTGCCATAAGAGTTCCGCCGAAACCCCTGCATCGACAAGCGCTCCTAAGAGCATGTCACCGCTAATGCCGGCAAAGCATTCCAGATATCCAATACGCATAAGGTCTTAGTCTTTGGTCGCCTGAGTTAGAACCTCGACGGGCAGAATTTCGTTCATAGAGCCAGAACGGTAGCCGTCGCAATCCACCGCGACATACTTAAAGCCCGCGGCACGAACCGCTGCCGACATTCGCCGCAATCGCACAGCGTCCAGTGCCAAAGGCAACTCGTCCTCGGCAATTTCAATGCGGGCGACTGCCCCGTGATGCCGCACGCGGAAACTTCTCAAGCCTAATAGCCGCAGCGCATCTTCTGCCTCTTCCACCATCCTTAAGGCTTCGGGTGTAACACGACGTCCATACTCAATACGCGAGGAAAGACATGCCGATGCAGGCTTGTCCCATACCTCGAGTCCAGCCTCTCTGGCCAGGGCACGAATATCAGCTTTGGTGAGCCCTGCTTCCGCGAGGGGTGCTGCAATGTGGTGTGCTGCAGCCGCGCGTTGTCCGGGACGAAAATCCTTTCGGTCGTCCACATTCAGGCCATAGGCAACGGCGGCGAAGCCGAGCTTTGAGCGCTCCCCTTCGAGCACCGTGAAGAGCTCATCCTTGCAATGGAAGCAACGGTTCGCATCGTTCGCAGCGTAGGCTTCGCGCTCTAATTCCGCCGTTTCCATTGTCCGCAATGGGATGCCTTGCTGGCGAGCGAATTCGATGGCATCGCGATGGTGGCTGCGGGCAAGCGAAGCGGAATCGGCGATGACGGCGAGCATCCGGTCGCCTAAAACGCGATGCGCCGCATAAGCCAAATACGCCGAATCGACACCGCCGGAGTACGCGACGATAACGCTGCCCAGCCGCCGGAGCGAATCATCCAGATGCTGTCGCTTGCAGTCGAATTCCGTTGTTTCAATTTCCGTCATTTGGCTACCAGCTCTTCGATGATCGTAACTCGTTGAGTGCCACGGAGGCGAATCCCGCATGCCTGCGTTGGCTCAAGGGCATCTGAAAAGCTAAGGTAGTAGAGATGGCTGTATTTGAGCTGCAATCTCCGCTGACAACAGAAGAACGGCTCTACAAGCGCAAGCTGATCGTGCGGGACGTGGTTTCCCTCCTCAGTCTTTTCGCCATCACAGCGGTGTTGGCGGTTCTCACTTACTTTCTGTTTAACTCCTTTTTTCAGCGCAGGCAGGAGTTGACGCAGAGCTGGCTTGCAAGCGGAGAAAAAGCCATCTCCGGCGGACACCCTGAGCAAGCGGTCGAAGCGTTTCGCTCAGCCCTTGAATATGGTCCAGGACAGCGTGAAACGGAAATCAAGTTGGCGATGGCTTTGGCAGCCGCGGGCCGCACCGACGAAGCGATCTCTTACTTCAATTCACTCCTGGAGTCGGAACCGGGCAACGGGGTCATCAATCTCGAATTGGCGAGACTTTTCGCTAAACAGGGCGACGAGTCCAAGGCAATCGACTACTACCAGCGTGCGTTGGACGGAAGATGGCAAGGCGATGGCTATGAGCGACGGCGCGCCGTCCGACTCGAACTGGCTCGTTACTTGCTGGACCAGAAAGACTATCCTCGTGCGCGGACGCAGCTTCTCATTGCCGCTGGAAATGCTCCGGACGATCCGAAGATCAAGATGCAAATCGCCGGAATGATGGAAGAAGCGCAGGACGCTGCGAACGCGTTTGGGATTTACAGCAGTATTGCCCAGCAAAAGCCGGGCCTGATCGAAGCGCTCGAAGACGCGGGACGATTAGCTTTTTCACTGGGACGCTTCGGGCTGGCCCGCGAATATCTCGAACGAGCCGTGAACCATCCGGACTTTCAATCGCAGCCAGACGCTATGCGCACACCCAGTCGCGAGATGCTTGCTGACACCGAACGCCTGCTGGCTCTATTTCCGGCACCGGATTTGAGCGTCAAAGAGCGTGCAGAGCGTATTTTGCATATGGCCAAGGTCGCGCAGGCACGCCTGGATGATTGTTCCCTCAACAAAGTAACTCCCGTTTCTGTCTTGACGAACCTCGAGTCGCAATGGCAACGGATTCCCTCCGGGTTGACGCCTATAGTGCTGGCACGCGACCCCCAACTGGAGCAGACGATCATGAGCCTGGTCTTCGATACCGAAAAGCAAACAGCACAGTCCTGCGGAGCTCCAGGTGGCGACGATGCCTTGCTTCTGAAGATTGCGCAATCCCCGCAGGCGGTGGAACAGAAGTGAAAGCAGAGCAGGCGATCAAAGAAGAGTTGGCGGCTCAGCGCCTTCCCGATCTGGATAAAATTGCGCCCACCCGCGACGAGCGGCTCCTTCTGGTGTTGTCGATCTTCATTGGAGTTTTGTCGGGACTACTGGTCGTCTCTTTCCGCATTGCCATTGAGTGGATCAGGATTTTGACTATTGGATCGGCGCCCCACCCCGGACAGTACCGGCTGCTTTTGGCGCCCACATTGGCAGGCTTAATCGTTGCGGCGCTGGTGCAATGGTTTTTCCCGGGGGCCAGTGGCAGCGGCGTTAACCAGACTAAGGCTGCGCTCTACATCTACAACGGCTACATTTCCTTCAGAACCGTCATAGGAAAGTTTCTTACCTCCGCGATTGCCATCGGAGCCGGGCACTCCCTTGGCCCCGAAGACCCTTCGCTCCAAATTGGCGCTGGGGTCGCGTCGATGGTGGCGCGCAGACTGCGGTTGTCGCGCCAGAGCCTGCGACTGTTCGCCCCCATCGGAGCGGCAGCCGGACTTGCCGCTGCCTTTAACGCTCCGATCGCCGCGATTCTTTTCGTGATTGAGGAGGTCATCGGGCGCTGGAGCGCGGCCGTGCTTGGCTCCGTGGTTTTGTCCGCCATCTCCAGTGTCGTGGTAGCGCGCTGGTTCTGGGGCTCCGAACCCCTTTTCCGTATTCCGCAAGTTACGCTCCGAGACCCGCGCGAGCTAACAGCCTATGCGGTGCTGGGAGTCTTTGGCGGCCTTTTTGCGTTGGTATTTTCCCAGGCGCTCGGCTATCTCCGGCCGCGTTTGCGCATCCTGCCGCGCTGGACCCAGTTCTTCCAACCGGGTTTGGCTGGGTTAATGGTGGGAGCCATCGGCTTCTTCGGCTTTCCGCAGGTGATGGGTCCAGGGTATGGGGTGATCGACGAGGCGATGCACGGCCAATTTGTCTGGCAGATCCTGCTGGCACTAGCTGTGTTCAAAATCGTGGCGACAACGCTGTCATTTTCGAGCGGCACACCGGGCGGGATGTTTGCGCCCACACTCTTTGTAGGTGCGATGCTGGGCGCAGCTGTCGGCTCGTTTGAAAAGCATTACTTCCCACACCTCACTGGAACCGTCGGGTCGTATGCGCTGGTAGGTATGGGAGTCCTCTTCGCCGGTTTTCTGCGCGCACCGTTTACGTCCGTCTTCATGGTGCTCGAAGTAAGTGGCAACTACTCGATTATCCTGCCGGTTATTCTGGCGAACACGATCGCGTATCTGCTTTCGCGCAGCCTCCAGCCAGTTCCTATCTTTGAGGTTTTTACCCAGCAGGACGGCCTGGATCTACCTTCGATGGAAGAGCAGCGAGAAGAAAATGTGCTTCACATCGAAGACGCTCTGCGGCCGGTGAATGTACCGGTCGTGAGCGGCAGCGAGTCTATTGAGGCTTTATCGGCGACAACGGCTGCGACCAATGCGTCATCGGTCCTGGTACAGCTTTGGGACGGATCCTGGTACGCAATGAGCAAGAATGAATTGACCAGCGTTACTGCAACCCTGACAGGCGACACACCGATTGAACGCGTGCTTAAGCCGGATCGCACTCCCATGCTCTTCCCCGACCTGCGCCTGGACAACACCCTGCACTACTTTCCGCGCTGGCCTCTGCTGCCTGTGTTGAACCGTGCGAATAAGCGCAAACTCGAAGGTGTAGTAACTTTGGAGGACGTATTGAAGCGTTATCAGAATCTCTGATCGACAAAGGGTTACAACGAAACCAAAATCGCACCGGCCTGCGGGTGGCCTGCGTAAAAGTTCATAACAGGCTCTAACCATGTTGACTCTGTACCAAAGGCTCATTCTGGGCTGTGTTCTTCTCATCGCGCTGGTGACCGGCGTGAGCCTGCTGGTGCGAACCTCTTTTGTTCAGCTTGCCGCCCTCGACGCCTTACAGCATACGGCCGATGCGGCGCTGGCCGCGCTAGCCGCCACAAGAGCTTCACTGGCCGGGGAGGAGCTGATCGCGGCGAGGCTGGAAACTGGAGTGACGCCGCAATTATCTTCGCAATTCACTGCACAGGCGACCCAGACACAGGATCTCCTGAACATAGCCAGCGCCACAGTGGCACGTTTTGATCCAACTATCTCCTTGGACGATCTGAAAACCCGGCACGCAAGGATAGTTGAACATGGACCCGATGGCTTTGCCCGGCTCGCACCGCAGCTTGAACCGGTAAGCGGCGATCTAACCAGCAAGTTCGAAACTCTCAAGGCCCGTCACGACGCCGTCGTTGGGAACCTCGAGCGCCAGCAAGCGCGGTTGCGCGCGCGGCTGATCAGCGCATGTGGAGCAAGCATCGCTGCCGCCGTCGTGATTGCCACAGTCATGACGTATTTTGTTGTGACGCCTGTCCGCCGCACCGCACGCGCCGCCAAACGCATTGGTCAGGGAGATCTGCAACAGCGCATTGAGTGGAGACAGAAAGATGACCTGGGTACCATTGCCACCGAATTCAACAGGATGGCCGTGCGGCTGCGCGATCTGCGCGAGACCGAATCAGGGCGACTTCAAATGGAACACCAGCTAAGCGACGCTGTTGTGCAATCCATTTTCGAGCCGGTGATCGTGACCGATGCAAAAGGCCACGTCCTGAAGCTTAATCAGGCTTCCATTGAATTGCTAGGCGAGGGGTCGTCGGACCGAATGGTGCTGACCAATACTCCGGGAGGAGAGAAGATCCTCAATGCGGTGCGCATGGCGGTTTCTATGCAGCGCGCCTCCACCAGCGAGGGCGAGGCTGCATTGCTGCCCATGCGCATTGGTAAGGCACAACGCAGCTATCGCTTACGCACTACGCCCATGCGAGATGGTGAAGGCAAGCTGCTGGGAGCGGTCACGGTGCTGGAAGACGTGACCGAATTGCAGGAAGTCGATCGCTTCAAGACGCGCTTTCTATCAGTAGCCTCGCAAAAGCTACGCGATCCACTACAACGGCTGCGTCTTTCGCTCTACGCACTCTCGCGCGGCCACGCCGGCGAGCTGGGACCCCTGCAACGAGAGTTGATCAGCGGCGCTGAACAAGAGGCTGAGCAACTGAACGACCTCATGGCAGACTTGATTGAGGTCGGCGAACTCGATACCGGCCGCCGTGCGTTGAAGATCGAGCGGCTGCGCCCCGCGGATATTTTGCGGGAAGCAATCTCCCGCCACGAAGAGGAGGCGCGGGCAAAAAAGATAGAACTCCAGTTGAACGCTTTCGTGGACCTGGCACACGTCAACGCCGACCGCCGCGCGTTGCGGAGTATTCTCGACAATCTGTTAGTAAATGCACTTCGATACACACCAGAAGGCGGAATCATTCTTCTTGAGGCCACAGAGATAAAGGAAGGCGTTCAATTCTTCGTGCGTGACAACGGTCGCGGCATCGAAGCCGAGCGGCTGCGCACCATCTTCGGGCGCTTCACCACCGGGTCGGATGAAGGAACCGGCCTGGGTCTGGCTCTTGTGCGGCGTCTGGTGGAATCACTCGGTGGGCAGGTTTCTGTCGAAAGCAAGCTCGGGAGTGGCACGACGTTCAGCTTTACACTGCCTATCGCAACTGTCGCCCCGACTCTCCACCCTGTGGAGATTGGCTGACCATGAGCCCTATGATCGAGCTCGAACAGCCTGTGGTCGAACCAGCGAAGCTGCGCGTATACCTCGGCGCAGCGCCCGGCGTAGGCAAGACCTACCGCATGCTCGAGCAAGCGCACTTGCTGAAGAAGCATGGAGTTGACGTAGTCATCGGGCTGGTGGAACCGCATGGCCGCGCAGAAACCGCCGCGCTTATCGGCGATCTCGAAATCATCCCTGAAAAGGAGATCGCCTACCGCTCAGTCACATTGCGGGAGATGGACCTCGACGCGATTCTAGCCCGCAAGCCGAATACCTGTGTCGTCGATGAACTGGCGCATACGAACGTGCCCGGATCGCGGAACCGGAAGCGATACGAGGACGTCCTCGAATTGCTCGATGCCGGCATTAACGTCATGACGGCGGTGAACATCCAGCATCTTGAGACGCTGAACGACGCAGTCTCCCGCTCGGCCAGCACGCAAATCCGCGAGACGGTTCCCGACAGCTTCCTGAAGCGAGCCGACGAGGTCGTGAATGTCGACGTGACTGTGGACGAGCTGCGCACACGTCTGCGCGAGGGAAAAATTTACGCCTCAGAGAAAGTCGAGCAGGCGCTGGCCAACTTTTTCCGCAAAGGCAATCTGAACATGCTGCGTGAGCTTGCGCTGCGAACGACAGCCGAGCAGGTCGGCAGCGCCGCCGCTGAATACCGCCGTGTCCAAGGATTAGAGCAGGCGCCCATGCCGGAAAAAGTCATGGTTTGCCTCTCCTCACGTTCGGGCACCGAACGCTTGCTGCGCGCCGGCGCGCGCATCGCCGGAAGGCTGGGCACCAATTGGTATGCCGTCTACGTTGAAACCTCTGACAGCGATCACCGGCATGACGATCCTGAGGCCTTTGCGCGGCTTGAGGAGTACGAACGCATGGCGCGCGAGCTCGGGGCCAGAGTCGTGACGCTTAAAGGGAAGAGTGTCGCCGAAACCCTCATCGACTTCGCGCAGCAGGAAAACATCTCGCACGTGGTCTTTGGACAATCCGCTCGTTCCCGCTTCGACATTCTGCTGCGAGGCTCCATCATCAACCGGTTCTTGGCAGAAATGCGCGAGACCACGGTTCAGGTAGTTCCTATGAGCCGAGAAAAGAAGGAAGCCGGAAGAAAAATGTAACAGCTACTGTTTTTTTAGAACGGTGCTGCGGTTCTCATCCGTGTTAACCTCAGCTTCGAACTTCTTTAAAGCAGAGTACTGATCCGGATCGAGATCGAGCTTCTTTAAGACGTACTCGCGCGAATAGTGCAGCGTATTGCCATTTATTTTCACTTCACTGCGATAGCTCGCGAAACCTGCATCCACACTCACTGGGTCAGGCACCTCGTCGATCGTGTAGCCGGCTGGAATACGTACTTCGAAGTCATCCTTCCATTCGCCCAGTACGTCGAACTGAATCGGATATTTGCGCGGCTTGTCATTAAGTTGCTCGACATCGGTGCCGACAACTCTGGGGCGCAATAAGAGTAGAGAGCCAGCCGCCTTCGCATAGGATGATGCTGTCACCTCGTACTTCAGGGAAAGCTGCTGATTGAGATCGCGAACGTGCTCGACACTCTGCGAACCTAGCGTGAATGACGAAAAATCGCGACGAAGAGATTGTTCGAGGTTTTCGCGCTGCTCCTTGTCGCTGCTCATGGCATAAAACTCGCGCAGACCCCATGCTGAAGCACCGCTATGTGTAACTGTCACCGAGCCTTTTATGGTACCGTCGGGATCAAGATCAAATTTGGCATCGCGCACAGTTGTATCGCTCTCAGGTTTCAGAACAGGCAGGGATATCACCTGGCTGTCGCCGCCTGCAACCAGAATTCCGTAGCCGCCCTGGAGATATTCGGGGAGCAACCCGATCGATACGTAGGGATTCGTTGGATCGAAGATAAGATAACGCTTGCCTGTATGGGCTTTAACGACAGCCTTCAGGGAGGGGTCGTCGTATCCCTTCGGAATCTCGATCGCTGCAATGGCATGGTTGCCATCCACCGATGGAACTCGTGGATCGATGAAACCGCGGTGCGTGTCGACCAGCACCCATGTGGCGCGAATACCGATTGCGTCCAACATGGCAATGAGCAAGGTCGCTTTGTCTTTGCAGTCGCCGTAGCGATTGCGATAGACATCAGTCGCTGGGTGCGGCTGCAGACCACCGATCCCGATCTCGATGGCAACGTAGCGAATCTCTTCCTGGAGGAACGTTGCGACTCTCTGAATGCGTTGCGTGAAGTCGGCATCAGACGAGGCCAGCGAACGGGATTTTGCGGCAATCTCGGAGGTGCCTTCGGAACTAGGCGCGGCAAGGTTTTGGAACCAGTTCCCCATCATCGCCCAAAGCGCGTCTCCCTGCGGCAACGACTGCGCCGAGTAGTGCACCACCATGCGGCCGGCAAGAGCGCGTTCCGATGGAGCCAGCGGAATATCCGTAAGGTCAATTTCCGGAATATTTGTCATCTCCCAGCGGAAATGGCCGGGTGCGAGCTCGACAGGTTGGATAGGATCGTGTTTGAACCAGACGGCAAGCTGCGTCCATCCCGCCGGTAAGTCCAGTTCGAAGACGGAACGCACGGTCGGAATCGGATTCTGAAAGCCCCACGTTGTCTCGCTCATATAGGGGAGCACCTGGCGCTCAAACTCGTACGCGACTACTCCGCCCGGATCGGCGCCCGGCGCCGAAGCTTTTTTGAAGCGCTCATCCTCATAAAGCACTCCGCTTCCTTCGGCGCCCTCTTCGTGGTATTCCGATTCCTTCATCGTGTACTGGTGCCCATCCGGACCGATGCTCCACACGTGAAACGAGTGCAGCTTTGCATCCTTAGAAAACGATGCGGAGAGCTCAGAGTATTCGCGGCCCCCCGGCCGGAGAATCTTGACCGCCAAACGGTACCGCTCGACAGAGCGCCCATCGGGCTGCACGGTAATGAGCGTGTCCTCCAGCAGTACTATCGCCCTGGCGTCGCTCGAATGCTCGGGCAGTGGCACCGCGGCCGCCTGCGTTACCCAGTCCGGAAAGGCGAGCGCCGGCGCCTCCGCGGCAGCACTCGCCAGCAACAGCCCCGCAGCCCAGACCAGGATCGTGCTTGCCTTCATTTGCTATTCCCTTCCAATGTTGAAGCACCCACCGGCGTCGGATGATTGAGCAACACCAATTGCGCCTGGTCCTCGGCATTCGTCTTTTGATAGAAGCCGCGCAACTGAGGATATTCGGTGACGGTATAAAACGCATTCGCGAGCTCCACGAGCCGGCCATATGTATAGGTATTACCCTTTATGACAAATTTGGCAACGTATTGTGCATTCGACCCAAATATCACTCTCGACTCCTTGGGAACGCTTTCGGGAGTCAGATTTGGAGGCAAAGTCATGCTGAACTGGTCCTGCTCTGTGTAGGGATAATGCAGGTCCACCGCGCTTTCCCGCTTTTCCTGGGCGAAAAGAGGCTTGGCCCCGCCCTCGAAAAACGCCGCAGGGACAAATACCCGCTTGCCGGTTGACGTCCCGAAGCTGCCGCTCACATCCACCACGACCATGAGCGGATGCTTGTAGTCCGTCAGCGCGACGAAATGATTTGTCTTCACCTCCACGCCCGGCGACATTCTTTCGTGCAGCTCATGGTCGAACTCCCTTTTCATCTCATCCTGATCGCTGCTCAAAACAGCCTGCCGCCAGGTAAGAGCCATGGTGCCGGTCATATTAATGCGAATGACCCCGTGCACCTTGCCGTCCTGATCGAGAGTGAGGTCGGCATATCGATCGACATGGTTATCCTGGTAGGTCAATCCAGGCGTGGTCGCGATTTGCGTGCCGTTGTCCGCTTGGCGCACACCTTGCGCCCAGGTATGCTTCCAGTGCAGCTTCCCGAATTCGCAGTACCGCTGTCCGGGATCGAAATAGATCTCCTTGCCTCCGATGACGACGATGGTCAGTTCATCGTTCAGCTGGTCCCAGTCAAGATACAGGGGCTGGAACATGTTCTGGTCCCGGTTGACCACGATCATGGCGTACGCCTTCAGCCCCGCTGCGCGAACCATGGCAATGAAGAGGCCGTTGATCTCGTTAGAGGTTCCCTGCCGCTGCTTCCAAATATCCTCGGCGCTCCTGTCTTTTAAATGCTCGGCCTTGCTTTCTGCGGCGGAACGAGTACGGGTGAAGCTGGTGTTCTCGATTTTCATCACTTCGTCATAGATTTTCTCGACCTTCTTCTCATCGCTGTCTCCGGATGCAACAATTTGTCCCACTGCGCTGCGTATCTTGCCCGAGGGATTCGCGAACCGGTCCACCTCGTCCTTCGACCAGTACTTGCCAAGTTCCTTCCAGTACTCATCGGACGTCCGCAAGCTTGAGAAGTAGTAGAAGTTCACCCGGAAGGAGAAGCTTTTGAAGGGCGGCATGTAGTCCTCATCCGGCAGGGCTGAGATGTTCTCCACCACCAGATCGTAACCACCCTCCTTCGTCTCCGTTACGTGTACGCCCGCCGGCAGGCTCCAGCTGTACATCGATGGCTGACCCGGATAGAAGTAATAATGCGCTTTGTGCACGAAGACCGATTTCGCTAGATACCATCTGGCCGGAAGAGCACCGTAGTATTGCAGCCTACAGCGATACTCGAGGATACTGCCGACCTGCACATCCGGCATTGTGAAGACCTTCTCCATTACTTTGTGGTCGCCAGTCTTTATCACCAGCTTCTCCATCGGTTTCGCCGTGAACGGGATCACCGTCCCGTCCGGATGGATGGTGCGCGCTGCAATATCGGTAATTTTGGAATCGGATTGAAGATAGGGAATCTCGATGTCGGCGAACATCTCCTTGCCCTTTTCGGTCAGGATCTTGATCCGGGCGTAAATGGTGAGATCGTGCATTCGATCATTCATCTTCTCTTCGCGGAAGAGGTAAACTGCCGGCGCATCCGGAGCGGCCGGATCAGAGGTCATTTTCAGCTCTTCCGAAGTGGGCTGCGTCCAGTCCGATCCGAAGCATGAGAGAGGAGCGATCAGGAGGCAGAGAAGGACGAGATTCGAGCGCGTTCGTACCACGACAGACCTCAAGCGAAGCAGAACCCTGCCGAGGGCTACCTCAAGAACGGCGTCGGAGAGGTGGTTCCGGCTGGACGGTCCCTGCGGTGTCGTACATTATTACGTCGTAAATACCCGACTGGCAATATGAATCCTGCCCCTACCTGGTAAAGCGGACGAATCTTCATAAAGGTGACATCCCCGATTCCACATTCGCTCATCTTTCTTGAGGACGGTAAGCTCGTGGGCTGTAAGCTGAAGACACGCGTGACATTCCAGGTTGCCGGCTTGCGAGTGCTATAGTGCCTATGGTTCAGGGGGAATCAGAAACGATCCGATCGTCCACGTCTGACTCAAAAACTGGGCCTGACTCGAAAACTGAGCCTAGCTCGAAGACTGGCCGTGGTGCCGCTCGCCGCCGATTCTGGTTGGCGATGTCGGGGTTTGCCATGGCGCTTGCGCTGCTACCCTTTTCCTTCAGGGTCGAACGTCGTCTGGAGACGGCTGTTCACATCAAGGGCGGAGAATCCGAAAAAGTCGACCTGGAACTGGCGCAGCGTTTCCAGTCTTCCTACGCCCACCGCGTTGTTCTGGTAATCAGCGGTATTCCCGATCCGGATTCGGCGAAAGGCGCAGATGCTTTAGGCTTCTTAACCAGTTCATTGCGTAGTGTGCCTGGAGTGGCGGGTGCCGTCTCGAGTGTGGATTGGCCTGATCCTCTATTTACCGGGAACAACGGCGGAGCCTTGATCATCGTGGGGTTGGACCC
>JBAVYX010000402.1:0-10307 GCA_049588475.1 Silvibacterium sp. | reverse complement strand
TTTAGCTGCCGAGCCAAGTTGTGACTGAGATTTTAACCGCGCCAAGTCCGTGCCTGTACTACGCCATCGAGCTCTGACAGAGTTTCAGGGTCACATAACCACCCCAACGGGGTGGCCCCTGCTTAGTAGTGACATGCTGGCGGTTCTCCTGAGAAGCTCGTAGCTGCAATGAATTTGTGAGGCTTAGACGAGAGTGTATATCAGGGCAAGCACGAGGGTTGGACGAGGTGAACATTGAGGCGGAGAGGATGTAAATGGTCGAGGACGCTCTCTGGTTAGTAACCTAATAACAAGGAATAAGAGCAGCTTACTATCTGCCACCTTACAAAAGCGAAATACCCTGCGCTGCCGAAGGGCCATGACCCGTCGGTCGCGCATGGCATCCTATGAGAGCGCGGTATTACCACGTTGGAGGGTTCTATGCCCGGTTCGGAAAAGCTTGTTCCAGCTCAGCAACTAGCTGCCACCAATCAGGCCCACTATCCAAATGAGAGCGCAGAATATCGCACGGCGCGCAATGCGCTGCTCTCCGAGGAGATCGAGCTGCGCCGCCACATTGAGCGCGTCGCCGATCAGCGGCGAGGGCTGCCGCCCGGCGGCCAACTGGCCAAAGACTTCGAGTTCGTCTCCGAATCAGGCTCGATTTCTCTCTCCAGTCTCTTCGGCGAGAAAGACACGCTGATGGTCTACAGCATGATGTACGGCCCGCAGCGCAAGGCGCCTTGCCCCAGCTGCACCTCATTCCTCACTGCGTGGAATGGGATCGCCGTCAATTTGCGTGAGCGCATAGCCATCGTGGTCACTGCCCGTTCACGCATCGAACGCCTCATGGAGTATAGGCGGCAACGCGGTTTCGGCAATCTTCCGTTCGCCTCCGATCTCAGCGGCGAGTACACGCGCACCTATGTCAACTCAGACGACGCGGATGTGCCAGGATTCAGTGTCTTCAGACGTCGTGACGGAGTCGTCCGACACTTCTACAGCGGAGAGATGAGCGGCGCGATGGCCGACCCGGGACAAGATCCACGCGGCGGCCCCGATCTTGATCCGCTCTGGCTATTGCTGGATTTGACTCCCGAGGGCCGCGGCACCGACTGGTACCCCAAGCTTGAATACGGACACGCCTGATAGGGCGAAGACTCCAACTCGCCTTTCCGCAACCAGCATGTTTGGAAAAGTGAGTTGGACTGCAGGAGTCGCGAGAAACGTGTCCCCGCTAGTTCACCAAATCCGACTGCAGGTTGGCTTCGTCCGGCCATAGAGCTGCTTTGCTGAGTGCTCGTATCGCAAGAAAACGCACAAAAGTTGAAAACGAACAGCCACCAAAACAGCCCCCTAAAAAGCACAAAAAGTAGTGCAAAATGGCCGAAAACACGGCGGATCGAAAATCCGAAGAGAGGCTTGGTGGCTGATCTGTGAGATCAAACTCACCTGCCATACGCAGCGGATTTTGATCCGACGGCTGTTTGGTGGCTGTTGCCGTTCGTGGTAGTCGCATTCCTGATTGCCGATTTCAGCTCAATCCAGTTGATCCAAGCGCAGACAAGCGAACAGAATGAACTTGTCAAGGCACGGCATAATTTACTTGTATTGACACAGCGAACTGGCACCTCTCGCCGGAACAATCACTCCTTCTCCATGCCGAGAATACAGTCGTGCCAACGCAAACCATCGTTTACAGCCGGAAAGGTCACAACAACACGACCAAGCCGCCGTTTCATACCTCACTCTACGATCTGAAACAGTCGCAGGTGTTACCTCGCAATCAAATTATGGTTCGAGACGGCTTACGTCTCTTCTCGCCCGATGCTGCGCTCATGCGTGTCCCCGAATCCTTCCGCCGCAACCAAATCGAAGTACAAGTGGTTCTGTCCAGCATCACTGATGTCTCGAATCTGCTGCGCATGTTGCTCGATGGCGGTCATTCGGCGATTGCGGTCAGGCTTGCAGGCGCGCTACGCAGAGTGAATGGGGGCGAACAGGCCGACGAGATTCTCTCGACGATGAAAGCCGCTGGATACGACGTTCGCGAATCTGACCCCTTTGAAAGCAAACAGAATGTCTTTGCGATTAGCGCGGCGGAGGAAACGCGGATTGTTGGCAGGTTGAAGGCAATGTGGGCCGCATCACGCGAAACAGTGCTCAAGAGCTTCCCTTCTGCACCAGGTTTGCCAAGAAGCAAGAAGGCGTACCTTTCTGAAGTAGACGAGGTCTACAAAAACGATGCCTACCATTCGCTCTCTATCCAAGGCTTCCTTGTCAGTCCTGAGTTGATTGAGCGGGTCATGTCGGGCAAGTGGGACCCGCGCCATCATGAAGCAGATCGACAGAATCGTGATGCTCTCGCGGCTCGTGGCTACTGGCAGGCATTCCAACGAGTCAAGGTGAGCGTATCGAAGGCGCTTGCGGGAGAGAATGCAGGCGTGATCGTTAGGGACGATCACCGCGACTGGTACAGTGAACTATTCGAGCCATCCGTCGCATCTGGCTTGATCGCAGCCTCAGCGCTCGCTGGATACCGCAATGATGCGGTTTATCTGCGGAACTCGCGATATGTCCCCCCGCGCTGGGAAGCCGTTCGCGATGCCATGCCAGTTTTATTCGATTTGATCGAGAAGGAGCCGGAAGCATCCGTGCGCGCCGTTCTCGGGCACTGGCTCTTCGGCTATATTCATCCCTACCCCGATGGCAATGGGCGAATGGCTCGTTTCCTGATGAACGTACTTCTGGCATCAGGCGGCTATCCTTGGACGATCGTTCGCGTTGACGACCGCGCAGAGTACCTTCAGGCTCTTGATCGCGCCAGCATTAACCTTGAGCTCCATCATTTTGCTCGGTTCATCGCCAAACAGATGCAAACCTCATTGAAGAAAGCCTGAATACTCGAGCCATTGGGGGAAGAGCTGCCGGCTATTTCCCTGTTACGTTGAGTTCCGTCTCTCCCGCAGCATCTGGAATAGCGACGTGGAGGGCGCGTGCCGGGGCGTCATAGGTTGTCTTCAATGACGTTGCCGCGTTTGAGAGCTTCGCGTCGGCCTGAGCGGAGGGCCAGTCGTAGATCACAACCTCGATGGTCTTCCACCAGGGTGCATAGCTTCCCTCGCGCGCGCCGAAGTGGACGTGCATCGCATTGCTCTCGGACCGGCAGGTGAAGGATTGACGGAGGAACTGGCCGTGCTGGTATCCGAAGGTGTGGCCGTCGTCGAGATAGAGCGAACCGTTGCATTTCTGTCCAGGATAGACGCGCAGCTCAAGAGGGCCGTTGGGGATCTCCGTGGTGTTCTGAATGAGTGGCTGGAGAGGCAGGATGCTTCCGCCGCGGACGTAGACAGGAAGGGTGTCAAGGACCGGGTGGGTTTTGGGAGGCTCCGGGAACGTGGCTCCGGGCCCTGCATTGGCGATCTCGGTGATGGTAGGCGGAGTTGGAGGAGGTGGAATCTTGAGGCCGGTCCAGAAGTCGTACCACTGACCCTTCGGAAAGGAGATGGTGTAGTCATCGAGGGCGTCGGCGAATGGCTGAGGTGCAATGAGCAGGTCGGGGCCGAAGAGGAATTCGGTGTCGAGGCCGTCGAAGCCGTTCGCAGGTGCGCCGTTCGGCGCGGGCGCGAATATCTCGGGAAATTCGAGGAAGATTGGCCGCATGAGGGGAACGCCGGTGCGCGAGGCTTCATCGGCGATGGTGTAGATATAGGGCAACAGGCGGTAGCGGGTTTCAATGTAGCGGCGGCGGATATTCTCGTGCTCCACACCGTGAGCCCAGACTTCCTGTGGCAGCGAGCCAAGCGTGGAGTGGTCGCGGTACATGGGGTTGAAGGCTCCAATCTCGATCCAGCGAGTGAGCAAGTCGGGCGCGGGTGAGAGGTTGAAACCGCCGATGTCGTCGCCGACGAAAGAGATGCCGCTAAGGCCCAAGTTAAGGAGCATCTGGGTGGCAAGGCGAAGGTGATTCCAGGTGGAGGAATTGTCGCCGGTCCAGGTGAATCCGTAGCGTTGGCCGCCGGCGTAGGTGGCACGCGTGAGAACGAAGGGACGCTCCTCAGGGCGCAGCTTGAGCAAGCCCTCGTAGGTAGCGCGGGCGTTTTGCAGGCCGACGATGTTGTGGATCTCGGCATGGGTGGCGGTGCGAGTGGTGAAGCCCGGCTCTTCGATGCGATGGACGGTGTTGAGAGGCATGGTTTTTGCTGGTCCGTCAAAGACGGAGGGCTCGTTCATGTCATTCCAGAAACCGGAGACGCCGTCTGCGACGAACTGCTTGTAGAGGTTGCCCCACCATGCGCGCGTCTGAGCGCGGGTGAAGTCAGGAAAGACCGCGGGGCCGGGCCATACGACGCCGACAAACTCACTGCCATCAGGATTCTTCACGAAATGGTCGCCGGCATGGCCGGTGTCGTAAGGCGCGTAGCCCTGGTTGGGGGCATAGGCGATGTGCAGGTCGGTGATAAGGACGAGGTGGAAGTCCTGCTGCCGGAGATCCGCGACAAAGCCGGGAAAATTTGGGAACTTAACGGGATCGACCGTGAAGGGACGGTTCTTGTACTGGTAGTCGATGTCCAGATAGAGAACGTCTGAGGGAATTTTGTCCGCGCGGAGACGATCAGCAATTTCGCGTACCTGGGATTCGGGACTGTAGCTGTAGCGAGACTGCTGGAATCCAAGGGCCCACAGCGGAGGAAGCGGCGGCGTGCCGGTGAGCCACGTATAGGCTTCGACGACCTGTTTCGGGGTGGGGCCGTAAATAAGGTAATAGTCGAGCGGGCCGCCTTCGGAGCCGAAGGCATAGGCATCGCGCGCCTGCTTGCCAAAGTCGAACCAGGTACGCCATGTGTTGTCGAGGAAGAGGCCGTAGCAGCGACCGCCGGTGATGGAGAGGAAGAACGGGATGCTTTTATAGAGAGGGTCAGTAGATTCCTGCGGGCCAACGTCGGTGTTCCAGAGGGTGTAGGCCTGGTCTCTGCGGTCGAACGATCCGGCCTTGTCGCCGAGGCCGAAGAAGTGCGCGTCGGCGGGCATGTCTTTATAGACGGAGAAGCCGCCGTGCCTGAATTCAGTCGGACGCCCGAGGGCGTCGGCGGAGATGATGTTTCCGGCAAGATCACGAACGACGAGGCGCAGCGGGTTGCGTTCGACACGCACGTCGAGCGACGCGGTGCGAAAACCGACGGATGCGGCATCCTGGCTGGGCTGCACAGCAACAGAGCTGGTGCGTGGGACGGCGAGAACTGCCCATGAGGCGTCTTCAGGGAGGGTGGCGCCGGGGGCTACGCGTACGCGGATGATGTCGTCGCGGAGCGCCGTGATGCGCATTTGCGCCTGACCTGCTTGGATTTGAATGCCGTCGCGCTGGGGCTGAGAGCTGGATACGGCGTCGAGCGCAACTGGAGGCCGATTCCCTGCTGGTGGGGTCTGCGCAGCCGTTTGGATGGATAGAGCAGCTAGAAGCAGGGCGAAGAACAATACGGGCAGTCCAGGGCAACGAGGGCGGGTTATCTGCATTTCACCGGAGACCTTTCAGGCGACGCAACATCATAGCAGCGCAGAGGCAGGCAAGGGAGTTGCGGTCAGGTTGGTCTCCGGTTCGATCGGGTGGTCACTTTGCTACAGGGTCCGGAGACTATTGTTCGGGGGCTGCGCGGCGGCGGCGTCCGCTTATCAGATAGACGGCGGCGCGTAGCTCAAGCAACGGATCGTCGGACGGATCGATTCCATCGACGCGAGGTATTGGATCGAAAATGATGTTTTTCTGCTCGTGCGCATCGTCGGCCACCGGCTCCGTCAGGGTAATCGTTCCCAGATCGAGCACAGTTCTGTCTTCCGGCCAGTGGATGGTTGCGTCGTCGACGACGTCTCCGTCGTTTGCCAGCTGAACCAGTACGCGAAACTTGATTGGGCCTTTGGCGATTTTTTCCTCGAGGTCATCAAAGAGGGTGTTTGCGCTCTTAGCAGCGGCGGTGGCGTCGTCCAGGAATTCGTTGCCGGCTACGGGCACGATCCGGTAGCGGCCATAGCGGGCGGCGCCATCCTTGTTGATGAATCGATGCGCGGTTATGCCGAAGTAGCTCTGCCGCGCAAAACTAGAGGGGGCTGGCTTGGGGGCCTGGACGAATGCCAGCGCGGCGGGATGGGAGCCGACGAAGACTTCTACGGGCCATGGATGAGGCTTAGAGGTATCGTTGGAAGCGGCGATAGCGCGCAGAAGCTCAAGGAATTCCTCGCCTGTCCTAACGGGAAAGCCGTCGGTCGAGTGAGCGATGATGTCGGTGTGAACACGTTCGGCGAGGTGGAAGCGGATGGCGATGCCGTGGGGGCTTGCATTGGGGTCGTTGTCGGGAATGACTGGAATGCCGGTGGAATTAGAAAAGCGCACGGTGACGGGTGTAGATGGGCGGCTGAAGTGCGGCGCACGGCTGAGAGTAGCGGCCGCGGGCGAAGGCGTGAAGGTGCCCGCCAGCAGTTTGCCTTTGGCATGGGCGGGACGAAAACCAGGGTGCTGTCCAAAGATGTTCTCAAACGCCTGAAGCAGATCGTTGCTGAGCGCGAGAATTTTCTCGTCGGTGGGAAGCGGCATAGCAGGGTCTCCTCATTTGGAATGATTTTGCCGGAAGCGATTCGCTTCGCTCCACAGTACTCCGTCCAATGGATTCACCAAGAGTGCGATGCGATTGTGAAAGTTGCAAACAAACTGTATGTTGAATTGCGTTTGCTTAGCCGGAGGTGCACATAGAGATGGATAAGAGAGAGTTCTTAAAGGCATCGGGGGTTTTCATGGCCGGGACAGTGCTGAACGGCTTCGCATCCGGGGAACCCCAGGCTGAGCCCCGGACGAACTGGGCCGGTAACTATACATTTCATGCCGATCATCTGCTGCGCCCGAAGATTGTGGAAGGGGTACAGGCAGCGGTGAAGAGTTGCAGCACGCTGAAGGCGCTGGGCGCACGGCATTCGTTTAACGGGATCGCCGACAACCCGGAAAACCAGATCTCACCGTACCTGGATCAGATTGTGCTCGACAAAAACGCGCGCACCGTGACGGTCGGCGCGGGCGTGACCTATGGAGAGCTTGCTCCCTATATCGACGGCAACGGGTATGCGCTGCACAACCTTGCTTCACTGCCCCATATCTCCGTCGCAGGGGCCTGCGCGACGGGTACGCACGGCTCGGGCAATAAGAACGGCAACCTGTCGACGGCTGTATCCGCGATGGAGATGGTCACGGCTGACGGCGAGGTGAAGACTCTGTCACGGCAACGGGATGGCGAGCGGTTTCATGGCGCTGTCGTCAGTCTAGGCGGCCTGGGCGTGGTCACGAAGATGACGCTGGACGTACAGCCGACGTTTCAGGTGAGCCAGGTGGTATACGAGAATCTGTCGATGGATGTGCTGGAGCACCACCTGGATGAGATATTCGGGAGCGCCTACAGCGTCAGTCTGTTCACGGACTGGCAGAATCATCGGATTGGTCAGGTGTGGGTCAAGCGTCGCGTGGAATCGGGAACATCGTCCAAATTTGCGCCCGAATTGTTTGGGGCAAAGCTGGCGACTCTGAAGCTGCATCCAATTCCGGGACACTCGGCGGAGCCCTGCACGGAACAGTTGGGCGTTCCGGGGCCTTGGTACGAGCGGCTACCGCACTTCAAGATGAACTTTACGCCGAGCAGCGGCGCGGAGTTGCAGACGGAATATTTTGTGCCGCGAGACAAGGGGTACGAGGCGATTCTCGCGGTTGAGCAGCTGCGAGATCAGATCACGCCTCATCTTTTTGTGACAGAGTTACGCACCATCGATGCTGACGATCTGTGGATGAGCATGGCTTACAAGTGCCCGTCGATGGCGCTGCACTTCACATGGAAACCGGAATGGCCGGAGGTGAAGAAGATACTCCCGCAGATCGAAGAGAAGCTGGCGCCCTTCCACGCTAAGCCGCATTGGGCGAAGCTGTTTACTGTGCCACCTTCCCGGTTGAAACAGCTTTATGGAAAAATGCCCGACTATCAGGCACTCCTCAAGGAGTACGATCCGCAGGGAAAGTTTCGCAATGATTTTTTGAATACGAATATTTTTGGCGGATGAGGAGAACATCGCCTCGTCGTATCCCACGTCCGAAAATCCCGACGTGGGGCACCCGCTCCCAGTTCCCTGCCGCGCTTAGTGAGGGTGAACGCCTCCGCTGCTGGCAGGTGCTGGTGCCGAGACGTGGACGCCTCCGCCGGAGGGGGCAGGCGCCGAGTAGTGAACTCCGCCGCCGCTCGGGGGTACATACGAATTACGTGGGGCGCTGCCCGCACCGTTTCCCGAACCAGGGGCGGGGCGATACCCAGAGCTGGGCGGAGGCACATAGCCAAGCGAACCTCGGCTGCCAGGTTGATAGACGGTGCGTCCCGGAACAGCGGCACGGACATTGTTGTTGATGTCGAAAACCTCCGGATGGGTGCGGACGGCTGCGGTTGTAAAGCTTTCGCCGATAGGGCCGCCAGTGCGCGGATAAATCGTGGATTCGACCGGAGCGATCCATTTGCCGTCGTAGTCAAAGACTCGCGGAGCAGGTCTGGGAGCTCCGAGAGCGCGGAACTGCTGGGCGGATTGCTCACCGCGGTTAACGGCGATGAGACGATTTGTGGACTGAATCGGGCCGCGAGGCGGATGGGAATGGACCGGAGGATATCTCGGCCTGACAGGAGGCCCGTAGTTGGGCGGGGCGTGCCAGATGGGGACGTAGGGGTACCAACCCACGCCGTAAGCTCCGAAGCCGCAGTTGCCCGGGAACCACATCCAGCCGAAGCTGTTGAACCAGCTCCATGCGCCGCAGTGATAGGGCCACCAGCCCCAGGGATAGCCGGAGATCCAGGTGTATCCCACGCCCGAATAGTAGCCCCATGAACCGATGCCGAAGGGGTCCCAGCCGGAACCGACACCGGATGGTGACCAGGCCATGCCGTAGCCGGGAACGTTGTACCAGTCGCCGTAATAGTCGAGGTCGTTCCAGGCGGGATCATCCGGATTGCCGGTGCTGGCGCGCGCGCTGGTTACATTCTGCTCCAAAGCAGCGAGAGCCTGGTCGCGGTCGGAGTTCCATTGGTCCCAGCTATCGGCGGCGACGCTCTGTACCAGGTCGTACTGGCCGAGGCTCTCGGTATCAAAATGGATGGAATGGTTGGTGCGAAGGTCAAGAGCGAGGTTCTGTCCATCGGAGACGTGAACCGTACCGTGGGTGACGGCCAGGTCCACGGGATTGCGGTCGAGGTTGATGCGAAAGATACTGCTGTCAACAGGCGTGACGGTGTTGGATCCGAAGCGGACCGTGTATTGGCCAGCACGGCCATTGAGCTCGTAATAGCTGAGGCCCGAGTTGACATCGATGGTGGTGACGGTGCTGCCGTCTCCGTTGCGACGCAGCTCTGAGAGCGTCACGGAGCTGTCGGGAGTGACGCGGGCGACGGAGCCGTCTTCAAACTGAATCTCGACGCGGCCGCCATCGCCGGTGACCAGCCGCATGCCTTCGACGACCGGCATGTTGGGCTGGGCCTGGTCAAAGGACGAATCAGTACCGTTGAAGATCTGGACTCCGCCCTCGACGTCACTCAGGCGGACAGCGCGGACGCTGTTCGAGTCGGGAGATGGTGGCTGAGCCGGCGGTACGGGAGACTGCGCATCCGAAGGGGGCGGCGGGGCGATCGACTCTTGCGCAAATGCGCTGACAGCGAGAACGGGGGCGAAAACCAGGGCGACTGCAGTGAGTGTAATGCCAATCCACCTGCGTAATGGGTTGCGCCATGAGTGATAAATGGTTGGGTGCCGCATGGGACACCTCCTTCGGTGAACCCGGTACTACGTCTCTTCTATACCGTATCAACGTGAGGCGAGGATAGAAAGTTTCGTTTCACGTTGACGGGCTGAATATTAGACGTGGCGGAGTCAAGAGCGATTCAGCGCAGCTGGGCCTATGCTGGAACGTCGCTGCCTGACATCAACGCACGTCGTCAATGTTTAGATCCGCCGCTGTTCAGTAATGCCTGTGCGCGTTTGCGGGCCCGGGTCATCACGGCCTCATCGTCGGCGATGGACTGGAGCTCGGAGGAGATGTTCTCAGGCTCCAAAGCGCGATGGTCCTTCACCGCCTCCTGAAGGCCTTCGAGTTCGGCGTCCAGGCCGAGACGGTCATGCGTTTGCTCGATGGCCAGTCGGCGGCCTACTTCGATGGTATAGGCGACGGCCATCAAATCGTTGGCAAGCTGGTTGAGCTGCTGGTCGCGCGACCAGTTATACGTGCATTCCCCGTGGCCGTCGGGTCCGGCATAGTTGAGAGTTTTTTT
>JBAVYX010000401.1:0-6897 GCA_049588475.1 Silvibacterium sp. | reverse complement strand
AAGCCCCAGTGCCGCCTGCCCGTGCGCGCCGAGAGCTGCCACTAAAGCCTTGTTCACCTGGCCGCCCAGTACCATTACTGCCGCATCCCGCGTTTCCGCATCGGTCACGCGCAGCCCTGCGACAAATTCGCTCTGCTTGCCCATCAACTTCAGAGTCCGCGTAAGCTGTACGCCTCCGCCATGCACCAGCGCAACTTGGTTGCCGTCCTTCACCAGTTCTGCAATCGCCTGTGCGCATTGATGCAGCAGTTCTGGATTCTCGAGGGTGGCTCCTCCCAGCTTGACAACGAATTTCATGCCAATCCCTCCGTTTCTCCCCATCCACACATCAGGTTCAAATTCTCCACAGCCTGTCCGGCCGCGCCCTTCAGCAAGTTGTCCAGGCAGGAGACAATCACGCATCGCCGTCCATCCCTATGTAATGCAAATCCGATATCGCAATAGTTCGTCCGCACCGAATACTGAATCTGCGGCAGCTGACCGGCGCCAAATACCCGAACCAGTGGGCTGTCCGCATAGAAATCGCGGAACCGCGCCTCCACTTCTGAAGGATCGCGCCGCTCTGTGAACGTCACATAAATGGTCGACAAAATCCCACGCGGAATCGGCAGCAGGTGAGGCGTAAACACGATCTGCTCCTCCGTCAACTCAAGCTGCTCCAGTAACTCGCCCGTATGCCGATGCCCGAATACCCCATAGGCGGACAAGTTATCTGCCGCATACATATAGTGAGTTTTTTCCGAGGGAGCCTTGCCGGCGCCCGACACACCCGACTTCGCGTCGCAGATAATCCCGCGCTTCAGATCCACCCAGCCCGCTGCAACCAGCGGCTTCAACGCCAGAATGACCGAAGTCGCATAGCAGCCGGGATTCGCGACCAGTTCGGCCCCGCGAATCTCCTCGCGGTGCAGCTCTGGGCTTCCGTATACCGCCTTTGCCTGCACGGCGACAGCCCCGCCGGGTCCATCGTGCTCGAATTTGTACACTGCGCGATTTGTCGCATGGCTCAAACGCCACGCGCCGCTTAGATCGATTACGCGCAGGCCCTGCTCCAGCGCTTTTGGAGCCCATTCCCGCGATTGCTCATGGGGACTTGCCAGAAATAAGACCGTCACGCGACGCGCCTTCAGCAGCTCCCAGGAAAACGGCTCAATCTTCAATCCCGCCGTGCCGTTATTGTCCATCAGCTGTGGATGCATCGCCGTAAGCGAAACCTCGCCCGTGGCCTCTGCCCGGCCCAGGAACACCGGCGGCGCACCCTTCAGACGGGGATGATGCAGCAGCAGCCGTGCCAGCTCCATACCGGCATAGCCGCTCACGCCCATCACCGCAGTTTGTACTTGACCTTTCATCTTTTCGTCTTAATGTCCTTCTAATCCCTGTTGCTTGATCCCTGTTTTTTCAGCCAATCATCTCTTCCAGTCGCGCGCGCAGCGTCGAAGCCCGCTTCTGGTCGGGACAGATGATCAAAATCGTGTCATCGCCGGCGATCGTGCCGACTACTTCTTCCCAGTCTTCGTGGTCGATCGCCAGAGCCACCGGTTGCGCTCCGCCATTGGTGGTAATCAGCACCAGTTGGTTTTGCGCCTGCTTCACCTTCAATCCAAAGCTTTCCAGAACCTCGTGGATCGAAGGCATGTCATCGTCTTCCTCTGCATCCACGCCATTCGGCAGCGCGTACCCGTTCGGACCCTTATATAGACGCATTTCATGGATATCGCGTGAAAGCGTAGCCTGGGTTACATCGAAGCCACGGCGCACAAGCTTGCGACGCAGCTCGTCCTGGCTGGTCACCGATGCGCTGGCCACCAGTTCCCGAATCGCATTGTGCCGGTCGTACTTCGTCAATGGAGAAAAACCGCTTTCGTCGGAAATGTAAATCGCGGTGAGATTAAAATAAAATCACACCGCGATGCATAAACATGCAATCTAATGTATAAATATACGAGGCCGCGCTGTCAAGTGGCCGTTCATAACAATTCTTAATTTTACGTATTGCATCTGTTTATGGTGCGCGGTACAGCCGCGCCAGCGTTGTACTTTCTTAATGTCACCGAAACTGGGAGGTCGTATAGTAGGCCATGGGTCGCATAACCTTTTCTAATCCTACGTCTTCATCCGAGCGCCCACAGAGCCCTCCTGCTTCCCTGGTCGATCCGCGCTTCGAGCATGAATCCTGCGGCGTTGGATTTGTCGCCACCCTCAGCAATCGACCCTCTCATGACATTCTGGAGAAAGCACTTACAGCCCTCGCTCGCCTTGAACATCGTGGCGCCATCGCCGCTGATGGCAAGTCGAGCGACGGCATCGGTATTACAACTGCCATCCCCAGGAACTTCCTGCTCGCGTCGACCGGCGTCACCCTCGATGTCTCCCAGCCCCTGGCCGTCGGTGTCGTCTTTTTTCCGCCCCACACCACCGAGTCGCATGTTGAATTTGAGCAGGCGCTAGCCGACCGGAGCCTCAAAGTCCTCGCCTGGCGTGACGTGCCCACTCGTCCTGAAATCCTCGGCGAAATCGCGCTTTCCACATTGCCCGTCATCCGCCACGTGCTCATAACCACGCAGGTTGGGGATGATGCGGCCAATTTCAGCCACCGGCTCTTCCTGGCCCGCAAGCAGTTCGAGCGGAGCCACGCAGAGGGGTATATCTGTTCGCTCTCCTCCTCCAACATGGTCTACAAGGCCATGTGCGCCGGTCGCCTGCTCGCCGATTTCTATCCGGATCTCGCAAATCCCGCCTTCACCACCCCTTTTGCCCTGTTCCACCAGCGCTACGCCACCAACGTTGCGCCCTCGTGGGATCGCGCCCAGCCGCTGCGCATGCTTGCTCATAACGGCGAAATCAACACCGTCTGGGGCAACCGGGCCCGCATGGATGCGCGCGCCGCCACCTTCCCCGACGACTTCTATCCGGTCTTCACTAAGGATGGCTCTGACTCCACCAGCCTCGACGAGACGGTCGAGTTGCTCGCTCGCAATGGACGCACCGTTGCCGAAGCCGTCCGCATGCTCATTCCGCCTGCGGGCAATCTTGATCGCTCGGCTTTCTTCGCCTACGCCAGCGACTGCGCCGAGCCATGGGATGGCCCTGCCGCAGTCGCCTTCACCGATGGCGATCTGATCGGCGCCGTCCTCGATCGCAACGGCCTGCGGCCTTGTCGATACTTCGTGACGGAAGACGATCTCGTCGTCCTGGGCTCCGAGGCCGGCCTCGTCGATCTCGATCCTGAAGCCATCGTCCACAGCGGCCGCCTCGGCCCTGGACAAATGATCGTTGCCGACCTCGCCGATCATGTCCTGCTCGAAGATGAGCAGATTCAAGCCATCTTCGACGGCGCTGCTCCCGAATACGAAAAGCTCCTCGAAGAAAGCACTCTTGAAGACCATGTCCCTGGCCCTCCGCTTGAATCGGCCGAGCTCAACCGGCTGCAGCTTGTCTTTGGTTACACCCGCGAAGACGTGAACATGATCCTCAAGCCGATGGTCATGGATGGCAAGGACGCCGTCTGGTCCATGGGCGATGACACGCCGCTGGCCCCGCTCGCTCGCTCGCCTCGTCCCGTTTATGCCTTCTTCCGGCAGCGGTTCGCGCAGGTAACCAACCCGCCTACTGATTCGCTCCGCGAGGCCCGTGTCCTTCAGTTGCACACCCGCCTCGGCCCCTGGCCGCACATGCTTGACAAGCATGCTCCGCTTTCTGGCCTTTCGCTCCCATCACCCTTCCTGTCGCTCGCGCAGATGCATGACCTCCGCGCCCGTCAGCACGCGCTCGCCGGCAATCTGCCCCTCGCCGTGCTCGAATGCGTCTTCAACCCGGCCTGTAATCTGGTTGCCGCCTTGGACGACCTCTGCGCCAAGGCCATTGACCTGGTGCGCGGCGGCGCAGCCATCCTGTTGCTGACCGACCGCTTGGCGGCAACCGGCGAGGTCATCCCGATCCCCATGGCCATGGCAACGGGAGCCGTTCACCACGCCCTCACGCGTGCCGGCGTGCGCACCCTCGCCGGTCTTGCCGTTGAGGCGGGCGATTGTCGC
Organism: Silvibacterium sp.; assembly: GCA_049588475.1. Classification (GTDB taxonomy): domain Bacteria; phylum Acidobacteriota; class Terriglobia; order Terriglobales; family Acidobacteriaceae; genus Silvibacterium. The sequence goes on along the minus strand of JBAVYX010000401.1, from coordinate 2,860 downwards.
GACCTCCACCATGCCGCCGTCCTTCTCGGCATGGGCGCTGGCGTAGTCTCTCCCTGGCTCGCACTCGAAACCGCCCGCGGTCTCAATCCTGAAAAGGGGGAAGCCAATCTTCTTCACGCCTTTGACCTCGGCCTCGCGAAAATCATGTCCAAAATGGGCATCTCTGTTGTCGATAGCTATCGCGGCGCACACCTCTTCGATTCCATCGGACTTGGCACGGAGGTCATTGATCGCTGCTTCTACGGAACCCCGGCGCCTCTTGGTGGAATCGGCTTCGCTGAACTCGAAGCCTATATTCGTCAGACCTGGCTCAACAGTCAGAACACGCCTCCGGAACCTTCCGAAGGTGAGTCACCCACCCCCGTGCCGCTCGTGACCATATCCAAAGACCTGCCCGACTACGGCTGGGTCCGCTTCCGCAAGGCCGAAAAAGCCGAACCGCACTCCTGGCAGCCGCAGACCGTCAAGGCCCTCCAAACCGTCGTCGGAAGCGCACGCGGTGTTGCTGCCGTCGCCGAGCCCGCTGTTGCCTGGGCTGCTTTCTCAACGCAGGCCGTAGAAAAAGAACCCACCGTGCTCCGCGACTTGCTCGAGATCCGCCCCGCGGGCGCGCCACTGGCACTCGAGCACGTCGAGGCCCCGGCGCACATGTACAAGCGCTTCATCGCCAGCGCCATGTCGCTCGGATCTCTCAGCCCGGAGGCGCACCAGACCATCACCGCCGCCATGAACATGATCGGCGCCCGTTCCAATACCGGGGAGGGCGGCGAAGATCCAGCCGTCTACCAGCCCAATGTCGACGTCGACCTCAACGGCACGCCCACGCCTTCACATCTGCTCAACAGCAAAATCAAGCAGGTAGCCTCCGGCCGTTTCGGCGTCACCGCCGAGTACCTGATGCATGCCGAGGAGATCGAAATCAAGATCGCCCAGGGCTCCAAGCCCGGCGAAGGTGGTCAGCTTCCCGGCCACAAAGTCACCGAGCTGATCGCGCGTCTGCGCCACGCCCAGCCCGGCGTCCAGCTCATCAGTCCGCCGCCGCACCACGACATTTATTCGATTGAGGATCTCGCGCAGCTCATCTACGACCTCAAGCGCGTCAATCCCCACGCCGCCATCGGCGTCAAGCTCGTCTCCGAGTGTGGGGTGGGTACCGTAGCGGCCGGCGTTGCCAAGGCCTACGCCGACTACATCGTCATCGCGGGCCACAGCGGAGGTACTGGCGCATCGCCGCTCTCCAGCATCAAGTATGCCGGCAATCCCTGGGAGCTCGGCCTCGCTGAAGCGCAACAGGTACTGTTACAAAATGGCCTGCGCGGCCGCGTCCGTCTCCGCTGTGATGGAGGCCTGCGCACCGCCCGCGACATCCTCATCGCCGCTCTTCTCGGAGCCGACGAATACGCCTTTGGAACGGCTGTCCTCGTCGCACTCGGCTGCGATATGGCTCGCCAATGCCATCTCAACACCTGCCCCACCGGAATCGCCACGCAAAAGCCAGAGCTCCGCGCCAAATTCCGCGGCAAGCCCGAGCACGTCGTCCGCTTTTTTGAAGAGCTGACCCGCGACCTGCAGGTCCTCCTCTCAAAACTCGGGCTCCCGTCTCTCGAAGCCGCTATTGGCCGCACGGATCTGATGGAACAGGTCCGTTTCGACGGCGCTTTAGACCTTGCGCCGATCCTGGCAGCGTCGCCGGTCGGCCAGACCCATTGGCAGGGCCGTCGCAACACGCGTCCCACCGACCGTGCGCCCATCGACGATGCCTGGGTCGCACCGGCCCTGGCTGCTTACCGTAACGGCCAACATTTTGCCCTCGACGCGCTCATCGCCAACGAAGACCGCACCCTCGGCGCGCGTCTTGCCGGCGAGCTCGCTATGCTCAACACGAACGGGACGTATTCAGAGGCACTTCTCACCTTCAAAATGACCGGCGTCGCCGGCCAGTCCTTTGGAGCCTTCGCCGTTCCCGGAATGCAGCTTATCCTCAAGGGCATGGCGAATGATTTCGTCGGCAAGGGCCTCTCTGGCGGCGAAATCATCCTTCGCGGACAAGGCCGAGCCGCCCTGCAATCCGAACTGCACGTCATTCTGGGCAACGTCGCGCTCTACGGAGCTACCAGCGGAGCCCTCTTCGCCGCCGGCCGCGCCGGCGAGCGTTTCGCCGTCCGCAACTCCGGAGCCCTGGCTATTGTTGAAGGTGTCGGCGATCACGGCTGTGAATACATGACCGGAGGCCTCGCCGTCATCCTTGGCGCCACCGGCTTCAATTTCGGAGCAGGCATGACCGGCGGCCTCGCCTGGGTCTTCGATGAGGAAGGAACCTTCATGGAAGACGAGCTCTACCACGCCGACTTCCTCAATCCCGAGCCTTACGACACTCTAGACGCCGAAGCCCGCGAGAGTATCCACGGACTCGTCCAGCTCCACGCCGAGAAGACCGCCAGCACCCGCGCCTACTGGCTGATCTCAAAATGGGAGGAACTCGCTCCACGCTTTGTCCGCCTCACGCCCAAACCCCAGGCCTAAGCGCCGCAAAAACGCAGGACCACAACTCGGGATTGGAATCACTAATTTACTGCTAGCGCGCATAGCGAGAAGTGCGGCTACAAACACTTGAAATACGGATACGGCCTCGACTAGAACGGGGAACCTCCGCCAGACTCGCCGTGCCTGCATATCCGCTACTGCCGCTGCGTTCGGCGGGCCGCTAGCCTGCATTTCTCACCAGGGGTTGAGGAACGCGGTGATCCTAGGTTGAAAAGGTTTGGAAAGGCCGTTCTTTCATGGCATAACTGCGTTATCGAAGCGTAGTTGTAGCCGTGCGGAGACGGCCTTTCTGATGACAGAGTGTAGCCAAGAAACG
>JBAVYX010000400.1:0-3679 GCA_049588475.1 Silvibacterium sp. | reverse complement strand
CGACACGGGAGTGGGGCTGCCGCCGGAGAAGTCCGAGGAGATTTTCCGCGCCTTCTTCACAACGAAGCCGCAAGGCAGCGGCATGGGCCTGGTGATCAGCCGTTCCATTGTCGAATCACATAGAGGCCGCTTGTGGGCCACGGCCAACGATGGGCGCGGAGCAGCCTTCCATTTCACCATGCCGACAGCAATCGATGAAAGCGCAGCAGACGCTGAACAGCACCATGGAGCGGGCGGCCGAAACGATGACTGAGTAACGGGATGCGGTGCAAAGATTTGCAGTATTCCATAGTTCAGGACAATCATCTTGCGCCGGCCATCACCACGCTGGAGACGATTGCCGCGGGGGCGCTACGGAATGCATTTCAGCATGCCCAGGCACGGCACATCGAGGTTGAAATCCGCTATGACAATGAACAATTCCGATTGCGTGTCCAGGACGACGGAAAGGGCATCGACCCAGCCGTTCTGGCGAAACAGGCGCGGGCTGGACACTATGGCTTGCCCGGCATGAGGGAACGCGCCAAACTAGCTGGCGGAAATCTGACAGTGTGGAACAAAGTGGGTGCCGGAGCAGAAGTGGAACTCACAGTTCCCGCCGCCACCGCCTATACGGGGAGCGGAAGGCGTTCCTGGTTCTCACGAACAGTCGCCGGGAACCGGCGGTAGGACCGTTCGAGGTTGGCTGCGGCAGCGTTTCGGATCTCCAAAGACGGCGACCGTAAGTCCGCTCGCGAAGAGATCGATTCCTATTGGACATCAACGCATCGCCATGAGGGAGATCGTTGATGTGCCCGGGTACCTCTATGTTGAGATAATCGGGGTATATTGTTAGTGCATTGCGGAGGATCTCTAGATGGTCCTGCATTTCTTTGCCCTGTCATGACTGCTTCTTTGTTGGTTGCGCCGATTCGAGCAGCTTGCCAGGCAGACGCGGCGACAGTGAGGCATATAGAGTCGGCAGAAGAACTCGATGCGCGACTGACGGCAGCTCAAAGGCAGCAGTTCGAAGCCGCTAGGAAGGCACAGCTAGCACACCAGTACGCAGAGGCGTTGCCCGGTTTTAAGGGGCTGCTTCAGGATCTTCCGGGGGATTCGCTGCTAATGAAGTGGGCCAGTGATGCTGCGCTTGAGATGGGCGACTCCGCCTATGCCCTTGGCGTGCTGAAGCCTCTGGTGATGACTAATTTCGAGGACTGGCAGGCAGTCTCAATGTTGGCCCGGGCTGCGGCCGAGTCAGGCGACAGACAGACTCGCGATGCCGCGATGCTGAATATGGTGATGTTGCGGCAGCATGGGCTTATCCCTCCGAACATGACGCAATATGTCGTCGAGCGCATGAAGATCGGCGAAAACGTCATGACGATCCAAACCTTCCTTGTGCCATGGGGACTGTATAAGGTCTACTACATTGGCCAGGTGGCTAATGCTAAGGGGGTCGCCTTTTTGCGTATCACGCTGGAGAGCAGTGATGCCGATCAGATGTTGTTTGCGAGAGAGCATGCGAAGGAGGCCGCAGCAGGGCTTCGCGATTTTACGCTGGACGCCTATCAGGAAACAGGATTAAATCAGGCGGGCCAGCGGACGCAGACTCACTTTACCTACAAGTTCTTTATAGGCCAGCCTTCCTATGACACGGTGCGTGAGGAATTTCTGAACGTTGCCAACGGCAAGACGTCGCCTATCAGTAGCCGGACAGGTCTTATTGTTCCAGAGTAGGGATCAATCTTTCTTCTGCAGACCTCACATGACAGCCCCCCACAGTGGCTGTGTCAAGAATTCAAGAATCCCATCCCTTCAGGAGCAGATTCAGATTATCGACTTTCTGGGAGAAGATGCTCCGATCAGACATCGGCTGTTGGCAATGGGGCACCGAGCGAATTACTTTGCAATGTAAAGTGAGCTGTGCATTGTCCACGCTGATCCGGACAGGAACAGTTCCCCTATTCATTCGCTGACAATATGCTCATTGGATAGTTTCCCCGTATGTGTAAGAATGCACACTCTTTCATCTGCTTAGTACCGGAAGTAGAATGACGTCATGAGCAGTTCCAAAGTCGCACCAGAAATGTAGATTGTCTTCGATTGACGATGCCTCCATTATCGGCAGGAACAATCTGACGGGACGGCATTCGCAGGCAATCTAGAGTCCCGCAGCAAACGCTCCTTGCCCCCAAGCATCATCCCAGCCTCTTCCGCCAAGGTCCGGCGAGCTTGTTCACAAGGTCAGCAATTTCTCGACCGCGCCGGCCTTGATAATTTCGCCCGCATCGGTCATGGCGCTGTCAGTATAATGGCCTTGATCTGGGGGCTGATGGAAAGAGGAGCAGCTATTGACCTAGCTGCGCCAGCGCGGCACGCAAGGGGGCATCGGAGATACGAATCAGGCCGGTCTGAGGGTGATACATCTCAAGAATCAGGAGAATCGCGCCGCAAACTGCGACTGCGGCCATGAACAGGCCGGTTATAACCATGAGATTTCGAGGAGCAAATATTGCGAAACTCAGAAAGAGCACAATCAGCCAGAGGATAAGCATCGCAAGCAACAGTCTGGGCACCGGAACGGTATTTTGCTCGAACATCAACCAGCGCGTTTGGCCGAGTTGGAATGCCATACTCAGCGCTTGCGCCTTCAGAGATCGTTGGTTGTCGTCCTTAGGCGAAAGCTCCTGTATTTTGTCAATCAACCCTTCCGCCACGAGCGCCCCGGATTTGATCGTGCTGTAGGCTTTGTTGGAACGATCCCGTGACTCTGGGGATTCTAATTGTCCCAGAGCAGTGCGCAGCGCAGCGCGTGCGTCCGCCGCTTCTGGACCATAATGAGCCAAGATACGGTCAAGCATGACAATGTTCGCGGCAAGCTGAGTCACTTCGTTGCTTTGAGTATCGTAGAAGCTCTTAGCCGAGGAAATCAGAAGTCCGAGCACGACTGCCACTGTCGTCGCGACAAGGCCCATCCCAAGCCTCACGATGTCCTTGGACTCCGAACTCTGCTGGTGAACCAGCAGCAGGGGGGACACATACATGCCGAGCACTGCGCCACCAAAGACGCACGCGAACACTCCAATGGTTATAAAGAGCGGATTCACGGGTCACTCACTGGAGAAGCTGCGTAAACCGTTGGTCCAGCATTGGGTGCTGGTCCTGAGCGGTTCCACCGATGGCGATAAGGAAAGAGGGACACGATTGCGAATCGAGCAATCATGCCGGTGCGCGTGAGCTTCACGGGTCTCCTCCCTCCTGAGGCGAAGGTTGTGTGCAAGTATACCCAGAACTCTCCGCTCTCCGGCACTGGCACTTATGACAGTTTTCGCTGTCGGGCTTACCGCAACTGACTGCCTGAAAATGCGCATATCCTGTGCCTGAATATTTTTAGGTGGCCGAATCAAAGAGGCAGAAAGCCGTCAACGCTATCCTGCCAACCGGGGTACCGGGACAACTTCGGCGATCAGGGACATAGCGCGGGCGAGATGCAATGACCGAGAGCCGGGGGCAGCAGGAGTGTGCGGCAGGTTCCGGGCAGGGGATGCGGGGTGGCATTCGTGAGCGGGGGCGGCGGTCCTGAGCAGCAGGTTGCGCCTGTGCGGGCGGGCATCGTGCGTGGACAGGTTCGAGGGAGGGGCAGCAGGCAGACAAAGTGGACAACCTCCGAGCGGCCAGAAAAGGGACGACCCGGACC